>JBEPVB010000008.1:0-38224 GCA_041691215.1 Chloroflexota bacterium
GATGAGTATAAGAGACAGCGCCCGCCTCGAGGGGATCTTCTGCGAGCCCTCCTCGGCGGCGAGCATCGCGGGCGTGACCAAGCTTGCCAGGGCAGGCGGGCTGGAACCAGGAGCGCTCGTCGTGGCGGTCCTGACCGGCAATGGCCTGAAGGACCCGGACACGGCCCAGCGCCAGGCGGGTGCCGGGATCATCGAGGCGGGCGCCGGCGTCGACGACGTCCGCGAGGCCCTGGGCTGGTGACGACGAGCTGGCTCGGCGAGCTGGATGGTCACCGGGTGACCGTCGACGTTCCGGCCACGACCGCCAACCTCGGCGCCGGCTACGACTGCCTCGGGATGGCCCTCGAGCTCACCAACCGGGTCGTTTTGGAGGTCCGCGGCTGGAGCAAGAGCGGCCACGAGCTCGAGGTCACGGGCGAGGGTGCCGGCGAGCTGGATACCGGCCGGGGCAACCGGTTCCTGCGCGGCCTCGAAGCCGCGATCCGGGAGGGCCGCGGGGAGGTGCCGAATGGCTCGACCTGGCGAATCGAGATGACCAACAAGATTCCCCTGGCGCGCGGCCTCGGATCGAGCGCGGCGGCCACGGTCGGTGGCCTGCTTGCCGGCAACGCCCTCCTCGGCGACGCGCTGACGACCGCCGATCTGTTGCGGCTTGCGACCACCATCGAGGGCCACCCGGACAACGCCGCCCCGGCCCTGCTCGGCGGATTCGTGGCCTCGGCGAAGATCGGCGAGACGGTCGAGGCGTTCCGCTTCGACGTCCCGCTCGGGCTACGGGCGGTCATCTTCATCCCAGATCTGCGCCTCGCCACGTCGGACATGCGGCGGGTCCTGCCGGCCCGGGTTCCGCGCGCCGACGCGGTTGCCAACCTCGGCCGCGTCGCGATCGGCGTTGCCGGTCTCGCGGCCGGGCGAAACGGCGTCCTCCGCTACCTGACCGAGGACCGTCTCCACGAGCCCTACCGGGCGGCCATCTACCCCCAGCTGCCGCGCCTGGTCGCCGACGCCCGGGCCGCCGGGGCGATCGGCGCCTGCCTGAGCGGCGCTGGCTCGTCGGTCATCGCCTTTGCCGAGACGGCCATGGCGATCGGGCGGATCGGTTCTGCGTTCCGGGCCGCGGCCGCCGACACGGACCTGCCGGGCCGGGTCGAGGTCGTTGCGCCGCGGAATGCCGGAGCCAGGGTCGTGCCGGCCGCCGCCCGCTCCTGACTGTCGTTATGCCGCCGAGCGCAGCCGCGCACGCTCGACGCGCGGTTGGCCTACCCGGTGTCAGCCGCCGTGGGCCGCGATGAACCCGAGCGTCTCCTTCCAGGCCGCGTCTGACGCGGCAGCGAACTCAGCAGCCTTGCGGTCGAAGAACGAATGCGGGGCGTCGGGGTAGACGACCGTCCTGTGCTCCACGCCCGCGGCATCGAGCGCCGCGTCAAAGGTGGCCCGAACCTCGGCGGTGATCCCCTGGTCAGCCCCTCCATAGAGCGCCAGGACGGGTGCCTCGATCGCCGACGCGACATCAGCCGGCGCGGGTGAGCCCGTGCGATGCGGCCCGGTCGGCCAGCCATAGAAGCCGATCACGCCCGACACGCCCAGCCCGAGGGTGGCCGACAGATAGGCAAGGCGGCCACCCATGCAGAAGCCGGTCACGAAGACGTGGCGGACCTCGGCGTCGTTGCCCCGGATCCCGCGGAGGGCGGCGGCGCCCGTCCGGATATCGGCCGATAGCCCTTCCCAGGAAACCTGGGTCAGGTGGGGCGTGTAATCGAAGTCAGGGTCGCGCGGGGCGAGACCCGCGCTCCGCCCGAAGTAGTCGATCGCGACGGCATCGATGCCGTGCTCGGCGAACCGCAGCGACAGCTCCTCGTAGTAGGCGTGCAGACCCCGGACGTCGGGCAGGATCAGGATCCCGCTCCCCGACGGCTTCGCCGCGCGAGCCCGGAACGCCGAGATCTCGGTCCCATCCTCGGAGGTGAGCGTCAGGCGCTCGGAGTCCAGGGCGCCGCCGGCGATCGGCTCGATCGGCGGCCGGCTGTCGGGGTCGAAGCACATGGTCGGTCTCCATTCCGTGTCGGGTCGCGAGCAATTGTCCCGCGCCCGGCCCGATCGAGTCGCCCGGAGGCCACGGCCGTTTCGGGCGGGGCGCGTGGAGGGCCCGGGATGGTCGGGTAGCATGGGCTCCCGATGGAACGCCCCCTCGTCGTCCAGAAGTTCGGTGGCTCGTCCGTCGCCGACGCCGACCGAATTCGGCGCGTCGCGCGACGGATTGCTCGCGAACGCGCCGCCGGCCGCGACCTGGTCGTCGTCGTCTCGGCGATGGGCGACACCACGGACGAGCTCCTTGCCCTGGCCGAGGCGATC
Source organism: Chloroflexota bacterium (assembly GCA_041691215.1). Lineage (GTDB taxonomy): Bacteria > Chloroflexota > Limnocylindria > Limnocylindrales > CSP1-4 > UBA5189. The sequence goes on from JBEPVB010000008.1 coordinate 2,353, forward strand.
ACCGACGAGCCCGATCCGCGCGAGCTGGACATGCTCCTGGCGACCGGCGAGCACCAGAGCGCGACATTCGTGTCGATGGCCCTCCACGCCCTGGGCGTGCCCGCGATCTCGCTGACGGGTGCCCAGGCCGGGATCACCACCGACGGCCGCTACGGCCGGGCGCGGATCGCGAACATCGAGCCGGGGCGGATCCGCGAAGAGCTGGAGAAGGGCAACGTCGTCATCGTCGCCGGCTTCCAGGGCCAGAGCGCGGTGGCGGCGGGCCAGTCCGAGATCACGACCCTCGGCCGCGGCGGCTCGGACACGACGGCCGTGGCCCTCGCCGCGGCGCTGCGGGCGAATCGCTGCCAGATCTTCACCGACGTCCGGGGCATCTTCACCGCCGACCCCCGGGCCGTGACCACGGCTCGGCAGCTGCCGGTCATCGGCTACGAGGAGATGCTCGAGCTCGCCCACCAGGGAGCGCAGGTCATGCAGGTCCGGGCCGTCGAGCTGGCCTGGGTCAACGACGTCGTCATCGAGGTCCTGAGCTCGTTCGAGGACGCGCCGGGGACGGTCATCAGGGAGGACCCGCTCGTGGAGCAACGGAACAAGGTCCGGGGGCTTGCCCACGACCGCAACGTCGCCAAGGTCACCGTCGTTGCCGTGCCGGACCGGCCGGGGGTCGCCCGGAGCCTCTTCGATCCCCTCGCCGAGGCGGGCATCAACGTCGACATGATCGTCCAGAACGTGGGTCACGGCGGGGCGACGGACCTGTCGTTCACGGTCCCCAGGGTCGAGCTGGCGAGGGCCAAGAAGGTCCTCGAGCCGATCGTCCGCGATCTCGGGGCCCGGGAGCTGACCACCGATGCCTCGGTGGCAAAGGTCTCGATCGTGGGGGCGGGCCTGCACAATGCCCCGGGCTACGCCGCCCGGATGTTCGGGACCCTGGCCGACGCGGGCGTCAACATCGAGATGATCTCGACCTCGGAGGTCCGGATCACCTGCATGATCGCCGAGGCCGAGCTGACGACCGCCCTCGATGCCCTCCACGGCGCCTTCGAGCTGGCCAAGCCCGATGCCGTCGACGTGGCCAGCGGCCGGGCCGCCGGCTGACTCCAGGACATCGTGACGGCGCCTGAGATCCTGGCCGGCTACGCTCGCGTCGAACGTTTCGACGTGGTCGGCTCGACGAACGACATCGTCCGCGGCTGGCTGGCCGAGGGCACCCCCGAAGTCTGCGTGGCGATCGCCGATCGGCAGACGGCAGGCCGGGGCCGCAACGGCCGGAGCTGGACCGCGCCCGCGGGAACGGGCCTCCTCGTCTCGAGCGGGTTCCGGCCGAGGTGGCTCGACGTCGAGGAGACGTGGCGCCTGGCGGCCATCGTTGCCCTGGCCATCGCCGAGGCGGCCGAGGACGTGGCGCGCCTCGAGGCCGGCGAGATCCGCCTGAAGTGGCCCAACGACCTCGTCGTTCTCGTGGGTCCTATGGCGGCCATCCCGGCCCACGACGGCGATCCGCGCGACATCCGCAAGATCGCCGGCATCCTCGGCGAGACCGACGGGCTCGGGACGCCCGACCCGCGGGTGATCATCGGGGCCGGGATCAACGTCGACTGGCCGGCTGCCGACTTCCCGCCGGACCTCGCGGCCACGATGTCGTCGCTCCACGAGGTCGGCGGCGGGCGACCGATCAGCCGGGACGACCTCTTCGACGCCTTCCTCGGCCAGCTCGAGACGAAGGTCGTGGCCCTCCGCGGCGGGCGGTTCGACGCCACCGACTGGGCGGCCCGCCAGGTCACAACGGGCCATCTCGTCTCGGTGGCGGGGCTGGACGGCTCGGTGACCATCGCTCGAGCCCTGGGTGTCGACGGTGCGTCCGGCGCGCTGGTCGTCGAGGTCCTCGACGCTCACGGCGAGCCCGAGGAGCGCCATCTCCTGGCCGGCGAGGTGCGCGATCTTCGCCTTCCGTCGGCGAGCGTGGTGTAACGGAATGGCCCGCCCGGTGTTCAGGAAGTCGGGAGCGGTGCATGCCGCGCCCCGGATCGCTCACCTGGACCACGACCGGCCGCTCGTCGATGCGGCCCGTCGTGACCCGGCCCGATTCGAAGCCCTCTACCGGCGGTACGTGGCACCCGTGTACAGCTTCGCCTACTACGAGCTCGGAAACCATCACGCGGCCGAGGACGCGACGGCCCGGACGTTCCTGGCCGCCCTCGCGAGCCTCGAGCGGTTCGAGGAGCGGGCGCGGCCGGACGACGGCGAAGGCGCATCGACGTTCAAGGTCTGGCTCTTCCAGATCGCCCGGAACGCGATCGCCAACGAGCGGCGCACCGTTCGACGTCATCCCGCCTCGATCCTGGACGAAGCAACGGCCGCGATCATTGCCGATCCGCTGAACGTCGAGGAGGACGCGGTCCGCCGCGACGAAGCCTCCGCTGCCTGGCGTGCGGTCGGGCGCCTGGCCGGTGACCGTCGCCGGGCCCTCGTCCTGCGCTTTGTCGACGAATTGAGCACGGCCGAGATCGCCGGCGTCATGGGCAAGTCGGAGGGAGCAGTCCGGGTCCTCCTGCACCGGGCCCTCCGCAACGTGGCCCGCGACCTGGGCGCCCGGGAGCCGGCGAACGCAGAGACGGACGCGCTCCCGGACACCCCGGGCCCCCGAGATCGCCGCCGGTGACGCTCCTCGGCCGGGATGTGGTCGAGGTGGACGCCCTCGTGACCGACCGCTACCTCGATTCGCTCCTTGCAGCTCCGGATGTCGCCTCCTTCACGACGGGTCGCGGGGCGGGCCTGGGGAACGCCGCGGGCACGGCCATGCGGGACTCGCTCGCGGCTGCGGCTGCCGCGGGGGCGCGCCTCGATCGGGGCGTCCGCCTGGCCTCCGAGCGCCTGACCCGCGACCTGCCGCGCTTCCATCCATCCTTCCGGTTCGAGGAGCGCCTGGCCGTCCGGCTGGCCGAGGCCGCAGCGGCGATGCGCCTGGCCGCCGGCGCCGAGGGCTCCGTCCGCCTCGTGCCCTTCCCTGCGCCCGAGCTTCCGCCGGGCTTCGATCCCCTGGCGCCGGCCACCGGGGGCGACGCAGATGACGCAGTTCCCTTCCCGCGACCCCTGATCATCGGCGGGGCAATGGCCGCGTCCGCGATCAGCCTGGCCGGGGCAGCCTGGGTCGCCTGGCGGCGATCCCGAACGAGCGGCTCGGCAATGGCCCGGGCGGCGCGGGCGGCCCATGCCCTTCGCCGGCCGGTCCAGGGCTAGCCATGCCGATCAAGCTGCCTTCGTTCCGACCGCGCAAGGACGCCTATCCGCCCGATCTCTGGACGAAGTGTCCGTCCTGCTCGGAGATGCTCTTCAACAAGCAGCTCGACAAGTCGGATCGCGTCTGCCCGACCTGCGGCCATCATTTCCGGCTCTCGGCCGGGGCCCGGCTGGCGATGCTCCTCGATGATCGGAGCTTCCGGGAGGAGGACGCCGGCCTCCAGAGCGTCGACGCCCTGGGTTTCGTGGATCAGAAGCCCTATCCCGATCGCCTCGCCGCCGCCCAGCTGGCCACCGGCCTCCGCGACGCCGCCATCCGGGGCACGGGGACCATCGACGGTCGCCGGGTCGTGGTCTGCGTCATGGACTTCGGGTTCATGGGCGGCTCGATGGGCGCGGTCGTCGGGGAGAAGGTCACCCGCTCCGTGGAGCAGGCCCTCGTGGAGCGCCTGCCCCTCGTCATCGTCTCCGCCTCGGGCGGGGCCCGGATGCAGGAGGGCACGCTGGCCCTGATGCAGCTGGCCAAGACCTGCGCCGCCCTCGAGCGCCTCAGCGCCGCTGGCGTGCCCTACATCTCGGTCATGAGCGACCCGACGACCGGTGGCGTCTTCGCCTCGTATGCCGTGCTCGGCGACGTCAACCTGGCCGAGCCGAACGCGCTGATCGGCTTCGCCGGCGCGCGAGTCGCGGCCGGGACGATCTCCCAGGAGCTGCCACCCGGCTTCCAGCGGGCCGAGTTTCTCTTCGACCATGGCTTCCTGGATCGGGTAGTCCATCGCCGGGAGCTTCGCTCCGAGATCGCTCAGCTCCTGAAGTACCTCCTCCCTGCCCCGGTCACGGAGGCGGAGGAAGGCCGGCCGACCTTCGATCCGATCGGCTTCCTGGCGTCGCTCGCCGACAAGGTCGTGCCCGACCTCGGTCCCGTCGAGGACGTTTCGATCCCTTCGGGCGGCGTTACGGCCGCCTCTGGCGGCTCCAGCCGGCCGGCCCGCGGCGGTCTGCGGCAGGCCCGCGCCGCCGCCACGTCGACGCGCCGAAGTCCTGCGGCGCCGACGTCGACCGATGCGGACCACGAGGCGTCCGGTGGTTGACCGCCTGCTCGGTCGCCGGCCGGCGCCCGTCGACGAGGTTGCCCTGGACGCCAAGAGCGCCATGTGGAAGCGCGTCCAGCTGGCCCGCAACATCGGGCGGCCGCGGACCCTCGACCTCCTGGCCCTCATGGCCGACGAGGTGGTGGAGCTCCACGGCGACCGCTTGTTCGGCGACGACGCTGCCATTGCCGTCGGATTTGCCCGCATCGACGGCCACCGGATCGCCTTCGTCGGCCAGCAGAAGGGCGCCGACACCGAGGAGAACATCCGGCGCAACTTCGGCATGCCCCACCCCGAGGGCTACCGCAAGGCGATGCGGATCATGGAGCTCGCGGAGCGGTTCAAGCTGCCGATCGTCACCTTCGTCGACGTCCCCGGCGCGCATCCCGGCCCGGAATCCGAGGAGCGCGGGATCGCCGAGGCCATCGCCCGCTCGATCGGCCTCATGAGCCGCCTCCAGACGCCGATCATCGCCATCATCACTGGCGAGGGCGGCTCGGGCGGGGCCCTGGCCATCGCCGTCGGCGACGTCGTGATAGCCCTCGAGAACGCCGTCTACTCGGTGATCAGCCCCGAGGGTTGCGCCGCGATCCTGTGGCGCTCGGCCGACGAGGCCGCCACGGCTGCCCTCGCGATGAAGATGTCGGCCGACGACCAGCTGGCCCTGGGCGTCGTCGACCGCGTCGTGCCGGAGCCGGGCGAGGGTGCCCACGCCGACCATGCCGAGATGGCCCGCCGCCTCCGGGCAGTGATCGTCGGCGAGCTGGATCGCCTCGGGCGGATCTCCACCTTCGAGCTCCTCGACGCGCGCTACCGGCGCTATCGCACGCTCGGCGCCTACACTGAGACCGCAGCGCCGCCGGTTTCGCCGCCGCCCAACCGAGGGCTGGGAGACCGGCTGCGTGACCTGCTGGATCCGGCCCGCTGGCTGACCGGCACAACCGGTCCCGGCCCGTCTCGGCGCGACGAGCCGGCCGCCCGCGAGGAGGTGTGAGCGTGCCCCAGGACCGCAAGGCCGCGGCCACCGACCGAGCGACCGAGCACGACGCCAGCCCGACTGCGGACCACACCGCTGACCATGCCGGGATCGACCGCCTCGTCGAGGGCCTCGTGCCGGCCCTCATCGCCAAGCTCGGGACCCTGAACGTCGGCGAGCTCGAGGTCCGCCAGGACGGCTGGCGGATTCGCCTCCAGCGTCCGGCGGGCGCGCCCAACACGCACGGCCGACGCCTGGCCGATCGGGCCGGCCAGCGTTCACACGTCGGCCAGGAGAGCCTGGGCGGGCCGACCGGCGCGCGGGGCTCGACCCAGATGGCCGCTGCCGCCCATGCCGGTGGCTCCAACGGGAGCGGCGGCCCGTCGCTTGCGGCGGTCGGCCCCGGCATGGGCGCCGCCACCGACCACGGCCCGGCCGGCTCGTCGGACCGGGACGGCGGCGAGGACCGCCGGACGGTTCGTGGACCGATGGCGACCTCGCCCGCCGTCGGCGTCTTCCAGCCTGGTTCGAAAGCCGTCGGGGGAACGCGCGTCCGGGCCGGCGATCGGCTCGGGGTGGTCGACATGCTCGGCATCCCCCAGGATGTCCTGGCCCCGGCCGACGGGATCGTCGTCGGCGTCATCGTTGATGCCGGGACCGCCGTCGAGTACGGCCAGGAGCTCGTCCTCATCGAAGCCGTCGCCGCCATCGAGGCGCGCTGATGTTCCACAAGATCCTGATCGCCAACCGGGGCGAGATCGCGCTGCGGATCCTGCGAGCGTGCCGGACGATGGGGATCGAGGCGGTCGTCGCCTACAGCGAGGCTGACCGGGAGAGCCTTGCCGTGCTCCTGGCTGACGAGGCGATCTGCATCGGGCCGGCGGATGCTCGGCGCTCGTACCTCTCGGCACCGGCGATCATCTCGGCCGCCATCGTGACCGGCTGCGACGCCGTCCACCCGGGCTACGGCTTCCTGTCCGAGGACGAGACGTTCGCCGAGGTGGTCGGGGCCCATGACCTGACCTTCATCGGTCCGCCGCCCGCGGTCCTCGATCGCTTCGCCAGCAAGGAGGGCACGCGCCGCCTCCTGGGTGGCTACGGCCTGCCGACGATCCCCGGGTCCGTGGGCATGCTCCGCGACGACGAGCACGCCCTCGAGGAGGCCGAGCGGATCGGCTATCCCGTCCTGATCAAGCCTTCGGCCGGCGGCGGCGGCAAGGGCATGCGCATGGTCCGGACCCCGCGCGAGCTCGAATCGGCGATCAAGGTCTGCCGGTCCGAGGCGAAGTCGGCCTTCGGGGACGACTCGCTGTACCTGGAGAAGTGGCTCGAGGACAACCGCCACGTCGAGGTCCAGGTGGCGGTCGATCGCTTCGGCCACGGCGTCCACATGGGCGAGCGTGATTGCTCGGTCCAGCGGCGCCACCAGAAGATCCTCGAGGAGGGTCCGACGCCGGCCCTTTCCGCGGCGGCCCGGGCCGAGCTCTGCGAGCGGGCGGTCCAGGCCGTGGTCGCGGCCGGCTATGAGAACGTCGGGACCCTCGAGTTCCTCGTCGATCCGAGCGGCGAGCCGTGGTTCATCGAGATCAACTGCCGGATCCAGGTCGAGCATCCGGTGACCGAGATGCTGACCGGGATCGACATGGTCGCCACCCAGATCCGGATCGCGGCCGGCGAGCCGCTCGGCTTCAACCAGTCGGACATCCAGCCCCGGGGCCACGCCATCGAGTTCCGGATCAACGCCGAGGATCCGGCCCACGAGTTCCGGCCGAGCGCCGGCGTCATCGAGCGCTACCACGCCCCGGGCGGGCCGGGGATCCGAATGGACTCGCACCTCTACCCGGGCTACGAGGTTCCGCCCTACTACGACTCCCTGCTCGGCAAGCTCGTCGCCTGGGGCCCCGACCGGGCGACCGCGATCGAGCGCGGCCGGGCGGCGCTCGACGAGCTCGTCGTCGAGGGCCTGACCACGAACGTCGAGATCCACAAGGCCCTCCTCGGGAACGAGACGTTCCTCGAGGGCCGGATGACGACGAACCTCCTGGACCGGGTCGGCAGCGCCGCGTTCCTCGCCGCCGCCGCCCGTCCCTGACCGTCATCCGCCCTACCGAGGCCTGCCCGTGACCGAGACCATCCACACGACCCGCGAGATCGAGGCGCTCATTCCCCATCGCTGGCCGATCCTCATGGTCGACCGCATCGTGGAGTACGACGCCGAGGCAAAGCGGATTGTCGGGATCAAGGGCATCACCGCGACCGAGTGGTGGGCCCAGGGTCACTTCCCGGGCCTGCCGGTCCTGCCGGGTGTCCTCCAGGTGGAGGCCCTGGCCCAGACGATGGCGGTCTACGTGGCCATGCAGCCCGGCTTCGGGGATCGCATCGGGCTCTTCGCCGGCATCGACGACTGCCGCTTCAAGCGGATCGTGGTGCCGGGTGACACGCTCCGCCTCGAGATCACGATGGACAAGCTCGGCAAGCGCTTCGGCCGCGGACTGGGCGTGGCGTCGGTCGACGGGGAGGTGGCCTGCGAAGCCACGCTCTCCTTCATCATCCCGCCCGAAGGCGTCCTCCGATGAGCCGCCGCACCTGGGCGGCGCATCTCGGCGTTGTCGCCTCCGCGCCCTCGCTCACGCACCTTGAGGTGCGCTCGCTCTCGTGCTCGGCTCCGCCTTGCATTGCACCACCCATGCGCGACGGCAGGTTCGAACAATGAACAGCCGCGTCGCGGTGTTCTCCGACATCCATGGCAACTCGATCGCGCTCGAGGCGGTCCGGAAGGCGATCCGGCGCGAGAAGCCCGACCAGGTCCTGATCGCTGGCGACCTGGTCATGAACGGCCACGATCCCATGGGCACGGTGGCGGCCCTCCGGGCGCTCGAAGCAGAGGGCGCCGTCATCATCCAGGGCAATACCGACGTCGCCGTCGCCGACTTCGACTACGCCGCGGCCTTCCCGTGGATGACCGACGGCGTCTCCGATGCCATTCGCGACGCTGCCGAGTGGGCCCACGACGCGCTCGACGGCGAAGGCCTCGCCTGGCTCCGGCGCCTGCCGTCCGAGCGGCGGCTGATGGTCGACGACACGATGTTCCTGGTGACCCACGCCTCACCGGGCTCGCAGACCGCGGGCTTCGGGACGGAGCTCGACCCGAGCGTGACCCTGGAGCGGCTGTCGGGGACGGATGCCCGGATCATCTGCTGTGGCCACACCCACATGCCCGACATCCGCGACTTCGGTTGGAAGCAGATCGTCAACGGCGGCAGCGCCGGGTATGTCTTCGACGGCGACCCGACGGCGTCCTGGGCCCTCGTGACCGTCGACGGGGAGACCGTGACGGCCGAGATCAAGCGGACCGAGTTCGACACCCTGGCCGCCGCCGACGCGATCACCGCCCGGGGCCTCCCCGGCGACGTGTACCGAGCGGCAACCGTCCGCACGGGCAAGCTGGTCCGGTGACGCGATGACCACCGCGCCGCCGCGCGTCGTCGTGACCGGCATGGGCGCCTTGTCCGCGCTCGGCAACGACGTCGCCTCCACCTGGGACGGCCTCGTCGCCGGCCGCTCGGGGATTCGCACCATCGACCGCTTCGACCCTGCCCGGGTCGACTCGAAGATCGCTGGCGAGGTCCAGGACTTCGATCCCAGCGACGTCCTCGACCGCAAGGATGCGCGACGCATGGATCGCTACATCCAGTTCGGCCTCGTCGTGGCTCGCCAGGCGCTCGACCAGGCCGGCCTCCCCGGCCGGATGGGTGGGCCGCTCGCCGAGCGGACGGGAGTGATCCTGGGGTCCGGGCTTGGCGGCGTTGCCACGCTCTTCGACAACGTCCTGGTCATGGCCGAGCGTGGACCTGACAGGATCAGCCCGTTCTTCATTCCGATGGGCATCGCCAACACGGCTGCAGGTCAAGTCGCGATTGCGTTCGGGCAGCTCGGTCCGAACTTCGCGATCATCTCCGCTTGTGCAACGGGCGCCCATGCCATCGGTGAGGCCTGGGAGACGATCCGGCGTGGCGATGCCGACGTGATGCTCGCCGGCGGCGTCGAAGCCGCGGTCCACGAAGCGGTCGTCGGAGGCTTCTCCTCGATGAAAGCCCTCTCTACTCGTAACGACGACCCGCCCGGCGCCTCCCGGCCATTCGACAAGGGCCGCGATGGGTTCGTGATCGGGGAGGGCGGAGGCATGCTGATCCTGGAATCGCTCGCGCACGCCGAGGCCCGCAGGGCCGAGCCGCTGGCCGAGCTCGTCGGCTACGGCGCGACCGCCGATGCGTCCCACATCACGTTGCCGGCGCCGGGCGGGATCGGCGCGGTCCGGGCGGCTCGGCGGGCCCTCCAGAAGGCCGGTTTGGAAGCATCTGAGGTGGATCACCTCAACGCCCATGCGACCTCGACGCCCGAGGGTGACAGGGCCGAGCTCCAGGCGCTCAAGAGCCTCTTCGGACAGCACGCATCCAAGGTCGCCGTCACCGCCAACAAGTCGATGCTCGGGCACACCCTCGGCGCCGCCGGGGCCCTTGAGTCGATCGCCGTGATCCAGGCCCTCCGGACGGGCATCGTGCCGCCCACCATCAACCTGACCGACCCGGACCCCGATGCGGCCGGGCTGGACCTGACGCCGCTGGTGCCCTCGAAGCGGGACCTGCGCATCGGGCTGAACAACTCCTTTGGCTTCGGTGGCCAGAACGCGGCCCTCGTCTTCCGGCGGTGGGACGGATGACCGAGCCGCGCGATCCCGGAGCCGAGGGACCCGAGGTCCTGCCCGAAGCTTCCGCCGCCCCGGTCCCGGAGCCGGCGCCCGAGTCGTCTGCTGTACCGGCACCCGAACCCGTGCCCGTCCCGACGGATCCCGGTGACGTCTCGCTCCTCGCCCTCGTCGATCGGCTGGCAGCCGTCCTGGATCGGAGCGACCTGTCCGAGCTGGAGGTCCAGGTGGGGGGCACTGGCTTCGTCCTCCGGAAGCCGGTCGTCGTGGTACCTGTCGCTGCCGTCGCCGGGGCACCGGCCGGTGACGCACCGGCGAGTGCCGGCGGCGGCCTGGCCGCGCCGGCCCGGCCCTCGATCAAGGCGCCCCTGACGGGCATCTGGTACGGCTCGCCGGGGCCGGGGTCCGGGCCCTACGTCGCCGAGGGAGGAGAGGTGGCGGTCGGCCAGGTCGTCGGCCTCATCGAGGCGATGAAGCTCTTCAATGAGATCAAGAGCGACCTTGCCGGCCGGGTGGGCAGGGTCCACGCGGAGAATGGCAAGCTGGTCAAGGCGAAGCAGCCGCTCATCGAGGTGGAACCGCTGTGACGACGGGGAGCGAGGGTGCGCGCCACGCGCACATCACCGGTTGGGGTCGCTACGTCCCCGAACAGGTCCTGACCAACGCCGCCCTCGAGAAGATGGTCGACACCAACGACGAGTGGATCGTGAGCCGGACGGGTATCCGCGAACGACGCGTGGCCGCGGCCCATGAGACGACCGCCTCCATGGGCGCCGTGGCCGGCCTCCGCGCGATCCGGACAGCCGGCCTCGATCCCGACGATATCGACCTGATCCTGCTGGCGACGCTGACGCCCGACTACTGGATGCCCTCGACCGCCGCCCTGGTCAAGGAGGCGATCGGCAACCAGCGGGCGGCGGCTATGGATGTCTCGGCGGCCTGCTCGGGCTTCGTCTACGCCTTCTCCACCGCCCAGGCTTACGTCACGTCGGGCCTGGCGAAGCACGTCCTCGTCATCGGGGCCGAGCTCCTGACCCGCTTCCTCGACTACACCGATCGGAGCACCTGCATCCTCTTTGGCGACGGGGCCGGTGCGGTGGTCGTGTCGGGGTCCGATGAGCCGGGCGGCAGCCTCGGGGTCGAGCTCACGACCGAGCCTCAGGGCGCCTACATGATCTGGCTTCCGGCGGGCGGGGCGAAGAGCCCGCCGTCGAGCGAAACGATCGCCCGTGGCGAGCACTTCATCCGGATGGAGGGCAAGGAGACCTATCGCTTCGCGACGCGGACGCTGGCCACGACGGCCCTTGGGTCCGTGCGCCGGGCGGGCCTCCAGCCCAGTGACATCTCCCTGTTCATCCCGCACCAGGCCAACATCCGGATCATCGAGGCCGTTGCCAAGGGCCTCGACCTGCCGATGGAGCGGTTCTTCGTGAACCTCGATCGCTACGGAAACACGTCGGCGGCGTCGGTGCCGATCGCCCTCGCCGAGGCCGTCAACAGCGGGCGGGTCGCCGTCGGCGACGCCATCTGCATCGTCGCCTTCGGGGCCGGCTTCACGTCAGGCGCGGCGACCATTCGCTGGACGGCCGATCCGGCCCGGGGGGTCGCCGGCGATGCGGCCGTCGATCCCTCGACGGTCCACGTCCGGCTGCCCCAGGACTGGGATGCGGTCGATCCGATCCCGCCGGCCCTGGCCGAGATCATGGCCCGCCCCGACCCGCTGAACATCCCCCTCGATGACGTGGTCCCCGGCGAGCCCGAATCGGCCCACCGGGAGGTCCACGCATGATCGAATTGAGCGGCAAGACCGCCTTGGTCACCGGCGGGTCGAGAGGGATCGGCCGGGCGATCGTCCTGCGCCTCGCCGGCCAGGGCGCCGACGTCGCGTTCAGCTATCGGGGAAATGCAGCGGCCGCCGCCCAGACGGTCGCGGCGGTCGAGGCGCTGGGCCGGAAGGGGCTGAGCATCCAGGCTGACCACAGCCTGCCCGAGGCCGGCGATATCGTGGTCAAGGCTGCCCTCGAGGCGTTCGGCAAGATCGACATCCTCGTCAACAACGCCGGGATCACCCGCGACGACCTCATCATGCGGATGTCCCAGGAGGCTTGGCAGTCGGTCATCGACACGAACCTCTCGGGCGCCTTCCACGCGATCAAGGCTGCCACCCGGCCGATGCTCAGGGCGCGTTCGGGACGGATCATCAACATCACCTCGGTCTCCGGCCAGGCCGGCCAGACCGGCCAGGCAAACTATTCGGCCGCGAAGGCCGGCCTCATCGGGCTGACCAAGGCGACGGCCCGGGAGCTCGCCTCGCGGAGCATCACCTGCAACGCGGTTGCGCCGGGCTTCGTCCTGACGGAGCTGACCCAGGACCTACCCCAGGCGCTCCAGGACGAGATCAACGCCCGTACGCCGCTCGGCCGCTTCGGCACGCCGGAGGAGATCGCCAACGCCGTCGCCTTCCTGGCCAGCGACGAGGCCGGCTACATCACCGGACAGGTGCTGGCCGTCGACGGCGGCCTGGTGATGATGTAGGTGGTCTCAGGCTCCTACCGGGACCCGACGGAGGGCCTCCTGGAGAGCCTCGACCACCCGATCGATCTCGGCGTCGGTCAGGTCGGGGTAGATCGGGAGCGAAATCTCGCGCTCGTACTCCCGCGTCGCGACGGGCAGGTCGTCGGCCTCGTAGCCGTACGTCCGCCGGTAGTACGGATGCAGGTGGAGCGGGATGAAGTGGACGCTTGTCCCGACCCCGGCGTCCCGGAGCTGGTCGATGACCGCGGCTCGCCGCTCCAGCCCGCCTTCGCGCAGCCGCACTGGGAACAGGTGCCAGGCATGGACCTCGTCGGCAGCCGGCTCCACGGGCAGCTCGAGGTGCTCCTCGAGCTCCGAGCCCCGGACCGCGTCGAAGTACCGGCGGGCAACCCGCTCCCGGGCAAGGCGGAGGGACTCGGCGCGCTCCAGCTGGACGATGCCGATGGCCGCGGCAAGGTCGGTCATGTTGTACTTGAAGCCGACGTCCTCGATCTCGTAGTACCAGCTGCCCGACGCGGTGTAGCGCTTCCAGGCATCGCGGCTGATCCCATGGAGGCGCATGACCCGGGCTCGATCCGCGATCGCGTCGTCGTCGGTGACGAGCATGCCGCCCTCGCCGGTGGTGACGGTCTTGGTCGCGTAGAAGCTGAGCGCACCGGCGTCGCCGATGGAACCAGCCTGGCGCCCGCGCCGCGATGATGGAAGGGCATGGGCGGCGTCCTCGATGACCGCGACCCCACGCCGCCTGGCGAGCTCCACGATGCCCTCGACGTCGGCCATCAGGCCGCCGAAGTGGACGACGATGATCGCCCGCGTGTTCGGGCGGAGCTGGGCTTCGACGGTCTCCACCGAGGCGTTGAAGGTCCGGGCGTCGACGTCCGCCAGGCGGGGTCGGGCGCCCAGGTAGCGAACCACCTCGCCACAGGCGGCGAACGTGTAGGTCGGGACGATGACCTCGTCGGCCGGCCCGACCTTGATCGCCTCGAGGGCCAGGTGGAGGGCCGCAGTGGCGGAGTTCATGGCGACGGCGTGGCGGGTCCCGACGGCGTCGGCCACCGCCGCCTCGAAGGCGATCGCGCGCTCGCCGGTGGTCAGCCAGCCGGACTCGAGGACCTCCATGACCGCGTCCCGCTCGGCCCCGGAGATGGCGGGCCGATGGAAGGGAATGCTCGCGGGCAAGCTCAACTCCCCGCCCGCGCCGGGGTGCCCAGGTCCGACGAGGTCCGATCGGCCGAGACGTGGAGGACGCCGGATCGGGCCAGGATTGAGCGGACCTTCCGATCGTCCGAGGCCAGGGCCGCCTCCGCGACGTCCTGCATGATCTCGTCGATCGGCCGGCGAAGGTGGTCGGCTTCGTTCGAGGTCGCCCGCCAGATTCGTGAATGCGACGTGACCTGCATTGCTTCGTGATCGTAGAAGAGGCGTTCTTCGAGCCGCTCTCCGGGTCGCAGCCCGGTGTAGAGGATGTCGACGTCCTTGGGATCCAGGCCCGAGAGGCGGATCATGTCGTCGGCCAGATCGACGATCCGGACGGGCTCGCCCATGTCGAGGATGAAGACATCGGCGACGGCGTCGGAGGCCCCGACCTCGAGGATCAGGGACACGGCCTCCGGGATCGTCATGAAGTAGCGCGTCGCGTCGGGATGGGTGATCGTCAGGGGAAGGCCCTGCTCGAGCTGCCGCTGGAAGATCGGGACGACGCTGCCGCTCGACCCCAGGACGTTGCCGAAGCGGACGGCCAGGTGGGGCCGGCCGGCAAGCCGGCCGGCGTTCAGGGTGGCGATCTCTGCCAGACGCTTGGTCGCACCCATGATGCTCACCGGCTGGACCGCCTTGTCGGTCGAGATCAGGACGAAGCGGCCGACGCCCGTCGCGACGGCCGCATCGAGGACGTTCCGCGTGCCCACGACGTTCGTCATGACCGCCTCGGCCGGCTGCATCTCGCAGATCGGGACGTGCTTCATCGCGGCGGCGTGGAAGACCACGTCCGGCTCGAACGACTCCATGAGTCGCTGGACCGCTGTCCTGTTCCGGACGTCGCACATGACCGCGTGGATGACGGGCGGCGACCCGGAGTGGCCCTCCGCGAGCTCGCGCTCGATTCGCCACAGGGCGGCCTCGTTGTTGTCGGCGATCAGGAGGCGACCGGGACCCAGGGTCAGGATCTGCCGGGCGAGCTCGCTCCCGATCGAGCCCCCGCCACCGGTGACCATGACCGTTGCGCCGTTGAGGTAGTCGGCGAGCTCCCCGACATCGATCTTCACCGGCTCGCGGCGGAGCAGGTCTTCGAGGACGACGGGCCGGACGGCCGTGATGCGGTCGTGGCCGCCAAGAAGCTCGTTGAAGTGGGGGATGATCGCGACGTCGAGCCCCAGGCCTCGTCCCTCGCGCACCGCGCTCCGGACGATGGCCCCGGGAGACGACGGCATGGCGATGACGAGCCGGCGGGCATGGGTCGAACGGGCGGCGCTGCCGAGCTTGTCGAGCCCCCCGTAGATCTTCTTTCCACCGAGCCTCGATCCGGCCTTCATCCGATCGTCGTCAAGGAAGCCGACCACCCGGACGCCCATCCGGTGGTCGCGGTCGCTCAGGCGCAGGAGCGCAGCGCCGGCCTCGCCCGCGCCGTAGACCAGGGTTGGGGCCCCGCTTTCCTCGTCGGTCTCGCCCGATCGATCGGCCGCCTCGAGGGCCCAGCGCAGGGCGAATCGCCCGCCGCCCACGAAGGTCAGGCTGAGCAGCCCCTCGAGGGGAAAGAAGGACCGAGGCATGCCCGCCGTGCCGGGCAGGTGGAGGGCCGAGAGGACCACGAAGATCGCCGCCCCCAGGACCGTGGCGCTGCCGACCGCGGCCGCGACGCCGACCATCTCCCGCAGGCTCGCGTAGCGCCATTCGCGGCGGTAGAGGCCGAAGGCCACGTTCAGCAGCGGTTGGAGGACGATCGGCAGGAGCGCGACGGGCAGGTAGGGCTCGATGGTCTGGGCGATGTCGTTCGCGTCGAAGCGGAGGGCAAAGGCTCCCACGATCGCGGCCGACACGGCGAGGACGTCGTAGACGAAGAGGTGCCTTCCCCGCGGCGTGAAGCGGCCGACCGGGGGGCGCCGAGCCTCCCTGGCGGCCATACGCGGTTCTCGGGGATCAGTCAAGCCGGCACCTCGCAATGGCCGCCTGTCGCCATTTCAAGCGGGCATCTCCGAATGCCGCCCGAACTCACGCTGGAGCCCTGCAGGACAGAGGACATGGTACAGTCCCACCCGCTTTGACCCCCCTTTCGCGGCGTTCGGTTCCTGGCCAAACCGCAACCCGACCCCTCATCCTTTCCGCCATCTGGCCCGGCCTTGGGCATCTCTACCTCGGACACCGCCGGGAGGCTGGCTGGCTGGGGATTCCGCCCGCCATCCTACTCGTCCCCCTCCTGGTCGCGGGCCTCCACGGGCTGGATGGCCTCATCGGCTTCCTGATCGTCCCTCGCAACAGCCTCCTGGTGATCCTTGCCCTGCTGGTCTCCCTCGTCACGAGGGTCCTTGCGATCATCGACATCCAGGTCCGCTTTCGGCCCAAGGGGAGCACCCAGAACAGGCGCCTGGCGCCCGGCCTGATCGTGGCCGTGATCGCCATCCATCTCCTCTCGGTGTACGGGGCGTCGAGCCTCTATGGCTTCTCGTCTCGCGTCTTCGGCAGTGACGGCAACCCGACCTCCAGCCAGGCTCCTCAGGCATCGTCGGACATCGGGACGCTGCCATCGCCCTTCGAGACGCCCGCCCCGAACAACCGGATGACTGTGCTGCTCGTCGGATCCGACTCCGGAACGGGCTACCAGCACTCCCTGACCGACACCATGCTCGTCGTGTCGGTCGACCGGGAGACCCACAAGGTCACGATGATCAGCGTGCCGCGCGACCTGTCCGCGGTGCCGATGTACAGCGGCGGCACCTATGACCCGAAGCTCAACTCCCTCCTGACGAAGGCGGCCTCGGACCCGACCAACTTCCCCGATGGTGGGCCCGGTACCCTGGCCCGGGAGATCGGCTACATCATTGGCGTCCCGGTCCACTACATCGCCTACGTGAACCTGGCCGGCTTCGCCAAGCTCATCGACATTGTCGGGGGCGTCGATATCAACGTCACGACCGCCATCGACGATCCGGGCTTCGAGTTCGACGACGGCGCCCGCGGCTTCCACCTGGCGGTCGGCATCCACCACCTGAACTCGCGCCTGGCGACCGCCTACGTCCGCTCCCGGTACGGGCCCGGCAACAATGATTTCGAACGTGCCCGTCGCCAGCAGGAGCTCCTCCTCGCCCTTCGCCTGAAGTTGAGCGACCCGACCGTGCTGCCCCACCTCCCGGAGCTCCTCGACGGCCTGAGCCGGATCATCGCCACGAACTTTCCGGCCGACCTGGTCGGCGACGTTCTCAGCCTGAGCAAGCAGATCCCGTCCGAGAACGTCGTCCACTATGTCCTTGGACCGCCCCTCGCCATGCGCTCGCCGACGACCACGGTCTACAGCCTGATCCCGGACCTGCCGGCGATCGCCAAGTGGTCCAGGCAGGTCTTTGGATCCGACTCGCGATACGCCTCCGCACCGCCCTCGCCGTCGCCGTCGCCCTCGCCCACGCCATGACCCGGCGCCGCGCCCGGGTCTAGGAACGTCCTGCCGGGAGCTCCCAGTCGTCGCTCCCCAGGAGGCCCGAGATGACCCGCCGCGGGGGCTCCCGGCCGACGATTGCGCCGAGCGTCCAGCCGAGGATCCGGACGTCCAGACCGGTCGACCTGGCGCGCAGATAGGCCCCGTCGATCACCAGCTTGCGCGGCAGGACCATCGATCGATAGGCGTCATCCCCGCCAGCCTTCGGCAGGAGCCTGGCTTCGTCGATGAACACCAGCTGGCTGAGGCCGGTGATGCCCGGCCGGGCGCCGAACACCTCGCGCTGAAGGGCATCGCTCAGGTCGACGAAGCGAGGATCCTCCGGCCGGGGCCCCACCAGGCGCATCTCGCCCCGGACGACGTTCCAGAGCTGGGGAAGCTCATCGAGGTGCAATGCCCGCAGGCGTGCGCCGACCCTGGTCACCCGGGGATCGTCGGTCACCGTGATGGCCGGCCCCGGAGCGGCGCGCTCGGCACGCATGGTGCGGAGCTTCAGGCAGAGGAAGGGCCGGCCCCGCTCGCCGACGCGCTTCGCCCGGTACAGGATCGGGCCGCGAGAATCGAGGCGGATCAGCACGGCCAGGATCGCCAGCAGGGGTGCGGCGGCGACCACCAGGGCGATCGCGATCACGCGCTGGACGACGTCGGGCAAGGGCGCGGCTCCGATCAGAAACGCGTCGGGCCGGAGCAGGGACCGACCGCCATCGCTGGTATTGTAGATCGAGGTCCGCGGCAGGAGTCCTGCATCCCTGGCAATGGACGTCGGCCCGAGCGACCGTCCCGGAACGCCCAGCGATTGGGCCACACGAGGCGTGAAGCGCCAGCCTTGAAGACCGGCCAGCCAGCCCATGAGCAGACGACGTGACCAGCCGTGGCCCTCGCCGCCCGGCGGATGGATCGTGGGGTCTCGATCGGCGGACGAGGCTGCTCCTCCGCGATGCCCTGGCGTTCGTGCCAGCCTACGCGGTGCCCGGCGTCGCCTCCTTCCTGACGGTTCCGGCGCTGTTCTTCTTCCTCGGCGTGTCCGAGTACGGACGCTGGGCGCTCCTGTACGCGGTCGCGGCCGGGGTGCCCCAGGTCACGACCAGCTGGCTCGAGGCGCGGGTCGTTCGCTTCGGCCATCGGACGCTCCGCTCGTCCGACCGGTGGCGTCGCCTCCTGGCCGTGCTTGGATCATTGCTCGTCAGCGCCCCGCTCGCCGTGCTGGTTCTTCCGAAGGCCACCCTGGCGGAGGTTGCCGCGGCCGCCTGGCTGACGGTGGCGGTGACCCGCTACCTGCTCGCGATCGCCAGGCTCCAGTCGAGCATGGCCTTTGGCTCGATCAGCATCGCTGCCTCGGTCCGGTCGGCGTTCGGGGCGATCATGGGCATCGCCCTCGGCGGGTTGACCCATCAGGCGTGGCTGGCAATCGCCGGCCTCGGCTCGGGCTACTTCGTCGGGGAAGTCGTCGGCCTGGTTTCGGCGGCGTGGTGGCGTCGCACTCGGGCGCCGCACCCTGATCCAGCGGCCGCGTCGAAGGCGGGCCCCGATGTCATCCCGGATCATGACGACGCGCCCCAGGAACGGGCCACCTATGGACTCGCATCGAGCGGCAATGCCGTCGCCAACTACGTCCTCTCCGTCGGCGACCGCTTCCTGCTCTCGACCTTCCGCTCTCTCCACGATGTCGGCGCCTACTCGGCGACCTACGCCCTCGTCGATCTCGTCGGCCGGTTCGTTCCTTCGGTGGTCCTGGGGATCATCCGGCCGCGGATCTTCAGGGCCTGGGACGCCGGCCGTCGCGACGAGCTGGCCGGATCCCTGCTCGTCCTCTCGGCCGGCCTCGCCTGGCTGGTCGCAGCCGCGGTCGTGGGGATCGTCGTGGCCTCGATCCTGCTCCCGGCCCTGCCCGTCGACCCGGCCCTGGCCGCGATCCTCGGCTTCGGCTTCGCGACCCTGGTGCCGGCCAATACGATCGCCCTGCTGTACAGCGCCTCGACCCGGCAGGCACGGCTGGCGGCGCATGCGGCCACGGCCGCGTCGGCCAATGTCCTGATCAATGTCCTGCTGATCCCGCGCTATGGCCCCACCGGTGCGGCGGTCGCGACCGCGGTCGCTTATGCCCTCCTGGTAGTCCTCAATGCTGGAGGCATGGGCCTCCTCGGGCGCATCGACCGGACGACGGGCTGGCTGCTCGTGTCGGCGTTCAGCGCGATCGCGGCCCTCGTCCTGGGAACGACAACCGGCAATGGCCTGATCGGGGCCGCGACGGCGGCCCTCGCCCTGGCTATGGCGTGGCGATCCGTGCTGGGTCTGGGGCGTCGCGTCGCGGCTGGTCAGTGGTGACCGCCGAAGTAGCATTCGGCGCGGCGTCGTCGAGCCACGGTACCGACCGGCTGGTGGCCAGCAGGACGCCAAGGGCCAGCCAGAAGACGGGCTCGTTGTAGAAGCGGGCGGCAAACTGGCTGCCGATCAGGATCACCAGGATCACGCCACCGGCCGCCAGGACCGCCGTTCGCTGGATGCCCTTGCCGTGCCAGCCCTTTCGCCAGACCACCACGGCCACCGATCCGAGCACGGCCAGGAATGCGGCGAGGCCAACGATCCCGGTTTCCGCCACGACGCGGACCGAATCGGTGTGGATCAAGGTCGTCGGGTTGCCCCGTCGATCGAGGGGCACGAACCCCCAGTACGAGGATTCGATCTCGGGCTGGAAGCCGCCCACGCCGACTCCGAGCAGGGGATGGTCGAGGGCCATCGCGACGCCGGCCCGGATCAGGTACTTCCGGACCGTGTCGAGAGGCAGGTATCGGATCACGGGGTCGAGCGCGGTCGTGGTCTTGAGGTCGCCTTCGCCCGGCAGGTCGGTCGGCCCGTCGAGGCCGTCGATCACGCCGGTCTGGGCGAGGCCATCGGCCGCGATCGTCGAGGCCCGGCCGATCAGCGTCGGCGCGATCGTGAGGTACGAGACGAAGGCGATGCTGAAGACGAGGATCCCGACGCGCACCCGGCGGTCGGACCGGAAGGCGAGCAGCCAGGGCAGCATGGCCACGGCCGCCAGGACCCAGCCGACCCGAGAGAGCGTCAGGGCATCGCCGATCGCCAGGAAGGCCGGGATGACGGCGGCCAGGACGACGGCTGGGCGGGGCAGGCGCGGGACGCTCAGCAGGGCCAGGCAGGAGATCAGGCCGATGGCCAGGAAGCGGGACGCTACGTTCGGGTCACCGAAGGTCGAATTACGTCTCCCGAGGACGTCGTTGCCGGCAGCCTGCCAGAGGTAGAAATGCCCGATCTCCTGGGCGATCGCGATCCCGGCCACGATCGCCGCCGAGATGGCCGCCGCCAGCCCAAGGACGAGGAGGCGCCTTCGATCGCTGATCACGTGGGCGGTGAAGACCGCGAGGCAGGCATAGATCAGGACCGCGAAGGTGTCCCGCGTCCCGTTCTCCCACCGCGTGAGGAGGAAGCTGAAGACCTCCACCGCGGCCACCAGGCCGATCGCCAGGAGGAGTGGCTGGCGCGCGACGCGCAGGGAGCCGGCCATGAGGTGGACCGCCACGATGGCCATGGCCGCGAGCGTTCCGACCCGGGAGACTTCGAGGACGGGGGTTGGGAACCACGTCTTCGTGAACTCCCAGGGAAGGGTTATCGTGATGAAGAGGAGGACTGGAAGCTCGACCCGCGTCGCGAGCGCATCGAGCTGTCGGACGGCCGATCGACCCCGTCGTTCCCTGATCCCGAGCATTGCGTCGAAGGCGGCGGCAGGTTGTTCCGAGCGAGTTGACATCAGACTTCCGTATCGCACGCTGGGCTTGACGGGCAGCCGGACGAGCACCCTGCTCGCGCCTTCAGACCCCCCGACGCCGAACCGGCTCAGCTGGTTCGATTGCGACGGAGTATAGGCACGGCCGGACCATTCGGAGGACCAGAAAACAGTGGCGGGCGACATCCGGATCGACATTCAGCCCCTCAAGGGCGGCGACGCCGACGGTCTCGCCCAGCTCCGGGTGGCCGCCCATGAGGGCGGCCTGCCGGCCCGCCTTGGCGCTGGGGCTGTCGCGGCCTATTTCCGGGCCGCAGCTGCCGATCCGGACACCTTCGGCTTCGTCGCCCGCGCGGGCGGCGCGCCGGTCGGCTACGTCCTCTGCACGACGGCCGCCGTCCGGCTGCAGCGGGCCGCCGTGCGCTCGAACGCGAGCCTCTGGCTGCGAGGCGCGGCGATCGCCCTTCGCGATCCGGCCTTCCTCCGGGCGGCCGGATCCAGGCTTGCTTCGATCATTCGGCCCAACCAAGCCGCGCTCGCGACCGGCATCGAACCCAGCCTCCGTCTGCTGGACATCGCGGTTGCCGCGGACGCGCGTCAGCACGGCGTCGGGAGGGCCCTGATGCAGGCGGCGGTCCAGAAGGCGCACGACCTCGGTCATCCCGAGATCGGCCTCTCGGTCATGGCCGACAACGGCGCGGCGCTGCGCCTCTACGAGCGCTTCGGGTTCGCCCCGGGCGCGCGATACATGCGGCCCGATGGAGCGACGGTCCAGACGATGCGCCTGGCGCTGGGACCGCCCGCGGCGTCCTCCGCGTTCTGACGGCTGCCCCGACGGCTGGCCTCGCCGGCCAGGCTGCGGGCCCATGCCGGCGTTGCGATCACTCCCGGACCCCGGCACCGCTCGTCATGGCCCGACCGGCGAGGGCCCGGGCGACCACCTGGACCGACCTGACGGGCCAGCGAGGATGCCGGGCGATGCCGACGAGGAGACCGGCACCGTAGCTCAGGTGGAGGGAGGCGTAGACGGCGGGCAGGATGGCCACCACCCGCCAGCCGGCGCTGCGCCCTGCCGACCACGAGGCGACGAGGTTGGTCACGAGATAGGCGCTGGCCGCGAGTCCCGCGAGGACGAGGATTGGTCGCCAAGCGAAGCCCAGGATGAGTCCGCCGGCGAGGCTCGCCACCAGGAGGCTCGGCACGATGTGTCGAAAGCGGGCCTGGGCCGGGTGCTTTCGAAGGACCGCGGCCTTCCAGAAGCCGTAGTCGAAGTACTGCCCGACCAGCCCGCCGAGGGTGGCCCGTGACCGGTACGAGCTCTGGATCGCCGGGTTGCAGACGATCCGTGCGCCGGCATCCTGGAGCCGGTAGCTGAGCTCATCGTCCTGGTTGCGGACCATGGCCTCGTCGAACGGGAAACGCCCCCAGAGGGCCCGCCTGGCGAGGCCCATGAACACGGTGTCGACGTCCTGCTCCCGGTCGAGATAGCGGAACTGGGCCCCGCCGACTCCGAAGCGGGTGCTCATTCCGATCGCGATCGCCGTGGCGACCACACCTTCGCCGATCGCCCGGACAGGCCCGCCGACCATATCGGCTCCGGTCCGACGGAGGGTTTCGACCGCCTCCCGGACATAGCCGGGATCGAGCGCCGCGTGGCCACTGATGATGCCGATGACCTCGCCCGTCGAAGCCGAGATGCCGAGGTTCCAGGCCGAGGCCTGGATGCGCCGGGGATTGGCCAGCAGCCTCCAGCCCCGCCGGCCGCCCATCGCGCGCTCGGCGATCGCAACCGAGTCGTCCGCCGAAGCCCCGTCGAAGACGAGGACCTCGAGCGCGTCGGCGGGGTAGTCCTGCTGAGCGATCGAGGCGAGGCAGGCGCCGATCGCCGCCGACTCATTGCGCATCGCCACGAGGAGCGAGACCCTCGGAACCTCCGGCAGGAGCTCGACGGCCGGGAGGGTGGGGGGAGGGACATCGCCAGCCATGAACAGCCCGAGTGTACGCGGCGCCCCCCGGTCGCGACGGGCCGGGCGAGGCAATTCTTATACTCGGGCGGTGATGAGCTGGCCCCGGCCGTCGATCGTGCACGTCAACGACATCGCATC
Organism: Chloroflexota bacterium; assembly: GCA_041691215.1. GTDB lineage: Bacteria > Chloroflexota > Limnocylindria > Limnocylindrales > CSP1-4 > UBA5189. The sequence goes on from JBEPVB010000008.1 coordinate 25,389, forward strand.
CGTGGCCAGCACCCTCATGGCCGAGCAGCGCCGCCGTGGCTACGACGTGCGGGTCATCGAGCTCCCGAAACCGGGGGCCTCCCTGCCCGATCCCTGGAAGCTCGCCTTCGTTCCCGTGCGGGTGCTGCTGGCACTGGCATCCGCAGCCCGCCTCCGCGGCAAGCCCCCGTCGATCGTCCACATCCACTACGCCACGCAGGCCTTCTTCGGCCCCCTGGCGGGCCACCCCTTCCTGGTGCATTGCCACGGCTCCGACATCAGGGACGTTGCGCCGCGATCGCTGCGAGGGCGATATCTCCGGGCCCTGGCCAGCCGAGCCGATGCGTTGCTCTACGCCACACCGGACCTCGCGGGTGCAGCGGCCGCCCTGAGGTCGGGATCGAGGCTCCTTCCGAATCCGGTCGCCTGCGACGCGTTCGCCCGGACGGCGGCCGCGGAGCGGGACCTCCTGCTCGGCATCCGGCTCCATCCCCTCAAGGGTGCCGAGACCGCGATCGAGGGCGTGGCACGCATGCTCGAGCTGCGCCCACAGACGACGGTCACGGTCATCCTCAACGGGCCCCTCGCCAGCCAGGCGGAGGCGAGGCTCCGGGGCAACATCCGGTTCATGCCGCCGGTGACCCACGACCGGATGCCCGCCCTCTTTGCCCAGCACCGGGTGGCCCTCGGTCAGTTCCGGATCCCGGCCCTCGGCCAATACGAGCTCGAGGCCCTGGCGTCCGGCGTGGCCGTGGTCAGGCCGGCGGCGCTGCCGGTGGATCCAGGCGACCCTGCCCCGATGATCGCCGCCTCGGAGCCCGAGGACGTGGCCCGTGCCGTCGCGGAGCTCCTCGGTAACGCCCGGGACCGGGATCGCCTGGCCGAGGAAGGGACGGCCTGGGTTCGTCGACACCACGACGTCCGGGTCAGCGTCGACATCCTCGAGGAGGTCTACGCCGGGATGCTCGAGCGGGCACGGTCTCGCAGGCCGGGCGGCCGCGAGCCTTAGGGCGACCCCGACGTCGCTCGGGTTCGAGCGCGGAGCCGTCTGGTAGCCTCTCGCAGATGATTCTTCCCCAACGTCGTCAGGCTGGCTTGCCCGCGCTCGTCGCCGCCCTGGTGATCAGCATCACCGCCGGTTGCAGCCCGACCGATCAGTCTTCGGCCACGCCCCTGGCCGCGGTCGCGACCCCGGTTGCCACCCAGACGACCTCGCCGACAGAGGGACCGTCGCCCACCCCCGCCCCGACGCCCATCCCGGACCTCGGCCACCGCCCGTTCACCGTCCTGCTGCTCGGACTCGACTTCAACGGTCGGTCGGACGTCGTGTCGGTCCTCGGGGTGGATCCGGTCAAGCAGGTCATGACGATGGCCTCGATCCCGCGCGACACGATCAACGTCCCGCTTCCTGACGGATCCACGTTCCACAACCAGAAGATCAACGCCTTCTACAACGCCGCCCGCGCGGACCCGGTCCACTACCCCAACGGGCCCGAGCAGGCCATGGTGGCCATGGTCGGCGGCATGCTGAACATCAACATCGACTACTACGCGACCACGACCTTCAACGGCTTCCAGCGCATCGTCGACGCCATCGGCGGGGTCACCATCACGCTCCCGAAACCGATCGTCGACTCGTCGTACCAGGTCACCCAGACGCAGATCGGAATCCGCTTCAAGGCCGGCATGCAGGTCCTGGATGGCCAGCGGGCCCTGATCTTCGTTCGGACGCGGCATGCCGACAACGACTTCGAGCGCGAGCGCCGCCAGCAGGCATTCCTGCTCGCGGCCGGACACCAGCTCCTGGCAAAGCCGGCCCTGTTGGCGGCCCTCCTGGCCGCCCAGGCGAACCTCGACACGAACTTCCCTCTGGCCGCCTTGCCGGCCGTGATCGGAGCGTTGGCCAGGATCGACAAATGGGCGATCCGTCAGGCGGTGCTGGGCCCCCGGACGTACGAGTCCGCCGCGAGCTGCCCGTGCGGCTATTCGCTCAAGCCCAACGTTCCGGCCATGCGCAAGCTGGCGGCCGAGTTCTTTCCCTGGGCGGTCCGCTCGTAAGGGCGCCCGGAGCAGGGCCGGGCGAGATCGTGAGGCCACTACCTGCGCATCGAGCGGCCCGGGCCCGCCAGCTCCAGCCTCAGCCGACGTGGACCCCTACCCAGCCGAGCGCCGTGACCCCAAGCAGGACGGCATCCAGCACGATCACCAGGGCCACGGCGCCCCAGGCAAGGACGTTCCCGATCCGGCCATTCCGGTGGCGGCCCATGATCCGGGCGTCGTTCACCAGCAGGACCATGAAGATCAGGACCACTGGCAGCAGCAGCCCCTGGAGGTTCTGCGAGGCGATGATCACGGGCAGCAGATCCAGGCCCGGGAGGAGGACGACCAGCGCCCCCAGTCCCAGGACGAACGTGTAGATCCCGAAGAACGCCCGGGCGTCCTCGAAGCGCTTGTCGACGCCGGATTCCCAGCCGAAGGCCTCGCAGATCACGAAGGCCGTCGAAATTGGCATGATCGTCGCCGCAAGGACCGACGCCCCGAAGAGCCCCAGGGCGAAGAGCGCGCTCGACAGCTCGCCGGCCACCGGAGCAAGCCCCCGCGCCGCTTCCTCGGCGGTGTTCGCGGAACCGCCGACGGCGTGGATCGTCACGGCCGTAGCCACGACGATGAAGACGGCGACGACATTCGTCCAGATGGCCCCGCCGACCGCATCGGCCTGCTCGAGGCGGAGCTCGTCCTCGCCGATGCCCTTTTCGGCCACGGCGCTCTGGAGGTAGAACTGCATGTACGGGGTGATCGTCGTCCCGACCAGGGCCACCATGAGGAGCAGGACCGTCGGCGAGAGGTCGAGTGACGGTCGGACGAGGGCCCGGCCCACCGCACCCCAGTCCGGATGGGCCAGGATGGCCGAAGCGATGTAGGCCAGGAAGACGACCATGACCGACAGGAAGACCCGCTCCACCGTCCGATAGCTGGCGAACAGCACGAGGGCCCAGATCGCTACGGCCACGATGGGCACCGTGATCCATCGCGGGACCCCGAAGATCTCGAGGGCCGCCGCCGCGCCCGAGAACTCGGCCACCGTGTTGGCCACGTTGGCGACGAGCAGGACGAGCATCGCGAACGCCGTCCAGCGGACGCCGAAGCGGTCCCGGATCAGGTCCGAGAGGCCCTGTCCGGTGACGACCCCGAGGCGGGCCGCCATCTCCTGGACGATCGCCAGGATGACGATGGTGATGGGGAACAGCCATAGCAGGCCGAGGCCGGTCTTCGCCCCGATCTGGCTGTACGTGGCGATGCCGCCGGCGTCATTGCCGGCGATCCCGGCGATGAGGCCGGGTCCCATGACGGCGAGGAACGCGAGGAGGCCGCGGCGACCCCGGAAGCGGCCCCGCAAGCGAAGCCATGTGCCGGTCTCGATCCGATCCCGCAGGCGCCCCAGGACCCCGATCTTGGGCACCGGGACCGCCGGCCGCGATGCCCGGGCGCGGTCGACCGCCTGACGGGCCTCATCGCGGGCGCGGCGGGCGACCGGTGGGAGCTGGGGCATGGACCCGGCCTCGACTCAGGCCCGTCCGGCGAGGCGGGGGAGCCGCTTCCGCCAGGCGTCGGGGAGGATGGCATCCATCGCGTCGTCGACGGTCACGATCCCGACCAGGTGGCCGCCGGCGTCGACGACCGGAACGGCGAGGAGGTTGTAGTGGGCGACGACCTCGGCCACCTCGTCCTCGTCGGCCATGACCCCGACGGTCACCGGCTCGGCCAGCATCACCTCCGAGATCGGCGTCTCGGGCTTGGCCACGATGAGGTCGCGAAGAGACAGGACGCCCGCCATGCGATCGTCGTCGTCGGTGACGTAGACGTAGTAGATGGTCTCGGCATCGGGCTCCATCGCGCGGAGCCGGTCGATCGCCTGGGCGCAGGTCAGGGCGGCCGAGACGGCCACGAACTCGGTGGTCATCATCCCGCCGGCCGTGTCCTCGGGGTAGGCCAGGAGCTCGCCGAGCTCTTCGGCCTCGTCCCGCTCCATCAGGGCCAGGATCTCCTCGCGGGACTCGTCCGACAGGTCGGCCACGAGGTCGGCCGCATCGTCGGGCGACATCTCCTCGAGGATGTCGGCCGCCCGGGCCGGATCGAGGTCCTCCAGCACGTCCACCTGGGTCTCGGGCTCCATCTCCTCGAAGACGTCGGCCGCGGCCTCGTCGTCGAGGGACGCCAGGACGCCGGCCCGGTCGCGCGGGGCGAGCTGGTCGATGATCGTGGCCAAGTCGGCTGGGTGGAGCTCGGCCAGGCCCGCATGGGGGACCCGCAGCTTGATCGAGGCGATCGAGGTCTCGACCGGGTCGACGTCCTCCCAGTCGATGTAGCGCTCGGGGACCGGCAGCTTGAGGTTGCGTGCCAGCGTCCGGTAGCGGCCCTCCATGCCCAGCCGTCGCAGGAGCCCGGCCGCGCCCACGTCGACGGCCACGAGGTGGAGGCGACCCTCGATCTCGTCGAGGCGGAGATCGTTCACGCGGACGACCTTGCGGCCGTCGATGTCGACGATCTGCTTGTCCATGAGGTCGGCCTTGAGCAGGATCTCGTTCGGCCGCTGGAGGAACTTGTCGATGTCGATGGTGGGCGTGCTGAGGCGCGCGCCGGCCGCGTCGAGGTGCTCGACCGAGGTCCAGGGCAGGAAGATCCGGCGCCGATCGGTGTCGGCGACCAGGCCGGTGACGGGCGGATATCGATCCCCGACGGCGACGAGCAGGTCGGCCACGCGACCGATGGACTCGCCATTGCGGTCGAGGACCGGTCGGCCGATCGCCTGGCTCAGGTAGAGCATGGGCCACCTCGCGGGGCGGTCCGGGCCGCCGGTGGTGGCCCCGTCCCCGAAGGGGCCGTGGTCAGTCGCGGACGGCGGTCGGGACCAGTGAGTCCGGGACGCCCAGGGCGTCCGGCGTTATCGGTCCGGTCTCCACGATGGGAGGCATCCTCCGGGACGAGCTTGGACGGTCCGAATGGCAGCATGACCCCCGGTCGTCAGCCCTGGGAACCGTGGCGAGTGTAGTCGGCCGCCGCGGGCACGGTCAACGCGGATCGGCGCCCGTGGACGGCGCCCAAGAGCGATGCCCGAACGGTACGTTCGGCGGCCCAGATGGTACCGCTGGCGCCTGCCTGCACCGCCTACCGGGTGCGACCATCCGATCGTGCGCGTGCAGGAATCGAATCGTGAAGTCCACGTCGCCGGTCCGGGCCGGCCCGCTGTCTCGCCGTGGCCCGCGGGAACCGAGCCCGGCGGGCAGGCGGAGGCCCCGTCCAGTGGCGAGCGCTCGGGCCAGGATGGCCGCCTTCGGGAGCTCCTCGACGTCGCCGGACGTCTCGCGACGACGTTCGCCCGGGGCGACCTCCAGGAGATCGTGACCTCCTCGGCGGCGGCCCTCGTCGGCGCCGACGCGGCCCTCCTGCGGGTGGTTCGCGGCGACGTCCTTGTCGTCGAGCTGGCCGATCTCACCGCGACCGAGGTCGGGCCGTTGCTGGCCCCGATCCCGGCGACCACGGGCTGGCTGCCGGATACGCTCGCCGCCGGCAAGCCGTGGGCCTGTGCCGACCTCGGCGCCCTGCCCGGTGGCACCTGGGATGCCCGCATTGGCGGCGAGGAGAACGCCCGGGCGGCGATCCTCGTGCCGATCGCCCACGGCGCCCGGACGATGGGCGTCCTGGCCGTCTCGAGCGCCACGGTCCGACACTGGACGGCCGACGATGTCGAGATCCTTACCTCCCTCAGCGCCCACGCGGCGCTGGCCCTCCACAACGCCGACCTCTTCGAGCGCCTCGAGGCCCGCGCCGCCCAGCTCGCCGTCGTCCAGGCGGCCGGGGCCCGGATGAACCGGGCCACGTCGGTCGAGGCCGTCGGGCGGGCAATCGTCGAAGAGGTCGGGGCGATCGTCGACTACCACAACGCCCGGGTGTATGTCATCGAGGCGCCCGACGACGTTGTGCCCATCGCCTTCGAAGGCCGCGTCGGCGCTTACGAGATGGTCGACTGGAGCGTCCTTCGGACCAAGATCGGCGAAGGCTTCACCGGCTGGGTCGCGGCCAACGGCGTTCCCCTCTGCATTCGGGACGCCAACTCGGACCCGCGGGGCGCCAACATCCCGGGCACCGACGACGTCGCCGAGTCGATGCTCGTCGTGCCGATGCGCCATGACGACGCGGTCGTTGGGGTCATCACGCTCTCGAAGCTGGGCCTCAACCAGTTCGACGAGGACGACCTCCCGGTCCTCACGATCCTCGCCGACCAGGCCGCCACGACCCTCGAATCGGCCCGCCTCCTGTCGCGGACCGAATCGCTGGCGATCGAGCTGCGCCGGCTCCTGGACATGAGCCAGGAGCTGACCCAGACCCTCGATCCGCGCGAGGTTGGCACAGTCCTCGCCCGGCACCTGAGCCTCGCCCTCGGGGTCGGCAGTGCCACGATCAGCTCCTGGGACCAGTCCGCCGATCGGATCGTGTCGCTGGGCCAGTATCCCGATCGGGGAACAATCCTCGCTCACCCCACCTTCGAGCTGCCCGACTACCCGGAAACGCGCAGGGTCCTGGAAGAGCAGGCGACGGTGATCATCGACGTTGAGGACCAGTCCGCCGACCCCGCCGAGGTCAAGCTCCTGCGCGAGGAAGGCTCGCGGATGCTGGCCATGCTGCCGCTCATCGCCAAGGGCCAGTCGGTCGGGCTCGTGGAGCTGGCATCGGCCGATTTCGTCGACTTCGACGAAGGCCGCCTGTCCCTTGCCCGGACGATGGCCAACGAGGCGGCGATGGCCCTCGAGAATGCTCGCCTCTACGATGCCGCCCGCTCCCTGGCCGACCGCGATCCGCTGACGGGCTTCTTCAACCACCGCTTCCTCTATGAGCGCCTCGGCGAGGAGGTCGTCCGCGCCCGCCGCAACCGCCAGCCGCTCAGCCTCCTGCTCATCGACGTCGACGACTTCAAGCTCGTCAACGACACCTTCGGCCACCAGTTCGGGGACCGCTGCCTGGTCCTGCTGGCCGAGGTCATCAAGTCCACCCTTCGCGCCTCCGACGTACCGGCCCGCTACGGCGGCGACGAGTTCGCGGTGATCCTGCCGGACACCGGCGAGGATGCCGCCCGAACCGCGGCCGAGCGCATCGAGGCGGCCCTCCAGCTGAACCCAGTCGTCGCCGATGGGCGGGGACCCGTGCCGGTCGGCGTCTCGATCGGCGTCGCTGCCCTGAGCGCCACGACGCGGACCCCCACCGAGCTCGTCGGGATGGCCGATGCGCGCATGTATGCCAAGAAGCTCGCCGGCCAGGCCGCCGACCCTTCCGAACTGTCGAACGATCCGGTCGCCGATCATCGGGCCCCTGATCACGATGCCGTCGATCGCACGGCCGAGGTCCCGTCGCCGGCCCGTTGAGATCGCCGGGCGCCGGAAGTACCGGTCCCAGGTAGTACGGGAGTACTACCAACCTCGACTGGACGCCTGCCCAGCCTGACCGCATGCTTGGGCCACGTGAACAACGGGCCGCCCCGCAGACGCAGAGATCCCGAGGACCGATCGGTTCGTCGGACCTGGTGGCTCCTCTCCAGCACGTTCCTCGTCCTGGCCGCGATCACGCTCCTCCGGGCCCTGACCGCCGGCGACGCGATCACCTGGGTGGCCGTCGCGGCCGTCGGGCTGGCCGCGGTCGCGGCCGTCGCCCATCGCAATGCCGTGGTCGATCTCGAGGTCCGTGGCCGGGCCGAGGCCGAGAACTTCGCCCGGATCCTGAGCGGCCTGTCGCGCTCGGTCAGCGTCGACGCGATCGTCGGCGCGATCGTCGAGGACCTCGCCGACGGTACCGGAGCGGACCATGTCGTCGTCGTCCGGCGGCGGCCCGAGGGGGGCGCCTTCGAGGCGACGCTCGTGACCCGGCGAGCCGGCGTGCCCGACTCGAGCACCACCCTGCCCCTTGGCGACATCGACCTCGAAGACGGCTACCCGGTTGGGGCGCCGCTCGAGGCTTCCGTCCGCCTCGAACCCGAGCCCGTGCCGATCCTGGCCGGCGTCCCCTCGGGGTCGCCGCTGGCGGGTCCCGGAGCAACAGCGCGCGCCGTTGCGGGCGCGCCGCCGACCATCCAGGCCCCGCCTCGCCAGGTGACGTCTGGACCGCGCCCCGTGAAGGCCCCGGGCCCACGCACCCCACGTGTTCGCGATGCCCGCGCGCGGCTCCTGACATCGCTCCGGGAGCTCCTCGATGACGTCGGCCTCCAGACCGCCGGCCTGAATCGACCGCCCCTGATCGCGGCGATGTCGGAGGTCGTCGGGACCGGGGCGCCGGCCCTCGTCGCGGCCCGGATCGCGGATCGGGTCCGGGCGGTCTACGGCCTGAGCCACACGCTGACGGCCCCCCTCCGGACCGAGGCCGGGGTGATCGGCGCCATCGTCGTGTCGCGGCGCGATCGCGTCGCCTGGGACGTGCCCGCCCGGCGCCTCCTGGAAGGTGCCGCAGTCGAGGCGGCGGCGGCCCTCGCCCGCGCCTACAGCCATCGGGAAGCGACGGCCAACGCCTCGACCGATCCCCTGACGGGCCTCCCGAATCGGCGCTACTTCGACGAGTTCTGCGGGCTCCTGGCGCGACGCCGCCGATCCGGCGATGCGGTTGCCGTCCTGATGGTCGACATCGACCGCTTCAAGGTCCTCAACGACACCTACGGCCATCCGGCCGGCGACGAGGTCCTCAAGGCGGTCGCGAGCGCGATCGTCACGGCCGTGCGCGAAGAGGACGTCCCCGCCCGCGTCGGGGGCGAGGAGTTCGCGGTCCTCCTCCGCAATCCGGGGCCCGAGGTCGCGGTAGAGGTCGGTCAGCGCGTCCGTGAAGCCGTCCGTGCTCTCGACCTGGGGCCGCTCGGGATCGGGGGCGTCAGCGTCTCGGTCGGGGTGGCCAACGCGCGCGCTGCGGACGAGCCGATCTCGTCGATCGTCGAGCGGGCCGATCAGGCGCTCTTCCGGGCGAAGCGGGCCGGTCGTGACCGGGTGGTCGCCGGCTGAAGCGGCGCAGGCCCGCTGCGGATGATCCCCCGCGGTCGCCGCGGCCGGCTCCTGAGCCCAAGCCGGCCCGTCGCCGGCTCTCCACGCCGGCCCTCGTCGCCGGCACGGCTACCATCGGGGCGTGCCCGACGATCCCGAGCTGACCCACCCGGACGAGGCCCCCGAGCCGCCGTCGAATGCCGAGCTCGGCCGCGTCTTCCATGAGATCGGCGATCTCCTCGAGGTCAAGGGCGAGCTCGTCTTCAAGACCGTCGCCTACCATCGCGCCGCCGACGCGATCGGCCGCTCGCCGGTCGCGGTCGCCCAGGCCTACCTCGACGGCCACCCGCCCGACATCCCGGGCGTCGGCAAGGCCATCTCCGACAAGGTCGAGGAGCTCGCCCGAACCGGACACAGTGCGTATCACGAGCGCCTCCTGGCCGAGTTCCCGGTCACGCTCGTCGACCTCCTCCAGGTGCCGGGCCTCGGCCCCAAGACCGTGCGCCAGATCTGGACGACGCTCGGCATCGCCGACCTCGAGAACCTCCGCCTGGCCGCCGAGACGGGCGGACTCCGCGGGCTTCGGGGGTTGTCGGCCAGGACCGAGGCCCTGATCCTCGAAGGCATCTCGGGGCTCGAGTCCCGCTCCCAGCGCCTCCTCCTCCACCAGGCCCGGGCGCTGATCGAGGAGCTCTCGGCAGGTCTCGTGGACGTCCTCGGGGTCCGCCGGATCGTGCCGGCCGGGTCGTACCGCCGACGAAAAGAAACGATCGGCGACCTCGATCTCCTTGTCGAGTCCGACGACGCGTCCCCAGTGGTCGGTCGCTTCACGGGCCTGCCGAATGTCGCTTCGATCATCAACCAGGGCCCAGCCAAGGCTGCCGTTGCCCTCGGCGGGCGCGGACCCCAGGTCGATCTCATGCTCATGCCGCCGGGCGACGCCGGCACGTACCTCGTCCACTTCACCGGCTCCAAGGAGCACAACGTCAGGCTCCGGGCCCGAGCCCGCGACCGCGGTTGGAGCTTGTCCGAGAAAGGCTTCCTGCGGATCGGCGAGGACGGCGAGCCGCTCACGGGCGATGCGGCCGAGCTGCGGACATTTGCCACCGAGGAGGAGGTCTACGCGTTCCTCGAGATGCCGTTCATCCCGCCCGAGCTGCGCGAGAATGCCGGCGAGATCGAAGCCGCACTCGAGGGCCGGCTACCCAATCCGATCACCCTGGCCGACCTTCGCGGCGACCTCCACTCCCACTCCGATTGGTCGGACGGCAGCCAGCCGATCGAAGTCATGGCCGAGGCCGCCCGACGGCGCGGCCACGCCTACCAGGTCCTGACCGACCACTCGCAGTCCCTGGCCATTGCCCGCGGGCTGGCCCCCGACCGGGTGGCCAGCCAGGCCAGGCTGATCGCGGGCCTCAACCGGCGCTACGCGGCCGAGGAGGACGCGGGCAGCGCGCCGCCCGAGACGCCGGCCGAGGGGTTCCGTCTCCTGCACGGCTGCGAGCTGGAGATCCGGGCCGACGGCCGCCTCGACTATGCCGACGCGCTGCTGGCGAAGTTCGATCTCGTCGTGGCCTCTCTGCACGTCGGCCGTCGCCAGCCCAGGGCCGAGCTGACCGCCCGCGTCCTGCGTGCCATCCGGAGCCCCCACGTCGACGTCATCGCCCACCCCTCCGGCCGGATGATCGACACCCGCGACGACCTCGACCTGGATTGGGACGTCGTCTACGCCGAGGCCGCCCGGACCGGGACGGTCCTCGAGATGAATGGCTCACCCCATCGCCTCGACCTCTCCGTGGAGCGGGCACGCCACGCGGTCTCGGTCGGCTGCCTCCTGGCGATCGACTCCGACGCCCACCGGGTCGAGGAGTTCGACCATCTCGGCTGGGGCATCGATCAGGCCCGGCGGGCCTGGGTGGAGCCGGCCAAGGTCCTGAACACGCGCTCCCGAGCCGACCTCCTGGCCTACGTGGAGCGCCCGCAGGCCTGAGCGTGGGCCAGGGGAGTGCCTCGCGCCTGCCCGACCCAGCCGACCAGTGCCTGGCGAGCTCGCCCGCTTCGCGCCCCTCCGCAGGGCGCGTACCATCCCGCCGATGACCACCACCGGCGCTGGCCGCGATCTCGTGACGACCGCGATGGCAGTGGTCCTCCTCTCGACGCTGGTCAACGGTCCGGCGACGTGGCTCCTGGCCGGCGTGCTGCTCATCGCCGTCCTGTTCGGCGCGCTCCAGGTCCTGGGCGAAGGCGTCGCCGCGACGGCCGGACCCGGCGTCCCGGTCGAGGCCCTCGTTGCCCCGGGCGTCACCGCCCTCGCCGTGTTCGGCAGCCTCCGCCTCGTGCCCACGGGCATCCTGGTCATTCCGGCCCTCCTGGCCGGCGGCTGGCTCCTCCTGCGCGTGCTCGGCATGGAGCAGCGGGTGCTGGCCAGCCAGACTGGTGCCTCGGGGGCCGATCGGACCGCTGTCGTGGGGACCGGCCTGATCGTGGGCTTCCTGGCGTTCCTGGGCACCGCCGCGCTCGTGCCTGGAAGCCTGCCCGAGCCCGGCATCGTCTCGCCCGGGCCGACTGGGGCCCAGCTCGCGACCCTCGCCGGCGGCGATGCCGTGATCGCCTTCCTCCTTGGCTATCGCGCGGCGGCGCTCCGGACCTCCAACCTGCGCGAGGTCGCCTGGTTCGCCCTGACGAGCGCGATCGTGGTCGCAATCGCGGCCATCGCGCTCCGGGCCATGGTGATCCCGCGCCTCCTGGGTCCGGCCCTCCTGGTCCTCGTATTCTTCCTCTGGGACGCCGTCCATGGATCGTCACCCACTCGGCGCCACGACGCTCGGCGCCTGTGGGAGACGATCCTCCTCGCGATCCTGGGCCTCCTGGTCGTCGCCTGGAGCCTCCGCCTCCAGCCCTGACCCCGGCCGCGGCTGGTCGTGCCGGCCGGTGGTGCCGCCGGCTTGTCGCGGCCGGCGTGGTGTGCTCCCGCCCGGTCCTGGGAGGCCGGGCATTTGACCGGCGGCGCCGCCGGTGCTACAAAGCCTTGCCCCGCACCGGGCGTTTTCGCCGCGTCCCCGACGCCGGCCGGGTCGAAACCCGATCATCGAAACGCCGGCAGCAACACGATCTTTTCAGCCCCGGGTCGCGAGCGCGATCCGGGCCGCCGCAGCGTTCGAAAGGAACCTGACTTCGTGACCTTCCCCGAGATGGAAAACGCCACCAGCCCGATCGCCACGACGCGCCTCAAGCGCCAGCTCGCCGAGCAGGCCGTCGCCCACGCGGCCGCCGGAAAGTGGACCGACGCCGCCGACACGAACCGGCGCCTCCTCGAGCTCGGCGCGGACGCCGAGGCCGAGAACCGGCTGGCGAAGGCGCTCTGGGAGCAGGGTGAGCTGGGCGCCGCCCGCGAGCATTACCAGGCCGCCCTGGCCCTCGATCCGACCAACCGGATCGCCGAACGGAACATCGACCGCCTCAAGACCCTCCTCGTCGCCGCCGGCGAGCGGACCGTGGCGGCCCAGGCGGGCAGCAAGGCGCCGGTCCGGATCTTCGTGGAGGAGACCGGCAAGACCGGCTTCGCCCAGCTCATCGATCTGCCCGACCCCAAGAAGCTGGCCCAGGTCAACCCCGGCGACGCGGTCGAGCTGACCCCGGACGGCAATCGCCTCATCGCCACGAGCAGCGGTGTCCGGATCGGCGTCGTCGAGCCGCGCGTCGCCGCCCGCCTCCTGAAGCTCATCGCCGACGGCAACAAGTACTCGGCCGGGGTGACCTCGCTCGGTGCCGTGGACGTCCGGATCATCATCCGCGAGATCTACCAGGACCCGCGCAACTACGGCAAGGTGAGCTTCCCGACCGCGG
>JBEPVB010000009.1:0-37519 GCA_041691215.1 Chloroflexota bacterium
GTCGCCAGGCCATAGCGACCGTCGCGGCGGCGCAGCTCGTGGAGGAGGGTCGCAACGATCCGGGCCCCCGATGCGCCGATCGGGTGGCCGAGAGCGATGGCCCCGCCGTTGACGTTGACCTTCGACCAGTCGAAGCCGAGCTCGCGGCCGTCGGCGAGGGTCTGGGCGGCGAAGGCCTCGTTGATCTCGATGAGGTCGAAATCGCCGATCGCCATGCCCGTCCGTTCGAGAAGCCTTCGAACGCCCTGGATCGGGGCCAGGAAGAGCCACTTCGGGGCGACTTCGGCCTGGGCGTAGCCCACGATCCGGGCCAGGGGCCTGAGCCCGAGGCGCTCGACCGCTCGCTCGGAGGCCACCACCGTCGCCGCCGCCCCGTCCGTGATCCCGGGTGCGTTGCCGGCGGTCACGGTGCCGGTGTCCGCGTCGCCACGATCGTCGCCCGTCGGCAGGGCGAAGGCCGGCTTGAGACGGGCCAAGGCCTCCGGGCTCGTGTCCCGCCGGGGGCCCTCGTCGGTTTCGACGATGGTCTCCCGGCCCTTGGCGTCGCGAATGGTGACCGGGGCAATCTCGTCGGTGAAGCGGCCGGCGTCGATCGCGGCGATTGCCCGGCGATGGCTCTCCAGGGCGAAGGCGTCCTGGTCCTCACGGCTGACGTGGTCCTTGATCGCGACCCGCTCGGCGTGGGTGCCCATGTGGCAGTTCTCGATCGAGCACCACAGGCCGTCGTGGACGGTCGCGTCGATGAGCGCGGCATCTCCGAGCCGCAACCCGAATCGCGCGCCCGGAACCAGGTATGGCGCGCCGTTCATCGACTCCATCCCGCCGGCCACGGCGACCTCGGCATCGCCGGCCCGGATCTCGGCGGCCGCGAGCATGATCGCCTTGAGGCCCGAGCCACAGACGCGGTTGATCGTCGTCGCCGAGGTGGTGTCGGGAAGCCCGGCGCGCAACGCGGCCTGGCGAGCCGGGGCCTGCCCGACGCCGGCCTGGAGGACCTGGCCCATCAGGACCTCGTCGATGGGGGTCCCCTCGGGCAGGTGCGCGCGCTCGACGGCGGCGCGAATGGCGACTCCACCCAGCTCGACCGCAGGGACCGTGGACAGCGCGCCGCCGAACTTCCCGATCGGCGTCCGGGCGGCGCTGACGATGTAGACGTGGCCGTTCGGGCCGCTGGATGGAGAAGCTGGGGTCATGCCTCGAATCTACACCGAGGCAGGCAGGGAGCCTGACGCCGGGTCCGCCTGGGTCAGCCGTGGGCGCGCTTGAGGACCTCGCCGGCGACGATCTCGCGGTGGACCTGGTTGGTGCCCTCGTAGATCTGGGCGCCCTTGGCATCCCGCATCAGGCGTTCGATGCCGGTCTCGCGCGAGTAGCCGGACCCGCCGAAGAGCTGGACGGCGTCGGCTGCGACCTTCATCGCGGCGTCCGAAGCGGTCCACTTGGCGAGGGACGAGAGCTCGCCGATGGGCTCGCCGCGGTCCTTGGCCCGGGCCGCCTCATGGGTCAGGGCGCGGGCGGCCGCCACCTCGCGGGCCATCTCGGCCACCATGAAACGGAGGCCCTGGAGCTCTGCCAGGGGCGCGCCGAAGGCCGAGCGCTGGTGGAGGTAGGCCGCGGCCTGCTCGAGCGCCGAGCGGGCGAGGCCGACGCAGGCCGCGGCAATCGAGATTCGGCCCTCGGCCAGGGCCGAGAGCGCGATGCGGTAGCCCTCGCCCTCCGCACCGAGCCGGCGCGCCACCGGCACGACGGCGCCGTCGAAGATCAGCTCGGCGGCCGGGCACGCCCGGATGCCCATCTTCTTCTCGTGGGCTCCGAAGCTGAAGCCGGCTGTCCCCTTCTCCATCAGGAACGCGGTGATGCCCTTGGGTCCCCTGGCCGGATCGACCGTCGCGAAGACCAGGTAGCGGTCCGCCTCCGGCGCGTTGCTGATCCAGATCTTCGTCCCGCTGAGCCGGTACGCGGCAGTATCGCCCGGCGGCCGCCCGGCCGGCAGGTCCTTTCCACCGGCGTCGAGCCGGACTGCCACCGTTCGGAGGGCGGCGGCATCACTGCCGCCGGAAGGCTCCGTGAGGCAGAACGCCCCCAGGGCCTCCCCGGCGAGCATCGGGGTCAGCCAGTCGACGTGCTGCTCGGGCGTGCCGAACGTGACGACCGGGTACTGGCTGAGGATGTGCACCGACAGCGTCACGGCAGAGGCCATGTCGGCGGCCCCGAGCTCCTCCATGACCAGCGTCCAGCCCAGGTAGCTGAAACCACCGCCGCCGACTGCCTCCGGCAGCGGAGCCGCCGTCAGGCCCAGCTCACCCATGCGGCTGAAGATCGAGCGGTCGAACCGCTCCTCCTCGTCGCGCTCGATGGCGGTAGGGGCGAGATCGCGCTGGGCGAACTCGCGAGCCGTATCTCGGAGGAGGCGCTCCTCGCTGGTCAGCCCACCGGCAGGGGCCCCGGGCGTCGCCGCCACCTCAGCTCCTGGGGTAGGAATGGAAGCCGCGGCCCGTCTTCTGGCCGAGGTGCCCAGCGGCGACGAGGTCCTCGAGGACCTTCGGCGGCTTGAAGTGCTCCTGGCCCAAGCCCTCGTACAGGACCTTCATGACGTTCAGGCAGACGTCGAGGCCGATGAAGTCGGCCAGCTCGAGGGGACCCATCGGGTGGTTCAGGCCGACTTTTGCCCCGGTGTCGATGTCATCGGCGCGGCCGGTCCCGTCCTCGAGGGCATGCATCGCCTCGGCCAGGAGGGGCATGAGGATCCGGTTGACGATGAAGCCCGGCCGGTCGGCCGAAACGATGAGCTGCTTGCCCAGGTCGCTCGTCAGCCCGCGGATGGCGGCCTCCGTGGCATCGGTCGTGGCGGCGCCCCGGATCAGCTCGACCAGCGGTATGACCGGCACGGGGCTGAAGAAGTGCATCCCGACCAAGCGCTCGCGGCGCTCCGGCGAGACCGCCTCGGCAAGCCGGTCGATCGAGATCGAGCTGGTGTTCGAGGCGAAGATCGCGACCGCCCGGGCCCGCTCGTCGAGCTCGCGCCAGAGGGCCTCCTTCACCGCGAGGTCCTCGAATACGGCCTCGATGACGAGGTCAGCGTCATGGACGGCGGCCATGTCCGACGTTGCGGTCACACGGCCGAGGATGGCCTCGCGCCCGGCCACGTCCAGCTTGCCCTTGGCAACGGCCCGATCGAGGTTGCCGGCGATCCGGTCGCGGCCGGCCTGGGCCCGGCCGAGGTCCGGCTCATAGAGCGTGACCTGCTTGCCGATGGCTGCATGGACCTGGCCGATGCCGTGGCCCATCAGGCCGGCGCCCGCCACGAAGACGCGATCGATGGGCATGCCCCGAAGCCTAGCAGCGCCGACGGCTGCGGCGGCTCACTCCCGGAGGCTCGCCAGCAGGCGGTCGACGGCAGCGAACGGGTCGAGCTCGTGGTCGGCCACGGCCCGGAGCGTCGCGTCGGTCGCGGCGCGCCGAGCGGGTGCCGACAGCTCGGCCCGGGCGCGTTCCTCGAGGATCGCCCAGACCTGCGACTCCGCCCGGGCCAGGCGGGCGCTGGCGACCGAACCCCTGGCGCCCGCGGCCCGGTGCCGATCGATCGAGGCGAGCAGCTCGGGAATGCCCTCGCCGGTGGTCGCCGTCGTGATGAGGACCTCGGGCTGCTTGGGCCGGGGGCGTTCTGCGGGCGCGGGACGGTCCTCGATCGTGGACCGCGCCGAGCCCTCGCTTGCCGGGGGACCGCCAGCGTGGGCGGGCGGGCCGAGATCGGCGCCGTGATGGGCGCGGTCGGTCGCCCCGATGCGAGCGACGGCAACGAGCATGGCCCGGAGCTGCGATGCGGTTCGCTGGGCGCCCGGCCGGTCGCCCTTGTTGACGACCACGATGTCGGCGACCTCCAGTAACCCGGCCTTGATGGCCTGGACCTCGTCGCCCATCTCAGGCGCTTCGAGGACCACCGTCGTATCGGCCGCGGCGGCGACCTCGACCTCGCTCTGGCCCGTCCCGACGGTCTCGAGGAGGACCAGGTCGAAGCCGCAGGCATCGAGGACGGAGGCTGCCGCCGCCGACGTCGAGGCGAGGCCCCCGGCGTGGCCCCGCGAAGCCATCGACCGGATAAAGACGTCACGATCGGAGGCGTAGGCCTGCATCCGGACGCGGTCGCCGAGGAGAGCGCCGCCGGTGATCGGGCTCGACGGGTCGACCGCGATCACGCCGACGGACCGGCCCACGGCACGAGCGGCCGCGATGAGGGCCGCCACGAGCGTCGACTTGCCGGCGCCTGGAGCGCCGGTGATCCCCACGAGATGGGCCTTGCCGGCCATGGGATAGAGGCTCCGAAGGGCGGCCTCGGCTATCGCGGAACGGTTCTCGACCGCGGTCAGGAGCCGCGCCAGGGCCCGACGATCGCCGGATGTCGCCGCGGCGGTCAGCTCCCGGGCGCGCTTCGCCGGATCGGGCGCCGGGCCGCCGTGCGAAGGCACGTCAGGAACGCGGGCGGGCGTTCGCGCGAAGGTACTCGGCGACCTCGGCGATCGTGGTCCCCGGCCCGAAGATCCCGGCCACGCCCGCCTTGCGGAGCTCCCCGGCGTCGTCGTCGGGGATGATCCCGCCGACGACCACGAGGACATCGTCGAGGCCCTCCTCCTGGATCAGCTTGCAGATCCGGGGCACGAGGGTCATGTGGGCGCCCGACAGGATCGACAGGCCGACAACGTCGACATCCTCCTGGAGGGCCGCGGTGGCGACCATCTCGGGCGTCTGGCGGAGGCCCGTGTAGACGACCTCGAAGCCCTCGTCGCGCAGGCCGCGGGCAAGGACCTTGGCGCCCCGATCGTGGCCGTCGAGGCCCGGCTTCGCGATGAGCACCTTGATCGGTCGGTCGGTCATGGCCGGATTGTAGAGCCCCTGCGCCGCCGCTCAGGCGCCTGGTGGGCGGCGGTCGAGGTGGCTGAAGAACTCGGCCCGGGTCCGGTCCCGCGACCGGAACAGCCCCAGGACCGACGAGGTCGTCATGACCGTCCCGGGCTTCCGGATGCCGCGCATGACGGCGCACAGGTGGTTCGCCTCGACGACGACGCCGACGCCCTGCGGATTGAGGCGTTCATCGAGGAAATCGGCGATCTGCTGGGTCATCCGCTCCTGGATCTGGAGCCGCCGGGCGTACATCTCCACGATGCGCGGGATCTTCGACAGGCCGATGACCCTGCCGCGGGGGATGTAGGCGACCGCAGCCGTCCCGAAGAAGGGCAAGAGGTGGTGCTCGCAGAGGGAATAGAAGGGAATGTCCTTGACGACGACCATCTCCGAGTAGCCGACCTCGTAGATCGCGGCGTTCACGAGGCGGTCGGGGTCGACGTGATAGCCCGCCGTCAGCTCGGCGTACATCCGGTGGACGCGGTCGGGCGTCCCGACCAGGCCCTGGCGTGCCGGGTCCTCGCCGATTTCGACCAGGATGTCGCGCACGGCATCCTCGACTCGACCGTTGCCGTGACCGTTGCCACGCAGCGGTCCGCTGCCCTCGATCGGGGCGGCCAGGGCGGCCTCGTCGGACTCCCCGATCTCCGTTTCGATCTCGGCCACCAGCTTGCGTACGTGCTCGGGCAGGTGGTGGCTCACGCCCGAGCTCCGCTGGCCATCGGGTCTGCGGCCTGCCCATCGCCGCCCCCGCCGGCGGCGCCGGTCAGCCACGCCCTGGCGTTCTCGCCGAGCGAGGGACGGTGGTAGCCCCCTTCCTGGAGGATCACCAGGCGCCGGCCGAGGCTGGCCACGCGCCGACCGATCTCGTGATAGACCTCGGTCGTCAGGGCAAACGTCCCGATGGGATCGAGGCGGTAGGTGTCGAAGCCGAGCGAGACGACGACGATCGAGCCCTTGGTCCCGGCGATCGCCTCGAGCGCCCGGTCGACGGCCGCCAGGTAGGCCTCGTCAGCAGTTCCGGCGGGCATCGGCTGGTTGAAGTTCGCACCGTGGCCGGGCCCCTCCCCGACCTCGTCGGCGTGGCCGAGAAAGAAGGGGTAGAGGTCCATCGGATCGGCGTGGATCGAGGCGTAGACGACGTCGCCCCGGCGCCAGAAGATCTGCTGCGTCCCATTGCCGTGATGGATATCGACGTCCAGGATGGCCACCGGATCGCCGGTCCGTCGACCGATCGACTCCGCGGCGATGGCGGCGTTGTTGAAGAAGCAGTAGCCCCCGGCCATGGCCCGGGCGGCGTGATGGCCGGGCGGCCGGCACAGGCCGTAGACCGCTGTCTCACCGCCATCGACGACCAGGTCTGCTGCCGTCAGGGCGACGTCGACGGCCCAGCGGGCTGCCACGTACGTGCCGGCCACGAGCGGATTGCTGGAATCCAGGCCCCACCAGCCGGTTCGACCGCCGACGGCCTTCGGCTCGCGGAGGCGGGCCAGGGCCTCGTCGCTCATGCCCTCGAACATCGCCCGCGACGGGTACGTGTCGGCAACCAGGAAGGTTCGCTCGATCGATTCGCGCTGCGCCTGACCCCAGGCCTCTTCGACGAATCGGACCAGCCCTGGGTCGTGGACGGCAAGGAGGGGCTCGAGGCCGTGTCCCGTCGGCTCGACGAGCTCGAACCCGCCGTCGGCCTCGAGCGCTGACCGGATGATCTCGGCTCGCTCGCCAACCTCGTTGGCCGGGACCGCCACGCCGAGATACGTCTCTTGGGTGACGTCGTGGCCGAGATGCCGGGGCGTGTAAACGACCTTCATGGGCCGCATCCTACCCGCTCAGCGAGCGGCTGGCCGCTCGGGGCGCGGCCCCGGCTACGATGGGCGCGATGACCAAGCGCCTGCGTGGATCTCGCCGCTCGCAGGGGCCCACGCCCGTCGGCTTCCAGCGCCTCGTCGAACGGGCGGTCGCCTCCATCCCCGAGCCCTTCAGCGATGCCCTGGCCGAAGTCGCCATCGTCATCGACGACTGGCCGACCGATGAGCAGCTCCTTGACAACGGCCTATCCCTCGACGACGACCTATACGGCCTCTACGAGGGCGTACCGCGGACGGAGTTCAACGCCGATTGGCTCATGGTCCCGAACCGGATCACCCTCTTCCGGATGCCGCTCGAAACGGATTTCCCCGAGCCGGCCGATCTCGCCGAGGAGGTTCGCGTCACGGTCATTCACGAGCTGGCCCATCACCTCGGGATAGACGACGACAGGCTCGAGGAGCTCGGCGTCGGCTGAACCGCGGACGCCGGCTCGATCGTCCGCCCCGGGCCCGCCAGGTCGTCAGCCCCGCGGCGGCCCGATCAGGACCGACGCGATCGCCACGATCCACAGGAAGAGGCCAAGGAGACGCATCTGGATCGACATCCAGCGCGTCCGGGTCGGGTCGTCGGACCGGGTGTCCTGCTGGGCCTGGAACGCTGCCCAGGCGCTCATCGGCGACGGCCCAACCGCGACGGGATCGGACCCGGTTGTCGTCCCAGCCTCGGCCCTCGGCGCTGCCATGGCCTCCGGCATGGTCGTGGCGTAGACCGCAGGATGCTCGGCCGGAGCGACGGCGTCGACGACCTCGCCCGACGGTCCTGGCTCCGCGGTCAGGCCGGGTCCACTTGCCAGGGGCGCGATGTCCGGCGGCATCCCGATGTCAGGCGCGGCTTCGGAGACGGGAGTGACGCGGGCAAGGCCCGGCAGCAGGACCCCGAACTGGATGAACGCCGTGGCCTGGGTGGCCGAGATCACGGCCTGGGCCGTGAACAGGATGCTCCCGAAGGCGCTCACGAGGGCCAGCCCGAGCCCGGCCGCCAGCAGGAAGCTCGCCGTGTTCCTGGTGATGTCGAGATTGATCGCCTCGGTCGCGCGCAGCAGGAGACCCAGGCCCTCGTTGGCGGCCAGGCCGCCGATGTAGCCGAAGGCCAGCCCGAACAGGGCCAGGGCGATGGCGATTGGGAGGGACCGCCGGGCGAGGCCGACCGAGCGGCGGAGGGCCGCGCCCAGGGAATCGTCGGCCAGGATGATCGCCGTCGTCGTCAGGACGAACGGGATCGAGACGAGGGTCGCGGGAACCGGATCGACCATGTAGAACGTGAAATCCGTGGCGTCGGGCGTGTCTCTCCGGATGGCCAGGTGATAGAGGACGCTCGCAAGCACCTCCAGCAGGGCGATCACGAATGTCGCCCCGACGAGGCGCCAGAAGACCTGGCGCGCCCGCTGGACCGCCGATCGAAGGCCGACCGGCGCTCCGACGGCCCGGCTGGCAAGGAGGGTCATCCCGATCGCGGTGCCGTCGACGAGGACGATCAGGCAGGCGACGATGCCGATGACGAGGATCAGCTGGGCTCGGAGGACGGCGTCCCTGGCAGTGTCGGCGGCGAGCCCCACGCCGGGCGCCCCATTAACCCAGGAATCCACGCCGAGCTCGGCCAGGACGCCGGCGCCGAGGAGGGCCACGAAAAGGACCGCGACGTACAGCGACGCATTGCGGATGATCCGCGACGCGCGAACGGCCTGATCGAAGCCGTCCTTGATGACGGCAACCGCCGCCCTCATGCGAGAGGACCGGCCATCGCCATGAACTCGCCGATGCGGGTGAGATCGACGTTGCCGCCCGACAGGACGACGCCCACGGTTTCCCCATCCCGGACCCGGATCCGGCCCGCCAGGACCGCGCCGAGGGCGGCGGCTCCGGCCGGTTCAAGGACCTGTTTCAGCCGCTCGGCGGCGAAGCGAAGGCCGGCACAGATCGTCGCGTCGTCGACGCGGACCACGTCCTCGACGTGGGCTTCGACCATGGCCAGGGTCAGCTCGCCCGCAAACGGGGCGTTGAGGCCGTCGGCAACGCTGGTGGGCTGGATCGGCACCGGCGCCCCGGCCGCGAGGGCACGGCTCATCGCGTCGCTCCCGATCGGCTCGACGCCGAAGATCCGCACGGCGGACCGGTGGCCGTGGACGGCCGCCGCGATCCCCGCGATCAGGCCCCCGCCGCCGATCCCGACGACCACGACATCGACGTCAGGCAGGTCCTCCAGCACCTCGAGGCCCGCCGAGCCGTGGCCCGCCACGACGTATGGGTCGTCGAACGGCGGGCAGAACACGAGGCCTTCCTCATCCTGGATCCGGTCCTTGGCCGCGAATGTCTCGTCCATCCGTGAGCCCTCGAGGACGACGCGCGCCCCGTAGCCAGCGGCCGCCTGTGCCTTGGAAGGGTTGGCCGCCGCCGGCATCACGACCGTCACCGGGACGCCGAGCGCGGCGCCCGCATAGGCGTAACCCTGGGCCGCGTTGCCGGCCGAGACGGTGATGATCCCGCGTCTGCGTTCGTCGGCCGTGAGCGCGGCCACCCGGGCGGTCATCCCGCGCGGCTTGAAGGAGCCTGTCTTCTGGAGGTGCTCTGCCTTCAGGAAGAGGCGCTCCCCCGCCAGGCGCACGCCCGTCGCCCGCGTGACCTGAGCAGCGGCGGCGATGGAGCTCAGCAGGGGCGTTCGATGGACGCGGCCGGCGATGACCTCGCGAGCGGCGTCGACCTGGGCGAGGGTGACGAGCTCGGGCCTGGACATGCGCCCGATGGTACAGGCGGCTCCCGGCCCGTCGTCGCGTGTCCGCGGCGGCCCACGTCTGAACTTGCGTGATTGCGCAAACGCTGCAATACTCCTTGGGACATGGTCATCGAGCTCACCTCCAGCCGCGACGAGGACTACCAGCGGGGCGCCGTCATCGGCCGCGCGCTGGCGGACCCCAAGCGCCTGTGCGTGCTCGAATCACTCGCCGCCGGCGAGGTCTCCGTGAGCGACCTCTCCGCCCGGGTCGGCTGTCAGGTCCCGAACATGAGCCAGCATCTCGCCGTCCTCCGGTCGGCCGGTCTGGTCACCACCCGGCGCGACGGCAACACCGTCTATTACCGGCTCGCGGACCCTCGGGTCCTCGAGGCCTTCCGCCTCATCCAGTCGATCGCCCGTTGAGCGGGCCGACCACGCACCCGCCCCGCGGGAGAAAGGACCACCGATGGCGCTGAAGCACGCCACGGACGCCACCTTCGAGGAGCTCGTCCTCCAGTCAGACAAGCCGGTCGTCGTCGACTTCTGGGCCGCCTGGTGCGGGCCCTGTCGGATGGTCGCGCCGGAGATGGAGCGACTGGCCGCGAAGTACGAGGGCGCCGTTGATGTCGTCAAGGTCGACGTCGACGCCAACCCGCAGATCCAGCGGGCGTTCAACATCATGAGCCTGCCCACGATCGCCTTCTTCTCCCCCGGGAAGCAGCCCATGGGCGTGGTCGGCTTTCGGCCACTCGAGCAACTCGAGGCCCAGTTCGGGCTCGAGGCTCTGGCCAAGGTTGCCGCACCAGCCCCAGCCACCGAGGCCTGAGACTCTCGGCGGTCGCGACCGCCGCACGCTGCTCCGAGCCCACGACGACCCCGGTCCCGCCGGGGTCGTTTGCAATTCCGGGTGTCGCCTACCCGGCTGATCCGGCAGCCGGAGCCGATGGCATGGGCTTTAGGCGACGGCCCGCCGGTAGGCCGCCCCAAACCACGACCTGGCGCGATCCTCGGCATAGCGATCGATCTCGACGGGGCGGAACGCCACCCAGTCCGCACCCCGCGCCGACAGGCTCGTGTCGGGCGTATGGCGCGCTGCCGCGCCGATGACGGCATCGAGGCGGAACTCCATCGTGTCGCCCGAGAGCACGGCGAACGGCTTGCCCCCGACCGACCAGATCGTCCTCGCGCCGGCGACCTCGGGCAGCGCGTCAGGAGCGTCGGCGGCCGCCTCGGCAGCCAGCTCGGCCAGGCGCTCGGGAGGGCTCACGCCGTTGCCTCGAGGACCGCCTCCAGGTCCGCGGCGTGCTCGGCATAGTGGTCGATGGTCTCGTCGAGGAAGTAGCGCAGGTAGTCGGCGTGCTTGATCCAGCGTGTCTCCGGGACGACGGTCAGATAGCCGCGGAGCTCGCCGGGAACCTCCCTGAGGCGGCGCCGGACCTCGCTCACGGGCAGGCCGCGCCATTCGGCCTGGATGTCGTCGTTCATGCCATCACCACGGCGATCCCATTCGGCGTCCAGGCGCTCCTTGGTCGCGCTCCGCTCCCCGATGGCGAGGTCGCGGGCCGTCGCGAGGGCCAGCTCCTGCCAGCCCACGACGTGCCCGATCAGGTCGCGGGCCGACCAGCCGTGGGCACCCTCGACCTGGATGTCCAGCTTGTCGTCGGGGATGCCGGCCAGCGCTTCGTAGGGCCGCCAGGCATCGCGTTCCTCCTCGAGGAATTCGAGCGCGTTGAGGTACATCTGACTCCCTCGGTGGATGACCTGCTCAGACGGCGACCGGTTCGCGGTACTCCCCGAAGACGCCCCGCAGGACGGCGCATTGCTCGCCGAGCGTCACGTAGGCCTCGGCGCAGTGGATGAAGTGGGGCATGAGGTTGGTGGCGCTCGATTCGGGCCCGGTGGCGGCCTCGCGGAGCCCGCGGAGGGCGGACTCGACCGCTGCCGGATCGCGCTCCCGGCGGGTCCGCAGCAGTCGCTCCATGTGCCGCTCCAGGGATCCTGCTGGCACCGACAGGACCGGGACCCGGGTGACCTCGGCCTCGTCGACGTAGGCGTTGACTCCCACGATCCGCCGCTCGCCGGCGTCGAACTCGCGCTGGAAACGATAGGCGGCATCGGCGATCTCGCGCTGCGGATAGCCCTCCCGGATCGCGGCCACCATCCCGCCCCGGCGGTCGATCTCGTCGAGGTACCGCCAGACGTCGCGTTCGACCTCGTTGGTCAGGGCCTCCACGAACCATGAGCCACCCAGGGGATCGACAACCGAGGCGACGCCCGTCTCATCGGCGATGACCTGCTGCTGGCGGAGGGCGAGGAGGGCGGCCTCCGCCGTCGGCACGGCCAGGGCCTCGTCGTAGGCGTCGGTGTGGAGCGACTGAGTTCCGCCCAGGACGGCGGCGAGGGCCTGGGTAGCGACGCGGGTCAGGTTGTTCAACGGCTGCTGCGGCGTCAGGGAGACGCCGGCGGTCTGGGTGTGGAAGCGCATCCAGGTCGAGCGCTCGTTCTCGGCCCGGTAGCGATCGGTCATGAGCTTCCACCAGATCCGGCGGCTCGCCCGGAACTTGGCAATCTCCTCGAAGAAATCGCTGTGGGAGTTGAAGAAGAAGCTCAGGCGGGGCGCGAAGTCGTCGACGCGCAGCCCCCTGGCGAGGGCGGCCTCCACGTAGGCCATGCCGTCGGCGATCGTGAAGGCCAGCTCCTGGACGGCCGTCGAGCCGGCCTCCCGGATGTGGTAGCCGGAGATCGAGACGGTGTTCCAGCGGGGCATCTCGCGGGTCCCGAACTCGATCGTGTCGGTCACCAGGCGCATCGACGGCTCAGGCGGGAAGAGGAACTCCTTCTGGGCCACGAACTCCTTGAGGATGTCGTTCTGGGTCGTGCCCTCGAGGGCGGCACGAGGGAAGCCGGCCTTCTCGGCCGCGACGATGTACATGGCCCAGATCGGGGCCGCCGGCGAGTTGATGGTCATCGACGTCGAGACGCGATCGAGGGGCAGGCCGGAGAGGAGGACCTCCATGTCGGCCAGCGAGCTGACGGCGACGCCGCAGGTCCCGAACTCGCCCTCGGCCTCCGCGTCGTCGGTGTCGTAGCCGTACAGGGTCGGCATGTCATAGGCGATCGAGAGGCCGGTCTGGCCGGCGTCCAGGAGGGACCGGAAGCGGGCGTTGGTGTCCTCGGCCGCCCCGAAGCCGGCGAACATCCGCATCGTCCAGAGGCGGCTCCGGTAGCCCGTCGGGTGGATGCCGCGGGTGAAGGGCGGCTCGCCCGGCAGGCCGATGTCGCGGACGTCGTCGGCGTCGTCCCAACGCCCGCGCGCGAGGGGATCGCCACGGTGATCGACGGCCGTCGGGCCGCCGCCGCCGGGCTTCGAATTGGCCTCGGTCGGCCCAAGGGACCAGGGGCCGTAGACGCCCTCGAGCGGCAGGTCGCCGAGGGTTACGAATGGGTCGTGCCGCTCCGGAGCCCGGTCTTTTGCGGGATCCAGGCGCTCGCCCCGCCAGGCGGCCCGCCGGACGGCCCAGCGATCGGACTGACTGGTCATATCGGCGCGTACGCTAGCACGGGCCCAGCCGCGGCCATGCGGGCGACGGTGGCGGCGACCGCCTTCGCGACGAGGTCGTCGTGGGCCGCGCGCGAGGCGCCGGGGGCAACGATGGTGCCGACGAGGACGACCCGGACGATTGGCCCGTCCTGCCAGCTGACCACCGTCTGGAGCGAAAGCTCGTTCAGGGTGTCCAGCCGGAAGGTGGCTCCCGTACCCGGGAATTCCGGGCGGCTGGCCGTGATGTTCTCGGTGCGCTTGGCCGTCCGGGCCCCGATCTCGTAGAACTCGGCGACCCAGGCAGCCGGCAGGTCTCGGCCGGGAAGGCTGAACACGGCGCTCGAGACGCCGCTGCCCTGGCCCAGGTCCCAGGCCGAACCGGCGAACTCGATGCCGGCGGCGTCGTGGGTGATGAGTGACCCGAGGGCGGTCTCCGAGCAGTGGCGTCCGGAATTGACCGATGTCGGGGCCTTGCCGTCGAAGGTGGCCGGCAGCCGTGCCTCGAGCTCCGGGTAGGCGCCGGCGACCTGGCCGTCGGACCCGCACGTCGCGTTTGGTTCGAAACCCGGCCCGCCGCTGCCGCAGGCCATGAGCGTCGAGATGAGGACGAAGGAGCAGGCGAAGGCGAGCCGCGTCCGTGGCGGGCGCGCACCAGCGACCCGCGAGATCAAGGGGATCACGGCGCCAGCCTAGCGCCGGACCGCCCGCCGCGTCGCGGCGGCAACACGGCAAGGGTACGGAGGTCCCGGGGACGGTGCGCCCACGCCTCCGACCTTCGACCCGGGACAGGACCGGACGAGGTGGTCATTGCCGCCTGGCCCAGGCCCGACATACGGTTCAACAACGCCGAAACGCGATGACTCCGGGGGTACTCGGGGCGTCGGTCACGGGTCTTCGAACGGACGCTCGAACCGAGGACGGTCGGATCGAGAGATCTCGGACGAGGATCACGAGCCGAGTAACCAAGGCAGGCATTCGGCCTCGAGCCGGCACGCGTCTCGGCGGGACTTATCCGATCCAGCCGTCATCGATCGCCTTTCGCCTCGCGCGAGAGGCGATCGTCCATGTCCGGGAGGCTTTCGGGGCGCCGCTGCGGGGCGAACACCCTGCCCGCGGCGGCTCTGCGGCGGCGCGTTCCTACCGAACGGGGGCGGGCCGAGGGCGTCGCACGATCCCGCGGCGATCAAGATCCCCTTGCAGGGACCGGGCGGCGGCCACGAGCTCCGGATCGTGCGAGATGGTCCGGGCCAGCCAGTCGATGTAGCTCGGCTCGAAGGCGGCGATCTGGCCCAGCGTGTGGCCGTGGAACTTGCCGAACTCGATGACGTGGGTCGCCGCCACCTCGACGGACGGTAGGGGGGCCGGCCGGAAGCCCGGGGTCCGGCTCCGATCCAGGGGCCCGGTCGGCTGGGAGGCGCGGGGCGGCTCCGGCGCGATCCGCTCGTTCCTGTACGGCTCCTGGCCGGACGGGAAGGCGGCGGGACCGGTCGTCATGTTGCGCGGCCGGAAGGTCTCGGTGGTGTCGAGACGGCCCGTCACGGGTCGCGTCGGACGCGGCTTCGGAGGCCACGTCGTTCGTCGCTGCGGCGGTCCCGCACCGTTGCCATCGTGATCGTCGTCGTCGTGATGGCCGGGGGCCCCGACCTGGAGCAGCTCGTAGGCCCGGTTGATCTCGGCCATCTTCCGGGTCGCCGTCCGGGTCGCGGCCGTGTCGGCCCCGGCGACATCGGGGTGGTGGACCCGGGCGAGCTTCCGCCAGGCTGCCTTGATGGTCGCCTGAGACGCGCCCCTGGCGACCCCGAGGACATCATGCGGATCCCGTTTTGGCATCCGATCAGTGTACGTGCACCTACTGCCGCGTCAGGAGTTGACAGGTGGCCCGGGGTGCCGTCCCCTGTAGCGGATGTCCTCCCTCGGTCGAAAGCGACGGGCTGGCCTGGCCGCCATGGCCGCCGCCGCGCCCTTTGCGCTTGCCTGGCGCTTTGCCCACGTCTACCGCGAGCGAGCCGGCTATCCCCGTCCGGCCGCGCCGACGAGCGACCCGTCCGACTTCGGCCTGGAATTCGAGACTTGGTCCGTCCGGACGCCCGACGGCCTCGACCTTCCCGCCTGGTGGATGCCGGCCGCGCGCACGCCCGCGCCGGCGGTCGTCCTCGTCCACGGCTGGGAATCAGCTCGCCATCGAACGCTCCCGAACGCCGAGTTCCTCCACGCCATCGGCTTCAGCGTCCTGACCGTGGACGTTCGGGGCCATGGCCTCAACGCCGCTGAGACGATGCCAGTCAGCGCCGGCGAGTTCGGGACCGACGCCCTGGCCGCGGTCGAAACGGCCCTCGCCGACGAGCGGGTCACCCAGGTCGCGGTCCTCGGCCACTCGATGGGCTCCATCGGGGCGATCCTCGCGGCCGCGGCCGAGCCGCGGGTCGCGGCGGCGGTCCTGACGGCCACGCCGGCCGATCCCGACCGGCTGACCCGCCAGACCTTCCGCCTTGCCCACCTGCCGATTCCGGATGCGATCGCCTATCCGCTGGCCTGGGTCACGACGCGTGTCTACCTCCGACCGCGCGGCCACGCCGTCAACGCGATCTCCGCCTCGACGGCCATCCGGCGCTTCCGCGGGCCGATCCTGGCTATCCACGGGACGGATGACCGGGTCGTGCCGTTCAGCCACCTCGGGCGGCTCGTGACGGCGGTCCGGGCGGCAAGGGCCAACGACCCCGCCGCGGCCACCGTCGAAGCGCTCGTGATCCCCGGCGGCCAGCACAGCTGGCTGTACGAGTCCCGCGCCTACAGGGCGGCCATCGGGCGCTTCCTCGCGACGGCGTTCGGGGGCCCCCTCTCGCCGGACGAGGCAGCCCGCGCCGCCGAGGCCGTCGACACCCGGCGGCCCATCGAGCCCGACCACGAGTTCTCGGCGATCTCCCGAGGCCCGACCATCGGCAGAGCGGCGATGGCGGCCGTCGTGGCCGTCCCGGCGCTGGGCGACGGAGACTGAAGGCGTTGGACGTCGAGACGGCCATCGCGACGCTTCGCGTGGTTCGTGACTTTGCCGACCGGCCGCTCGAAGCGGGCCACCTCGAGGCGATCCTCAACGCCGGCCGCCGGGCCGGCAGCTCCAAGAACTCGCAGCGCTGGGCCTTCATCGTCGTCACCGATCGAGCCCTCCTTGGGGAGCTCGCGGCCGTGGGGCCCTATGGGGGACACCTGGCCGGGGCCGCGGTCGCGGTGGCCCTCGTGACCCCGGATCCCGAGGGGCCGGGGCAACCGCTGTCGGTCCTCTGGGATCTCGGGCTCGCCGCCCAGAACATGATCCTCGCGGCCTGGGCGCTCGGCATCGGGAGCTGCCCGGCCACCGTCTACGACGCCGGCCTCACCCGCCAGCTGCTGGGCTACCCCGACGACCTCGCCTGCCGGTTCCTGCTCTCGTTCGGCTACCCGGCCGATCCCGACGACCTGGCTCGGCCGCTCAAGGCGGGTGGCCGGCGCCTCCTCGAGGAGCTGGTTCATACCGACCGCTGGTAGGGCGGTGCGCGACGGGACGCGCGACGGGTCTCAGGTCCAGCGGAAGAACTTCGCCGAGATGGCGAAGCAGCCAACCAGGAAGATCCCGAGCACGGCGAAACAGGTCGCCAGCGACGCGATCGGCGTGCCGCCCACCATCACCTGGCGGAGGGCATCGGACAGGTACGTCAAGGGCAGGACGTGGGCGACGACCTTGAGGATCGCGGGCATGCCGTCGATCGGGAAGAACGTGCCCGACAGGAACATCATCGGGAACTGGATGACGCTGGTCATGCCGTTCGCGGCGTCCTCGGTCCGGGCGAACGAGGCGATGACATAGCCGAGGGCGATGAACGACATCGAGCCGAGGATCACGAGGGCCCCGATGAGGAGATAGCTCCCCGACACCTCCACGTGGAACGCCAGCGACCCGACCGCCACGATGATCACGGTCTGGACGATGGCGATGAGGAGGCGCATCACGACGTTGCTGCCGACCAGCTGCCAGCGCTTCAGCGGCGTGGCGCTCAGGCGCTTGAGGATGAGCTTCTCGCGATCGGCCACGAGGGGGATCGCGGAGAAGATGCCGAGCTGCATGAGGGCCATGCCCAGGATGCTCGGGACGAGATAGCTGATGTACGAGAACTGTTGCGTCTGGACGGCCTTGGTCGCCGTGACCACCGCGGGGCCGCGGCCGGTGGCGGCGAGGTTCACCTGGCCGAGGATGGCCTGGGCCAGGCCGACCGTCTGGGCCGATGCGCTCTGCTGGGTCGGGTCGACGTAGACGGTGATCGCGACCGGCGGCAAGGTTGCCCTCGAGGCGGCGGAGATCGCCGCTCCGTAGCCCTTGGGCACGACCAGCACCCCGCGGACCTTGCCGTCCCGCATCTCCTTCACGCCGGCGTCCTCCGCTTCGTCCTTGAGCTCAACCGCAGGGACCGCCGCGAACGCCGAGCGGAGCTGGGCCGAGGCCGAGCTGCCATCGAGATCGGCCCATGCGTACGTCTGCACCGGGTCGCCACCGCCGCTGAAGATCGAGCCGAACATGAGGATGAAGATGAGCGGGAAGGCGAGCGTCCAGAAGAGCGCGGCGCGATCGCGAATGAAGCTCCGGATGTTGGCGATCGTGAGCTGGGTGAGTGCCTGCATCGGAGGTCCTCAGTCGCGCAAGGCGCGGCCGGTGAGCGCAAGGAAGACATCCTCGAGCGTCGGGCGCCGGATGATGAGGTTCTGGGGCTCGACGGCGACCGCTTCGGCGGCATCGAGGACGCCGCCGATCGTGGCCGGCACGTCGCGCGTGTAGAGGACCACCTCGCCGTCTTCGTGGGCCATGGACACGACGCCGTCGATCGCTCGAAGCCGCTCGTCGCCGAGGCTGTCGATGGCGGTGAAACGGACGGCCCGCTCCTTGAAGTGCCGGTCGACGAGCTCGTTGGTCGTGCCCGCCTCCAGGATCCGGCCGTGGTCCATGATCGCAAGGCGATCGCAGAGGACCTCGGCTTCCTCCAGGTAGTGGGTCGTCAGGAGGATCGTTCGGCCCTGGCGCTTGAGGTCGAGGACGAGCTCCCAGAGCGCCCGGCGGGCCGCCGGGTCCAGGCCCGTCGTCGGCTCGTCGAGGAAGATCAGCTCCGGATCGTTGACGAGGGCCAGGGCGACGGCGAGGCGCTGGCGCTGCCCACCCGACAGCTCCCTCGTCTGGGCCTTCCGCTTCTCGACGAGGTCGAAGCGCTCGATGAGCTCGGCCGGACTCCGGCCGCGCGTCCCGTAGAAGCTCCGGAAGAGGGTCAGCAGCTCCTCGACCGTCAGCTTCGGGTACAGCGAGGCGGTCTGGAGGGCGACGCCGATCCGCGGCTTGAGGACCTCGGGCTGGCGGCTGGTGTCCACGCCAAGCACGACCGCCTCGCCGGAGTCGGCTCGGCGCAGCCCTTCGAGGATCTCAACCGTCGTCGTCTTGCCTGCGCCGTTGGGACCGAGGAGGCCGAAGACCTCGCCCTCCCGGACCTCGAAGGAAATGCCGTCGACGGCCTTCGTCTCGCCGTACGACTTGCGCAGGTCGCGGACGCGGATCGCCGCCTCCCCCGTGGTCATCGCCCGTTCGGCCTCAGACGTGCTTGCGGAGATAGGCCGTCACGGACGCGTCGTAGCCCATCGATTCGTAGAGATGGCGAGCGTCCGGGCGATGATGGCCGGCGGTGACCTCGACGAAGGCCGCGCCGGCCTCGGCGGCAACTCGCTCGACCTCGCCGAGGAGGCTCCGCCCGACGCCCCGATCCCGGGCACCCTGGTCCACGACGAGGGCGAGGACACGAACGGCGACGTCGTCGTGCTCGAAGCGAGGCATGACGTGGAAGGCCACGAAGCCGATGAGGATGCCCTCGGCGTCGGCGACGATGACCCGCGAGGCAACGTCGGCGAAGCGGCCCAGGCGCGCCTCGACGACCGACGGCGCGACCGGATAGCCCTCTTCCGTGAACAGCTCGGCGATGCGGGCCGCGTCGGCGGGAGCGGCGCCTCGAAGGGCGGTCCGGGGGAGGTCGACCATCGAGGCGGATGGTATCCCGCCCACCAAGGACCGGGGCGCCAGGGCGACGGTCAGCGGGTCAGGAGGTCGGCGATCGGCCCGCCGACCACCTCGAAGCCGAGCCGCGAGTAGAGGCGGGCGGCACTGTCGATCTCGGCGTCGGCGAGGAGGTGGACGAGGGTCGTGCCTTCGTAGATCGCCTGCCGGATGGCCTCGGCCGTCAGAAGCGACGCGTAGCCGCGCCCGCGAACCGCCGGGATCGTGCCGATGGACGAAAGGTACGTCGAGCCATCGAGGGTCACCCGCCTCGCGGCCGCCACCGGCCGATCGTGATGGAGGAGCAACAGCGACGCCCCGCCGGGGCGCCGGGCCGCGGCCAGCGATTCGGCGGCCAGCGCCGGGATCCGGTCCGACTCTACGTTGAACGCCTCGACCAGGACGCGCGCGGCGTCCATCGCCCGCGTCGTCCCGCCTGCCCCGATCGCCTCGACACGCAGCTCGGGACGACGGGCGAGGACCCGGCCGAGGGCCAGGATGGGGCCCGTGTCGGTGAGGACCATCGCCCGATCCCGGCCGACCGGCCGGAAGCCGGCCCCGAGGAGGCGCGCCTCGATATCGCCGGGCTCGCCGCCCAGGGGCAGCGTCCGGATATGGGGGAGGCGGCCGAGGGTGGCGAAGAGCGTCGTCACCTCGTCGAGGCGCCGATCGAAGGCTTGCGGGTCGCTGGACCAGGCCGGTGCCACGAGGCGGTTCCAGAAGGGCTCCGGATCGCCGGGATCGTGGAGGAGGAAGCCGTCGCCGAGGTCCCGCAGCTCGCGCCCACCGCGGGCATGGACTGCGGCTTCGTGTATGGCGACGCGCCGGCCGAGGGCGGCATCCAGGACCACGGGAGGCAGCACGCTGGCGACTCAGGCCGGTGGCTGGCACATGGGCGGCGATTGTCGCACGGCTCGCCCCACGAATAACCGGCTACACCGTGGTAGCATGTGAGCGAACGGCTGCGGATACCTCCCGCCCGGAGCTCGACGGAGCCAAGATGCGTACACTCGCCCGCCCGATCGGCCTGGGGCTGGCCGCTCGCGGCGACCCCGAAGACGTCTTGGACTGGGCCCGCCTGGCCCGCGACGCCGGTCTGGAATCCGTGTGGATCCATGACTCCTATTTCGAGCGCGATGCGATCACCTTCGCCAGCGTCGTCGCCGAGGGCATCGCCCAGGACCGGGATGGCTCGGCCTTCCGGGTTGCCCTCGGGGCCGTGAACCCATTCACCCGGCATCCGGTCGTGCTGGCCATGAGCGGCTCCGCCCTCGACGAGATCCTGCCCGACCGGATCGTCATGGGCCTCGGCACCGGCCTGCCCCTGCGGCTCAGGCAGATGGGCATTCCCTACGACCCCACGACCGCCGTCGAGCGGGTCTCGACCGCAATGGACCAGATCCGCGCCCTATGGGCCGGTGAGCGGCTGCCATCGGCGACAGCCGGCCTGCCACCGATCCAGCCGATGTTCGCGCCGGCGCACCGGATCCCGATCGTGATCGCCGCCTACCGCAAGGAATTCGTGACCCTGGCCGGGCAGAAGGCCGACGGGTACCTGGCCCGGCCGGCCGAATCGATCCCCTCGTTGACCGGGATCCTCGATCGTCTCCGGGCGGCGGCCGAGGAGGCCGGCCGGGACCCGACCTCCATCGAGTCGGCCGGCTATCTCCTGTCGCTGGTGGACAAGACGCGCCGCGAGGCCTTGAATCGGGCGAAGCGGGAGCCCTTCGTCATCTACATGATGTCGGTCCTGTCCGACATCTCCCTGCGCCGGGCGGGCTTCGACGGGGCGCTCCGCGACGCGATCGCGGCCGCCTGGCGGGCCGAGGACTACACGACTGCGGCCAACCTCATCCCCGACGAGCTCCTTGACGCCTTCATGCTCTGCGGTACCCGCGAGGACGTCGCCGAGAAAGCGATGGCCTTCCACCGAATCGCAGGCCTCCAACTCCCGCTGCTCCAGCCGGTCCTCCAGGAGGAGCGCCAGATCGAGGAGCTGGTCGCGGCTGCGGCGATCTATGCCGCGATCCCGGCCGAGAGCACGGTGGCGGCCGCCGCGCCGGCCCTCGCGTCCACGGCGGATCGTGTCGCGGTCGGGTCCAACGCACTGGCCGGCGGCGCGGCCGAGACTCCCGCGCCGGGCGTCCTGGCCGACGACCGTCGTCTCGGTGTCGTCGAGGGCCTGCGCCGGCGGCTCGGGGCGGCCTGGGAGATCCTGCGGCCCTTTGCCTACACGGCCTCGGTCATCCCGGTGGCGGCCGGCGGTGCCCTGGCCGCGGTCGACGGCCGCTTCGCCCTCGTGCCATTCCTCGCGGCCCTGGCCGGCGGCGTCCTCCTCCACTCCGGCACGAACATCGTCAACGAGATCTACGACGTCCGGCAGGGCATCGACACGATCGTCTCGCCGCGGGCCAGCCATGCCCTCGTCAAGGGCCGGATCACCGAGCGCGGTGCGTTCATCCTCGCCGGCGTCGCCTTCGTACTGGCGATCTTGGTCGGGGTCTACCTCCTGGTCCTGCGCGGCCCGGCGATCGTCGTCCTCGGCCTGCTCGGCCTGGTTGGCGGCTACGGCTACACCGCGCCGCCGCTCCAGTACAAGTACCGAGCGCTCGGCGTGCCGCTCGTCTTCCTGCTGATGGGCCCGCTCATGGTGGTCGGCTCGTACTTCGCGGTGACCGGCACGTGGAGCGTCGTCGCCCTGATCCTGTCCGTGCCGGTCGGCCTCCTGGTGGCGGCCATCCTCCACGGCAACGAATGGCGGGACATCAGCGAGGACACCCGGGCCGGCATCGTCACGCTGTCATCGCGGCTGGGCAAGGAATGGGCCCACTACGGGTACGTGGCCCTCGTCCTGGGGGCCTACATCAGCCTCGGCCTTGCCGTGGCCTTCGCGCTCCTGCCGCCGGCCACGCTCGTTGCGATCCTGTCGCTGCCCTTCCTGGCCCAGGTCGTCCGGTCGGCCGAGCTCGGGGCCAGCGGCCAGGCCCGGGCCATCGCGATGATCGACCTCCAGACCGCCCGCCTCCATCTCGCCTTCGGCGGCCTGCTGGTGGCCGGCATCCTCCTGTCCGGGATCATGCGTGGCTGATCCCAAGCGGCTCGAGGACCGCCCCGGAACGCTGGCCCTGGCGGTCGGGCTGGCGGCTGCGGCGGTGGCCTTCACGTCCACCTTCCGTGGTCCCGGGACGAGGTTCTGGGACCGGATGACGTGGACCGGCGTCGGCCTCGGCGGGCTGGCCTTGCTCACGTCCGCGGAGGCTCGGGGCGCCCGGATCAGGCCCTGGCACATCCCCCTCGGCCTGCTCTCGGCGGCGGTCCTCTACGTGACCTTCCAGCTCGGCGATCGGTTCGCACGGCGCCACGTCGCGACCGGCGATGCCGACATCCGCGAGATCTACGCCCTCCGGACCCTCAGGGCGCGCGGGGAGATCGCGGCCCGCCTGGCGACCATCATCGGGCCGGCCGAGGAGCTCTTCTGGCGAGGCCTCATCCAGGCCGCCCTGATGCGCCGTTTCGGTCGGTGGCGGGGCGCTGCCATGGCGGCCGGCGCGTACGGCGGCGTTCACGTCGGCTCGGGCAACTTCACCCTCACCGGCGCGGCCGGCGTTGCGGGTGCCCACTGGTGCGCGCTCTATGCAGCAGGCGTGCCCCTCGGGGCGCTCATCGTCAGCCACGTCGCCTGGGATGTCTGGATCTTCCTCGTCCAGCCGACCGGCGAGGTCGAGGTCCTCGCCGCGGCCTGATCCAGCCGCCACGCTGCAACGGATCCGGCTCGGGCCGTGTTGTGGAGATCGATGGATACTGACGACGCCCTGCTCGGTCGACTCGCCAAGGATCTCGACGCGGCCTTTCCCGCCCTGGTCGAGGCGCACGCCGGACGGCTGTACACGATGGCCCACCGCTACCTCGGCGTGGCCGGCGATGCCGAGGAGGTCGCCCAGGATGCCCTCGTCCGAGCCTATGCGGCGCTTGGCGAGTACGAGGCGGCGCGCATCCGGAGCCTTCGACTGCGGGGCTGGCTGGCCACGATCACCATGAACCTGGCCCGCAACCGGCGGCGGCGGGTCGCAGATCGGCGACCGCCGGCGTCCCTGGAGCCGCTGGTCGCCGGTGGTTTCGAGCCAGCGGCGCCATCGACGGCCGGGCCCGCCGAGCTGGCCGAACGCCGTGACGCCCGCCGGCAGCTGTCGATGGCCCTCCTGCGGCTGGCGCCGAGCGTCCGCGAGGCCGTCGTCCTCCGCCACGTCGACGGCCTCTCCGTTGCCGAGACGGCCTCGACGCTCGGCCGGCCGGAGGGCACCGTGAAAGCCCAGGTCTCGCGCGGACTCTCCGAGCTCCGCCTCCATCTTGCCTCCGAATTCCTCGATCCATCGACCTCCGCGAAGGAGCTGAGCGCATGAACGCATCCCCCCGATCCCGGGCCATCGCGGTCCGGGATGCTGCCCCCGAACCGTCGGACCAGGAGCTGGCCGGCCTGCTCGGAACGCTGGCCCTGCCCGCGCCGGCCGGCCTCGCCCATGGCGCGCTCGTCCGGACGGGACTGGCCGACGAATGGGCCGAGCTGCCGAGTCCCCTCGGGCCGATCGCCGTGGCCTGGAACGGGTGGGGCATCTCATGGATCGATCGGGCCGCAGATCCGGACGCCTTTGCCGAGCGGTTCGCCGGCCGCATCGGCCGTCCGCTCTTCCGCGCGACCGAGGTCCCCACCCGACTTGCCCGAGCGGTGGCCGCGCGTCTCGCCGGAAACCGGCGCGTCCACATCCCTCTCGACCTGCGCGGCCGCACGGCGTTCGAGATCGCCGTCTGGATGAAGGCCCTCGAGATTCCCCGCGGCGAGGTCCGCCCGTATGGCTGGATCGCCGCCGAAATCGGCCGGCCGCGCGCGGTCCGGGCCGTTGGGACGGCCCTCGCCCACAATCCGATCCCGCTCGTGGTTCCCTGCCACCGCGTGGTCCGGAGCGACGGCACCATCGGGCAGTACTCGCTCGGCGGCCCGGCCGCCAAGCGGACGATCCTGGCCGCGGAGGGCCTCGATCCCGAGGCGCTCGACGACGCGGCCCGATCGGGGCGGCGGTTCCTCGGCTCGGCGACGACGAGGATCGTCTGCCTCCCAACGTGCCACAACGCCCGCCGGATCACGGCCCCGCATCGGCGGCCCTTCGGCTCGATGACGGCCGCCCTGACCGCGGGCTATCGAGCCTGCCGGGAGTGCCGGCCGGCCTCGGGCGCGGTGGCCGCGGCGTAGCCGGCCGCGGTCGCTGGCGCCCCGCCACCGGTCACGCTACACTCCGAAAATCTTGGACCAGTCAGCTATGCCAACGCGCACGGGCGGCCCGAAGCTCTGGGCCGCCCTGGCCACCCTCTACGTCGTCTGGGGATCGACCTACCTCGGGATCGCGATCGCCATCGAGACGATCCCGCCATTCCTGATGCTTGCCATCCGCTTCGCGATCGGCGGTACGATCCTGCTGGCCTGGGAGATCGCCCGAGGCGACCTGCTGCGATCGCGGCCGAGCCGTCGCCAGGTCCGGGATGCGACGATCGTCGGCGCGCTCCTCCTCGGCATCGGCAACGGCTTCGTGGCCTACGGGGAGGCGACGGTCGCCTCGGGCATCGCCGCGGTCCTCATCGCCCTGATGCCGGTCTGGCTGGCGGTCCTCGGCTGGCTCTACTTCCGCGAGCGACTGCCGCGGGTCGTGATCGGCGGCATCGTCCTGGGCATCGTCGGGGTGGCCCTCCTGGTCTGGCCGGCCGGGGGCGTGACCTTCGAGGTCCTCGGCATCGGTGCCCTCATCCTGTCGCCCGTCGGCTGGGCTCACGGGTCGCTCTTCTCGGCCCATGCGGCCGACCTCCCGCGGCGGCCCCTGACCTCGACGGCCGTCCAGATGCTGGCGGGCGCGCTGGCGCTCCTGGCCG
Organism: Chloroflexota bacterium; assembly: GCA_041691215.1. Taxonomy (GTDB): domain Bacteria; phylum Chloroflexota; class Limnocylindria; order Limnocylindrales; family CSP1-4; genus UBA5189. The sequence continues at coordinate 24,993 of JBEPVB010000009.1, forward strand.
AGAGCGCCGTGACCGGCGAGTTCGGGCGCTTCCATCCGTCCGAGGTCTCCACGAGCTCGGTCGCGGCGATGGTCTACCTGATCTTCATCGGCAGCCTCCTGGCCTTCAACGCCTATGCCTGGCTGCTGCGCAACGCCCCGCTGTCCCTCGTCGGGACGTACGCCTACGTCAACCCCGTTGTCGCCTTCGCCCTTGGCGCGGTCTTCCTCTCCGAGCCGATCACGCCGCGGACGCTGCTGGCCTCGGCGGTCATCGTCGCGGCGGTGGCGATGATCGTCACGGCCCGCGGCCGGTCCGCCCGGCCGAGGGTGGCGGTCGACCCTGCCGAGGCCGTCCCCATGAACGGTGGCCTCCCCGCCCGCGCCGCGGCTGGCGCGACCGTCGGGGTCCAGTCCGTCGATGGCACGGCTGGCGAGCCCTCCGGGGCCCGGTTCAGCTAGACGCTCGACCCTCGGCCGCGACGGTCCGACCGACCCGGCGGGCCATGGTCATGACGGTCAGCATGGGATTGACCCCAAGGCCGGTCGGGAAGGTCGAGGTATCGCCGATGTAAAGGCCAGGGATCACCGCGCCCGATGCGCCCCGGACGCGGCCCCGGGCGTCGGCAGCGTGATCGGCCGGATTCGCTCCCATCCGGACCGTGCCCATCTGGTGGGCTGAGAAGACCGTTCCCCGATTGGGCCCGAAATCGAGGCCCTCGAGGCGGCGGACGAAGGCCTCGAAGCGGGTCGCTTCATCGGGTCCCTCCAGGCGATGCCGGACGATCGGCGTTGCCGCGGCCAGGACCTCGAGGGCGCCCGCCGCCCGGATCAGGCGGGCCATTGCGGCCGCCGCGTGGCGGAGCGTCAGGATCCCCGCTGGGTCGAGCCGGTAGTCGATCCGGACACGGCCGGATCGCGTCAGCGACGTCGAACCTTCGCCCCCGTCGCGGGTCACGGCGATGAGCGGCGCCAGGTACCGGCTGGCGCCGAGCCAGGCGGCGTGGTCGGCCGCCCCGTCCCATGGGATCGCCAGGGCCAGCAGCCCCGGATGCCCGGGCGCGGACTCGATGACGTAGCCCTGTCGGCGGCCGGCGGCCTCGATGAACTGGGCGGACCGGGCCGCCTGCATCGGCCCTCGCCACATGTCAACGGGCTCGGCCATGCGGCCCGCCACGACCGGCACCGGGTGGAGCCGAAGATGCCTGCCGACCGCCGGATGGACTCGGCCGCTCGCCTGGAGGATCGCCGGGCTTCGGAGGGCGCCCGCGGCGAGGACGACCTGCGGGGCGCGGGCGATGAGCTGGCGAACGGCCGCGGTCGTCGTGTCACCCGTAGCCCGCAGCATCGGCATGCCCGTCGCGGGGTCCTCCACGAGCAGATTGCCGGCCACCCCGGCGACCCGGCCCTCCTCGATGATCAGGCCGGTGACCCGGACGCGGTCGACGATCCGGGCGCCCAGCCGGACGGCGTCGGCCAGGTGGACGCGGATGCCAGCGAGCTTGGTGCCACGCGGGCAGCCGAAGGGACACGATCCGCAGTCGGTGCAGGATCTCGCGTTGCGCCGGATCGCCGCGGCTTCCCAACCGAGGGCCTCGGCGCCCCGCAGGATCGCCGCATCCTTCGGCGGGAAAGATGTCCCGGCCGTGACCGCGATCTCGTCCTCGATGATTGCCCGATCGGCATCCCACTCGCCGCCGTCGATTCCGTCGAGCCCATGATCGCCGGCCCATTCCCGACGAACCGCAGCGGGCGCATCGATGCAGGTCATCCAGTTCACCAGCGTGCCGCCGCCCACGCCCGACCCGGCCAGCAGGCTGATCGCCCCGTCCCAGGTCGCGAGGAGCCCGTGGTTCAGGTACACCCGGGAGAACGCCTCGAGCTCGGTCCGGGGCATCGCTGCCTCGTCAACGGCAGGCCCCGCCTCGAGGACGAGCACGGAGCGGCCAGCCGCGGCGAGCGCGGCGGCAATGACGCCGCCTCCCGCCCCGGCGCCGACGACGATCACGTCCGCGTCGAGGGTCACGGGAATGGTGCCGGGCGAACGTTCCACGGACAAGGCCCGAACGGGGGTGAGGTCCGCGGTGACCGGCGGCTGATCGGCCGCGTAGCCGATGGCCGCCAGGAGCGGGTTCGGGCCGTCGAGGCCCGGTGCAGCGTAGGCGAGGAATGAGATCAGCTTCCGGAACGCATGGAAGGCGGAGCGCTCGAGGGCGAGCGACGAGTGGGCCCACCGAAGGAGCAGCCGCTCCCGCTCGGCCGCCGAGAGTCCCGAGATGCCGTGCGGCCGGCCCGCTGTCAGCAAGCTGACCATCGGGTTCTCGAGGAGGTGCAGGACCAGGCGCAACTGGAGCACCTGGGCCGGATCGGCAGCCCGCACGAGGGCCTGGGCGGCGAGGCCGGCGATCTGGGCCGGATCGGCCGCCGGCACGAACGCCGAGACCAGCGTGGCAAGGGTCCGGACCTCGGCCTCGCTGAAGCGGCCGGCGGCCGTCTCGGCGCTCACCTCGGCCGGGCCCGGCGCCAGCGCCAGCGGTGGCCGGGCGGCGGCTGTTGGCTAGGCGCGGCCCGCTCCTGCGGCCACCGACGCCGGCGCCCGATGGAAGCCCTGGGCGGGGAGGGGCTCGCAGCGGATCGGTCGATCCTCGCGGTAGCCGAGCGCGTAGTCGGCCTGGATGAGCGTGTGCAGCTGGCTCGTGCCCTCGTAGATGACGGCCGCCTTCGAGTTCCGCAGGTAGCGCTCGACCGGGAACTCGTTGGAGTAGCCGTTCGCGCCGTGGACCTGGATCGCGTCCAGGGCGCTCGCGACGGCGTGATCGGTGGCGAACCACTTGGCGAGGGAGGTCTCCCGGGTGTTCCTGACCCCGAGGTTCTTCAGGAAGGCCGCCCGCCACACCAGGAGCCGGCCGGCCTCGATCCCGGCGACCATCTTCGCCAGCATCTGCTTGACGAGCTGGTGGCGGCCGATCTCCTCGCCGAAGGTCTGGCGCTCGTGGGCGTACTTCAGCGACGCGTCGAGGCAGGCCTGGGCGAGGCCGACGTTGCCGGCGGCCACGGTGAACCGACCCTGGTCGATGGCGCTCATGGCGATCAGGAAGCCCTCGCCTTCCTCGCCGATCCGGTGCTCGACCGGCACGCGTACCCCGTCCATGCTGATGGTCCCCGTGTTGCCGGCCCGAATGCCCAGCTTGCCGTGGAGCGTGGCGGTCGTCAGGCCGGCCATCCCCCGCTCCAGCAGGAAGGCCGTGACCCCCTTGTGCTTCTTCGACCGGTCGACCGAGGCGAAGACGAGGAAGTGGTCGGCGATGTCGGCCAGGCTGATCCAGACCTTCTCGCCGTTCAGGACATAGGAGCTGCCGTCCTGGCGGGCTGTGCTGGCGAGGTTCGCCGCATCCGTGCCGACGCCGGGCTCGGTCAGCCCGAACGTCGCCAGCTTCTCGCCCTTCGCCTGGGGCACGAGCCAGCGCTGCTTCTGCTCGTCGGTCGCCCACTGCATGAGGGTCAGCGAGTTGAGCCCGACGTGAACGCTCTGGACGACGCGGAAGGCGGTGTCGGCCCGCTCGAGCTCCTCGCAGATGATGGCGAAGCTCAGGTAGTCCATCCCGGCGCCGCCCCAGCCCTCCCAGATCGGGGCGCCGAGCAGGCCCAGCTCGGCCATCCGGGCGAAGATCTCGCGGTGAACCTCGCCCTTGGCGTCCCACTCGCGGATGTGGGGCAGGATCTCGTTCTCGGCGAAGTCACGGACGGTCTGCTGGACGAGGCGATTCTCATCGGTCAGGCGGAAGTCGATGGCCACGGAAACCTCGAGAGCGGGCGCGGAGGCCGGGTGCGGAGGCCGGAGGCGTGCGCCGGAATGATGCCACCCCGTACCGGCCGCCATGGCTCCCTATACTCGCCCAGATGAACGTCCCCCAGGACCCCGCCCTCGATCTCGCCGCGCTCGCCAACGGGCACCTGACGCCCGTCCTCGGGCGCTATTTCGAACGTTCGTGGAGCCACGGCGTCGGCCATCGCCTGTTCGATACGGCCGGCAAGCCCTACCTCGACTTCGCCAACGGGATCGCGGTGACGGCCCTGGGCCATGCCCATCCGGCCGTCTCGGCGGCCATCCACGCCCAGGTCGACCGCCTCATCGGCCCGACTGGTGCGCTGGGCTATTCCCAGCCCGTGGTCCGCCTCGTCGACCGCCTGGCGGCGACGCTGCCCGACCCCATCGACTCGATCTTCCTCCTGAACTCCGGATCCGAGACCATCGACGCCGCCCTGAAGCTGGCCCGGCGGGTCACCGGTCGGCCCGGCATCATCGCCTTCCGGGGCGGCTTCCACGGGCGGACCTTCGGCGCCGCCTCGATCACCACGTCATCGCTGAACTATCGGACGGGCTACGAGCCACTCCTGCCTGGCGTCTACTTTGCCCCGTATCCGGCCGCGTACCCGGACTTCGACGGCGACGAGGAGCGAGCCGGGGAGGCTTCCTTGGCCGAGCTCGAGACCCTGTTCTCGTCGGTCATCGCGCCGTCGATGGTCGCCTCGATCGTCATCGAGCCCGTTCGCGGCGAAGGCGGCTACAACCCTGCGGCGCCATCCTTCCTGAGGGCCCTTCGCCGGATCTGCGACGAGCACGGGATCTTGCTCATCGCCGACGAGGTCCAGACGGGCTACGGGCGAACCGGTCGGATGTGGGCCTTCGAACATGCCGGGATCGTGCCGGACGTCGTCTGCATCGCCAAGGCGATCGCCAACGGCCTGCCGCTCTCGGCCATCGCCACCCGGCGCGAGCTCCAAGAGCGCTGGGGCCGGGGCGCGCACGGCTCCACGTTCGGCGGCAACCCGGTTGCCTGCGCGGCGGCCATCGCCGTCCTCGACACGATCGAGGGCCAGGGTTTGGTGGCGAATGCCGCCGCTCGAGGCGCCGAGCTCACGGCCGGCCTCGGCCGCCTCATGGCCGAGGACGAACGGATCGGCGACGTGCGCGGGCCCGGCCTCATGGTCGGGGTGGAGTTCGTCACCGACGGAACGACAAAAGCGCCCGACGGGGCGCTCGTGGACCGGCTGGTGGCTCGGTCGGCCGACCTGGGCCTGCTGGTGCTGTCGTGTGGCCCGGCCCACCAGGTGGTCCGCTGGATCCCGCCGCTCGATGTGAGCGGCGCAGAGATCGCGGAGGCACTGGAGGTCTTCGGCGAGGCGCTCCGGACGGTCTGACCCCCGTCCGGGTTGGCACCCGCCCGGGCCGATCCTCTGGGCGGGCGTAGTGCCCGCGGGGAATCAGCGGTTCTGGTGGAGGAAGCGCATGACGTCGTCGAGTCGGAACCGACGATCGCCGCGCTTGCAGACCCGATAGAACGGGAGCTCGCCACGGTCGCCCAGTCGCTTCACCGTGTTGACGTGGAGATGGAGCATCTCCGCGACTTCGGTGGCGGTGAGCATCGGCCCGAGCTCGTTCACGGCCATGGTGGCCATTGCCATTGCGTGCCTTTCGATTTCACAGCGGCAAGGGGCCGACCGAGGCCCGTCCGGTAGTAACGGGTGGGGTACGGCTCGTTGCTGATGAGAAGGTAGGGGTCCGCAGTGGTCGCGGGAAGCCGTACTTGCGTTCGAATCGAGCACAGTACCGTCAGCGCAGCCGCCCGTTCCGATAGCATCGGGGTATGCCCACCCACGGATTCACCTGCCAATGAAGGCTGCCCCGGCGACGTCCTACCGGGCCCTCCTGGGAGTGCCCTACCTTGGCCGGGCGCTGGGCGGCATGCAGCTCGTCCGGATCGCCCAGGCCATGGTCGGGGTGGCCCTGGTCCTGTTCAGCCTGACGCGCTACGGGTCGCCAGCCCTGGCCGGCCTGGTGACCTTCGCCGGCATCGCGCCAGGGCTCCTCATCAGCCCGATCGGCGGGGCGCTCCTCGATCGCCACGGCCGGACGCGGTTGATCCGCCTGGACCTGATCATCGCCGTCGCATCGCTGGTTCTGATCGCGATCCTGGCCCAGGTCGATCGCCTCCCGGCGAGCCTCCTCGTCCTCATCGCGGCCGTCTCGTCGCTGACCGGGCCGCTCGGCGCGACCGGGATGCGGACGCTCTTTCCGCTGATGGTTCCGCCCCACCTCTGGGAGCGCGTCAACGCCATCGACTCCAACGGCTACGTCGTGGCCACGATCATCGGGCCGCCCCTGGCGGCGGTCATGGTCGGCGGCTTTGGCGGCCCGGCCGCGCTGGTCGTCATCGCCGGGTTGCTGGCGATCGCGGTGATCGTCCTCTTTCCGGTGCCGGAACCGGCCGCCGAGATCGACACGAGCGGGGAACTCCTCCGCGATGCCTGGGACGGGCTGGTCTACACTTGGCGGAACCGCACCCTCCGCGGCATCGGCCTGTCGATCACCACCCTGAATCTCAGTGGCGGCGTGGTCTCGATCGTCGTTCCGCTGGTCGTCCTCAACCGCCTCCACCTCGGGGAGGCCGCCGTCGGGGCCGTCTTCGCGATCCAGGGCATCGTGGGCGTGGCAACAGGACTCTTCGCGGGCCGGATGGACACCCGGGGCCGGGAGGTCCGCCTGTTTGCAGGTCCGATGATCGGATTCGTGCCGGCCCTCGCGGTCCTGCTCATCCCCGGTCTCGGCCCCCTCATCCTGTCGATGGCGATCATGGGCGTCGTCAACGGCCCGATGGACGTGGCCATGTTCACCCTCCGTCAGCGGCGGACCGACCCCGCCTGGATGGGCCGCGCCTTCGCGATCTCGATGGCCTTCAACTTCGCCGGCTTCCCGGTCGGCGCGGCGATCGCCGGCTGGCTGGCCAGCTTCTCCATCGAAGCAGCGATCGTCGTCGGGGTCGTCGCGGCGGCCGCGGGCACGGCCATGGCCTGGACGCTGATCCCGCGCTCCGAGAGCTGATGTGACCCGAGCTGCCGCGACGGAACGAGGTGGCGCCCCCGGCAGGATTTGAACCTGCGACCTTCCGCTTAGAAGGCGGCTGCTCTGTCCACTGAGCTACGGGGACGTGACGGTCACTCTACGCCCAGGGCCGTCGGCAGGCTGGCAACGTGGCCCCCTCATGGCAGCACGTAAAGGCCCACGTCGTGTCCGGCCCACGTCGCCGAGGTGACCAGCCGCCGGGCACCGAAGGCGGCCTCGTGGAGGTCGGCCCAGGCCGGCCTTTCGCCATCCGCCAGGACCAGCCAGCGGATGCCTCGCGCCGCGTAGAGGTCGCCTCGGTTGGCGTCGAGGATCGAGAAGATGATCGGTCCCGTGGCCCGCATTGCCAGGACAGGGGCGTAGTCGCCCTGGACCGGGGCGCCCGGGGGGACGAGGCCGGCAAACCTGCCCTGGATCCCGGGCAACGTGCTGCCGCCACCCCGAATCCAGCCCCCGTAGGCCGCGAGGCCTGGTGCCGACAGGGCGCCGGCCAGGATCAGGCTGCCGGCGGTCAGTATCAAGGTGGACCGCGGATGCCACACGGCCAGGGCATGGACGCCCAGCCCGGCGAGGAGGGCCAGCGCCGGCAGGAGCGGCACGAGATACCGGTTCGGGACGTAGGGAACGAGGGTGAGCGGAACCCAGCCGGCCACGAAGCAGGCGAGGGCGATGACCAGCAGGTTGCGCGCCGCTGGCTCGAGATGCGTCCGGTGGGTGACGCCGATGCCAGCGCCGGCCAGGCCGGCGATGAGGACGGGCGCCATCCGCGCGATTTCGCCGTCCCCGTTACGGAGGTAGGCGGTGATTCTGGCCAGGGCATCAGCCAGGGAGGCGGGAAGGCCTTCGGCTGGAAGCGTCGCGAGGGCCGTGGCGAGCTCCGCCCGACGAGGGACGAGGACGATGATCACCCAGATCCCAGCGCTGATCGCCAGGGTGGCCGCGGAGGTCAGGGCCCGTCGCCGGGCCGGCCCGTCGCGCCAGCCCATGATGAGCGCGGCCCCGAGGATCCCGCCGACGGCTGGGATGGCCAGGGCCTTGGTCGCAATGGCCGCGGCCAGGGCGAGTCCTGCCAGCAGGCCCGCGAGGGCCGACCGGCGATTGCTGCCCACGGCGAGCAGGACCATCGCCGACGCGAGGCCCAGGCCCACGAGCGGCTCGACCAGGGCGAGCCGGCCGTAGTAGAGCACCAGCGTCGACGTCCCGAACGCGACCCCGGCGAGGACCGCCGGCCCCCCGGCCGTGACCCGACGAAGGCCGGCAACGATCACGCCGGCCGTCGCGGCGGTCGTCGCAACTTCGACCAGCCGGGCCTGGATGACGCCGGGGCCGGCGACCTTGAAGACCGCGGCATGAATCAGGGTGTACGGGAACGTGATCAGCTGGCGATTCCAGTCGTCGGTCGACCACCGTCCCAGCACAGCGAAGTTGCGGGCATTGAGGAGGTTGAAGCCCTCGTCGGTAAACGGCCCGTTGCTCAGGGTGATCCCCGGCGCAGGGTCCATCGTCATGAAGGCCGCCAGGAGGCAGAAGATGGCGAGGCCGACGAGGACCGGAGCCCAGGCCGCGATTTCCGCTCGAACCCACGCCCATCGGGATTGATCCGACCTCGCGGCCACGCACTCCTCTCTGGTCATGACCTGCGAGCTGCGGATCGCGGACCTCTGCTCCGGCCTGCGATCGCTTCCAGGAGGTGGCGAGGTTCTCCATCCCCGTTTCCGTCGCCGGCAAGCAAGGTAGCACGGGGGTCGATCCGGTCCCGTGGCCCGGAACTAGGTCTCAGCACCCAGGCAATGGCCGATCCGGACCCCTGAAGCCGGGCAGCCCTGCGTGCCTCTACCCTTAGCGCCCATGACCCACCCGACGACGCAGGTCGATTCGCGACCGACCATCTCCCGGTCGGCCGTGGCGCAGGCCCTCCGGCGGTGGTGGGGCCTGAAGGGCAGCCTCGAGGACCTTCCGAGCGAGCGCGACCAGAATTTCCTCGTGCGCGATGCGAGCGGTGAGCCCGCTCATGTCCTCAAGATCGCGAACCTCGCCGAGGACCGCGCGTTCCTCGACTGCCAGGAGCAGGCGATGCAGGCCCTGTCCGAGGCGGGAGTTCCCGTCCAGCAGGTCAGGACGACGTTCGACGGCCAGGCCATCGTCGGCCTCGGCGACCCGGGGCCGCCGTGGTGCCGGCTCCTCTCATGGCTGCCAGGCCGTCTCCTGGCAACGGTCGAGAATCCCGAGCCTGCCCTCTGGACCGACCTCGGGGCGACGATGGGCCGGAGCGCCACTGCGCTCATGGACTTCGATCATCCAGCCGCTCGGCGAGCCATCCAGTGGGATGTCCAGGTGGCCGGAGCCGTCATCGCCCGGGGCATCGATGACGTCGCCGATGGCGTCCGATCCAGGCTCCTCGCCGGCATTGCCGAGGGCCTGCGGGCGGATCTGGTCCCCCGCCTTCCGAGCCTCCGCCGGAGCGTGATCCACAACGATGCCAACGACCACAACGTCGTGGTGGACGATGCCGGGCTGCGGGTCGCGGGTCTCCTCGACTTCGGCGACCTCGTTCATTCCGTGACGGCCCATGAGGCAGCCGTCGCCTGCGCCTACGCCATGCTCGGCCGGGCCGATCCGGCGACGGTGCTGCAGCGCATCGTGGCCGGATTCGACGCCACCTGCGCCCTCACCGAGGACGAGCTCGACGCCCTGCCGTCGCTGATCCTTGCCCGGCTCGGGGCGAGTGTCGCGATCTCGGCCCTCCAGTCGCGGCTCGCGCCGGACCCATATCTGCGCGTTTCGGAGGACCCAGCCTGGGCGTTGCTCGACTGGTTCGAGACGATGCCCCGCTCGGCCCTCCGGATCGCCGTCCATGAGGCCGTTGGACGATGACCGCCGACGACCTCCTGGCGCGCCGCCGGGAGCGCCTCGGGCGGAGCCTCTCGCTGAGCTATCGGCAGCCGCTGGCCATCCTCCGCGGCTCGGGCGCCTACCTGTACGACGGCGACGGTCGGGCCTACCTCGACCTCGTGAACAACGTCGCCCACGTTGGGCACGCGCATCCGAGGGTGGTCGAGGCAGCCGCGCGCCAGATGGCCATCCTCGAAACGAACACCCGCTACCTGCATCCGACGATCCTCGACTACGCCGATCGCCTGGTCGCGACGCTGCCAGGCCATCTCGAGGTCGTTCATCTCGTGAACTCGGGCAGCGAGGCGAACGAGCTCGCACTTCGAATGGCCCGGGCCGCGAGTGGCCGCCGGGCAGTGCTGGCATTGCAGGGTGGCTATCACGGCAATACCTCGGGACTCATCGACGTCAGCCCCTACAAGTTCGACGGCCCCGGCGGCGCCGGGCGTCCGGAGACCACCTTCGTCGCCCCGCTGCCCGACCCGTACCGAGGCAGCCACCGCGACCGGACGCCCGAATCGGCGGCGGCCTACGTCGAGGACCTCGGCCGGGTGATCGAAGCGGCCGCTGCCGAGGGCCGCCCGGTCGGCACGTTCATCGCCGAGGCAGCCCCCGGGACCGCCGGCCAGGTCGTCCCGCCGCCGGGCTACCTCGCCGCGGCGTTCGAGCGCGCCCACCGGGCTGGCGCCTTGGTCATCGCCGATGAGGTGCAGGTGGGACTCGGTCGCGTCGGGACCCACTGGTGGGGCTTCGAGGTCGATGGTGCGACACCCGACATCGTGACCATGGGCAAACCCCTGGGCAACGGCCACCCGCTCGGCGCCGTGGCGACGACAAGGGCCATCGCCGCCACATTTGCCAACGGCATGGAGTACTTCAACACCTTTGGCGGCAACGCCGTCTCCGCCGCCGTCGGGCTCGCGGTCCTCGATGTCATCGAGGCCGAAGGACTGCGATCAAGAGCGATCGAGGCAGGGGCACGGCTCCAGTCAGGTCTCCTCGGGCTCTCGGAGCGCCATCCCGCGATCGGCGACGTCCGCGGCATGGGCCTGTTCATCGGCGCGGTCCTCGTCGTCGATCGCGAATCGCGCGGGCCTGCGACGGACCTGGCCGGGGCCGTCGTCGAGGCAGCGAAGGACCACGGAATCCTCCTCAGCACCGATGGGCCATATCACGACGTCCTCAAATTCAAGCCACCGCTGGTGATCGAATTGGCCGATATCGACCGGACGATCGAGGTCCTCGACGAAGTCCTGGGCACGCTCACCTAAGGCCGGCGCGCGTCTTCGGGAGCGCCGAGCTTCCGGCGTTTGCCTCTTGACAGGCGGGGGGAGGCAACGGCTATCGTCACCGGCCCCAGCAGGCGCACGCGGATGCATCGCCGGGTGACGGGAGCCCAACCGCCAGATGTCGCCCTCGAGCGAGGCCCCGAGCCTCGGGTCCAGCCAGCTCGCGCTCGAGCTGGCAACCGAGCTGCCGCGCCTTGGGATCGAGCCCGAATGGAAGGCCCAGCAGCGGCTGTGGGGCCATCCGTTCCACCCGATGTGCTCATACCTGGCGAGCTTTCCGGCGGCCCTTGCCCATGCCTTCATCGCCCGCTACAGCCGACCCGGCGACGTGGTCCTCGACCCCTTTGCGGGTCGCGGGACGGTACCCCTGCAGGCCGATGCGGAAGGTCGGATCGGGGTCGGCAATGACCTCAACCCCTTCGCCCACCTCCTGACGGCGGCGAAGGTCGAGCCGGCAACCCCGGCTGAGGCCCGGACCCGCCTCGCCCGGCTGCGACTTGCCTGGCCGGCCGTTGCGCCGCGCTGGCTCATGGAGGCCGAGGCCCTCAAGCTGGATCCGCGAAGCGGCGGGCCGGAACCGGTGCCGGCCGAGGTCGCCCTGGCCTTCCATCCGACCACCTTCGGCCAGCTGCTGTACGTTCGCGATGCCCTGGACCTCGACGACCACGTCGATCGATTCCTCGCCGCCGCCATCACCGGGATCCTCCACGGCAAGAGTGCCTCGTACCTCTCCGAGATCATGCCGAACACCTTCAGCATGGCGCCGCGCTACGTCCGCGACTTCGCGGCGCGGACAGGGTTCCGGTCGGCCGAGCGCGATGTCTTCGCCTGTCTCGGGGCAAAGCTGAGCCGCCTCTACCGGACGCCCCCGCCGTCCGCCTCGGGAATCGCCTTGCTCGGCGACGCCCGCGACGCGGGTGTTCGGGCGGCGGCCGCGCTGCGGGCGCGGGGCATGCCCGATCGGGCCCGCCTGGTGGTCACCTCGCCGCCCTACCTCCGGGTCGTGAAATACGGCTACTACAACTGGCTTCGGACCTGGTTCCTCGGCTTCGACGCCCAGGCGATCGACGCGACGCTCGACGACGCCCACCACCGCGCGCCGTACCTCGTGTTCATGCGGGAGGTCCTCCACGGCCTCCGGCGCGCCCTGACCGATGACGCCGTGGTGGTCCTGGTCGTGGGCGACGTGGCCACTGACCGGGGCCGTCGGATCCAGAGTGGGTTCGGCCTCGCCGACCAGGTCTGGGCGGAGGCGGCCGCCCCCGAGGGCTACAAGCTCGCCGGCGTCGCCCTCGACGAGGTCCATGCCGGCCGCAAGATGACGAAGCTGTGGGGCGCCGAGGCCGGGCGGGCCACCCAGATGGACCGGATCCTCGTCCTGGGCGCAACGGACCTCGGTCGCCGACGGGCCCTGTCGGGGGCCTCGCTGCCCATCGACTGGACCTGGCCGCCGCGCCTGCGCGC
>JBEPVB010000010.1:0-35284 GCA_041691215.1 Chloroflexota bacterium
GAGCTCGTGAAGCACCACCTCGACGTCCTCTGGCACGACTACTTCAAGCCCGAGCACGTCGAAACCGTCCCGAACCTCCATGACCTCTTCTGGCAGGCGACCAAGCAGGCGTCGAGGGTCAAGGCCTCGACCGACCTCGCCGACGCCAAGAAGCTGCTCGAGCTGATCGACCAGGTCGACGCTGCCTGGAAGGCCACCGGCGGCCCAGGCAAGACGCGGGTGGCCGGCCGGCCTGCGTAGGCCTGGCGCCGGGACCGCCGGGCGCGGCGAAAGCCAGGCGCGTCATGCTCCGAGGGCCCTGGCGGGTCAAGGTTGCCGAGGCCTCGATGCTGCCGGCCATCGCGCCCGGCGACTGGCTGCTGGTCGATCCCACGACGCGACGCTGGCCGCGGCGGGGCTCGATCGTGGTCTTCCGCGAGCCGGAGACCGATGAGCTGGCTATCAAGCGTGTCCGGGCCCGGGCCGGCGAGCGCGTCCCGTTCAACGGCGGCTACATCGTCATCGGGGCCGATGAGGCCTGGCTCGAGGCCGACGCATCGGTCGCCGATGCCGCGGCGGCCGGCTACGGGCCGCCTGTCGACTCGCATCGCTTCGGACCGGTTCCGGTAGCCCAGCTCGTCGGTCGTATCTGGTTCCGGTACGGGCCGCTCGGCCGAATCGGGCCGCTGAGCTCCGGGCGCTGAGGGCCGCGACCCCAGGACGCTCGACGCACCGCCCTGCAAGACCGCCACTCGGCCGGCAGCGACCCCCGGCTATCCTCGGCTGATGCAGCCCTTCGATCCCGAGGCCCCGCTGCCGCCGGCTCCAGAACCCTGGTCGGGGAGCGACATGCCGCCGGCGCGGCCCGGCTCGCCGTACCACATGACCCAGATGATCCAGGCCGAGCCGGCCCTGGCGCGGCGGATCCTCGATCGCCTGGCCGAGACCGGGAGCGCGGCCGAGCGGCTGGCAACCGCGATTCGGGCGGCGGCATCGGCGCGTCGGCCGGTGATCGTCGTCGGCTGCGGGACGAGTGAGCACGGGGCACTGGCGGTGGCGGACATCCTGCGCGAGGCCAGCCGCGCCGCGGGCCTCCCGAGCGGCCTCGGCGAAGGCGGGTCGCCGGTCGCCGCCCAGGCGTTCGAAGGCTCGCTCGAGACGAAACTCGGAGGCCCCGGGGCGCTTGTTATCGGGGTGAGCCATGAAGGCGGCACCTGGGCCACGAACCGGGCGCTGGGAAGCGCGCGGGATGCCGGCGCCGTCGTGGCCCTGATCAGCGCCTCGGCCGGCTCGCCCGGCGCGGCGCTCGCCGACATCGTCGTCGCGACCGAGGAGCTGGACCAGAGCTGGTGCCACACCGTCGGCTACCTGTCCCCGATCCTGGCCGCCACGGCGATCGGCTCCCACCTCTCCGGCGTTCCGATCGACTCAGAGGCCGTCCCCTCTCTCCTCGCGGCGGGTCTCGAGGAGCCGGCGATCACGGCCGAGGCCGCGCTGGCGGCCCGCCTCGCCGCCGCAAGTCACCTGCTCATCCTCGGCAGCGGTGCCGACCGGGCGGCCGCCCGCGAGCTGACCCTCAAGATCGAGGAGGGCGCCCACATCCCGGCCGCGATGCGGGACCTGGAGACGATGCTCCATGGCCATCTCGCCGCGGCAGACCCGAACTCCGGGCTCGTCCTCGTGCTGACCGATCCGGCCGCCCGTGGTGCGCGGATCGCTCGAGCCCTCGCGCTCCTTCGCGCCTGCCGCGAGATCGGCATCCTCGTCGGCGCGATCGTCGCCGAGGTCGCGAGCCGAGAGATCGACCCGGGTCTGACACCGGCCGGCCGAATCCTCGCCCGGGACGTACCGTCACTTCCGGGTCCGGTCGCGGCGTTGATCGGAACGGCGGTGCCGCTCCAGCGCCTGGCGCTCGGCCTGGCCGTCGAACGGGGTGTAGACCCCGACCCGATCCGGCGGGACGATCCGCGCTACCTCGCCGCGGCGGACGTTTCGGGCTGATCCGGCGCCCTCCGCCTCGGCGATCCCGGCGGGAGCACGGCGGGATGAGGGCCGGGCGACCTCAGCCGAGGATCGCCTCGTAGAGCTCGGCCTGGCGAGCCCGCGCCGCCTGGTAGCGCTCGGACCGATCGGCATCGAAGCGAACCGTTTTCGTGGCGAGCGCGGGAACCGCATCGAACTCGTCGATGAGGCCGGCGCCCCGGAGGGCGAGGAGGGCCGCCCCCCGGCGAGACGCTTCGATGGCGCGGGCGACCTGGATGTCCCGCCCCAGGGCGTCGGCGAGGACCTGGCCGAGGATCGGCGAAGTCGTGAGCGCTCCGCCGGAGGCGACGACCTCCGGCCGGCCACCGAGGACATTCGCCAGCCTGTCGTCGACGACCGCGAAGCCGTAGGCGATCGACTCCAGGATGGCCCGATAGATCGAGGCCGCATCCGTCCCCGGCCTGAGCCCGACGATCGAGCCGTGCGCGGCGTCGTGGAAGCCGAGGCTCCGTTCACCGAAGACGTAGGGCAGGACCGTCAGCCCGTGCCCGTCGGCCTCGATCTCGGCCGCCCGTCGGGCCAGCCATGCCTGCGGGTGCCGGAGCAGGCGGCCGGCCCAGGCGAGCGTCCCGCCGCCTTCGCTCAGCTGGCCTCCGACCAGGGCGCCGCGGCCGAGGCGGAAGGCGAACAGGCCGGCCGAGACCCGGGCACCGGGATCGTCAACCACGGCCCGGAGGGCGCCCGACGTTCCGACCATGAGGGCCGCCGTCCCCGGGAGCGCGGCCCCGAGTCCCACGTTGCCGCAGGCGCCGTCGCCCCAGGCGGCAAACCACTGGGCGCGGGCGAATCGGGGCCATCGCCGCGCCGCCGCTCCGGACAACCGGCCGATCGGCTCGTCGTCCGTCGCCATTGGCGGCAGGTGCGCCGGATCGATGGCCAGCTCCTCGAGAAGCGCCTCCCACCACGTTCCGCGGGCCCGATCCAGGAGGCCGGTCCCGGATGCCATCGAGCGGCTGACCGCGGCCCGTCCGGTCAGCATCTCGACGACGAGCTCCGCCAGGCCGCTCCAGCGGCGGATCGCCGGCTCCTCCTGGCGCAGGCGCAGGATTCGGGCAGGCCAGTAGGTCGCATGAACGGGCGCCCCGGTCACCCTGCGGACGCGTTCGGGGTCGATGCGGCCGCGGAGGGCCGAAGCCTCGGCAGCGCTCGTCGTGTCGGCCCAGGAGAGCACCGACGAGATCGGTCGGCCGGCCTCGTCGAGGCCCACGATGCTGTGAAAGAAGCACGAGATGCCGCCCACGAGAACATCGCGGCCGAGCGACCCGGCGATGGTTGCGGTCTCGTCGAGGACCTGGCCGACCAGGTCGAGGAGCTCTCGAGGCGAGATCCGCACGGAGCCGTCGGCCGCCAGGTCCCACGAATACGGAACCTGGGCAGAGCAACCGCGGAGGGGCCGCCCGCGGCGATCGTGGAGCGCGGCGCGGACCGATGATGAGCCGATGTCGAGGGCCACCACGAGGGGCTCCTCGGCACGCTCCGGCAAGATCGCGCCGGGCTCGATGGCCACGGTCAGGGAAGGGCCCGAAGCGGACGGTTGATGGCAAGCCTCATGTCGTGGGTGGCTCCTCGCATCTGGTCACACCTGCCAGACCGTTGCTGGATAATGCCACTTCAATCGTCATGGTCATGAGGTCCTCAGGAGCCCGCATGCGGGACGAAGCCCGGTCAGGTTTGGTCTTCGACTGGTGGGGCTCCGGTCACGTCTTCGACCTCTCCCTGCCGATCCTCGACGGCGGGCCGTCCTTCCCCGGCGATCCCGGCTGTTCCGTCACCCGCTTCATGTCGATCCCGGAGGACATCGCCAACATCAGCGCGATCTCGATGGGATCGCACCAGGGCACCCATCTGGACGCACCCTTTCATTTCCTGGCCGAGGGCGCGACCATCGACCAGATCCCGCTCGCGCAGACCGTCGGGCCGGCAATGCTCCTGGATCTCGATGACCGTCCGGCCAGGTCGTTGATCGAGGTCGATGCGTTCGCCGGTCTCGACCTGCGGCCAGGCGATCGGCTCGTCTACCGACTCGGCTGGGACCGCCACCTCCACGAACCGGGCTACTTCACGGACATGCCGCGCCTGACGGTGGCCGCGGCGAGCTGGCTGGCGGACCGACGCCTGGCCCTCCTGGGGATGGATGCGCCCACGCCGAATCCCGACGATGCGGTGGAGGTCCATCGCCTGCTTCTCGGAGCCGGGACCGTGCTGCTCGAGAGCCTCGCCAACCTGGACCAGCTCCGGTCAGGCCCGTTCTGGCTGGCCGCCGCGCCGCTCCGGATCATCGGCGGCGATGGAGCTCCGGTTCGGGCCTTCGGGGTCCAGCGACCGCCACCTTGACGATGCGCGGGGGTGGGTCGAGGAACGGGCCAGGGCAGGGGCTGCGCCAGGGAGCGGGGCAAGCGCCTAGCCGTGGAGCTCGGCGAGCTCCCTTGCGGTGATGTCACCGGGAGCCTTGCCCATGATGATCATGGCCAGGACCTCGTCGGTGGTGACGTCGCTCTTGTTCACCGTCTCGACCACCCTGCCGTGGTACATCACGGTGATCCGGTCGGACAGGTCGAAGACGTCGTGGATGTCGTGGCTGATCAGGAAGATCCCGATGCCCTCGGCCTTCAGCTGCTTGACGAGATCTCGGACCTGGGCCGTCTCGGCCGGACCGAGCGCCGCCGTGGGCTCGTCCATGATGAGGATCCGGGCGTTGAAGTGGACGGCTCGCGCGATCGCGACGGCCTGGCGCTGCCCGCCCGAGAGGGTCCGCACCGGGACGGCGAACCTCTTGAAGTTCGGGTTGAGGCGACCCATCACCTTGCGAGTCTCACTCTCCATCGCTGAGTCGTCGAGGGAGCCGGCACCCGAGAGCAGCTCCCGACCCAGAAACAGGTTGTCCGGCGCCGTGAGGTTGTCGGCGAGGGCCAGCGTCTGGTAGATCGTCTCGATCGCAAGCGTCTTGGCGTCGCGCGGATTCGCGATCGTGACGGCCTTGCCGTCGACGAGTATCTCGCCCGAGTCCGCCCGATGGGCGCCCGAGAGGGACCGCATCAGGGTCGATTTGCCGGCACCGTTGCCGCCGACGACAGCCATGACCTCGCCTGGACCGAGGTCGATGCTCACGTCGTCGACGGCGTGGACGCCGCCGAACGCAACCTTGATGTGGCGCATCTCGACGAGCTTCGATCGGTTGATCGTGGGGTCGGTGGCCATCATCGGGATGCCGCCCTTCGACGGCTGAGCACCGTGTCGAATCCGACCGCGGTGACCAGCACGACGCCCACGACGATGTCCTGCAGCGCCGTTGGTACCCCGATCAGGACCATGCCCGACGAGAGGGACTGCATCACAACGGCGCCCAGGACGCCACCGGCGATCGTCCCGATCCCGCCGGAGAACGACGTGCCACCGATGACCGCCGCCGCGATGACTTGCAGCTCGACCCCGGTCCCCAATCCGTTCGTGGCTGCATTCAGGCGCGCCGAGGTCACGGCCGCCGCCACGGCCGCGAGCATGCCCATCAGGATGAAGGTCTTCATGATCGTGAGCCGGGTGTTGATACCGGCCAGCTCGGCGGCCTCCGGGTTGCCGCCGATGGCGAAGACGTAGCGTCCGAATCGGCGACGCGTGGCCAGGAACGTCATGCCCACGGCGAGCCCGATCGCGATGAGGACCGGGATTGCGATCCCGGTGGGGATGATGACGCCTCCCGGTGGGATGGGAATCCCATGCTCCTGCGCATACGTTGCCGCCAGAGCGGAAGGCCACGGGTAAGCGTTGGCGACCCATACCGCCCCCACGACCACGAGACTGCCGATGGCCCCGAGGGTGACGTCCGCCCACACCGGGCGGAGGGGGAAGCCGTACTTGCGCCGACGACGGCGCCCGGCCATGAGGCCATAGATGATCGGGATGATCGCGACCCCTGCAACAACCCAGCTCAGGGTTTCCCCGAGTGATCCCCGGGGGCCTCCGCCGAGCAGTTGGAAGGTGCTGTCGAGCGGGCCGATCGTCCTACCGCTTACGAGGGCGAACGAGGCGCCGCGCCAGACGAGGAGGCCGCCGAGCGTGACGATGAAGGAGGGGATGCCGATGTAGGCGATGAGGATCCCGTGGAGGCCGCCGATCAGCGCCCCTACGGCGATTCCGACCACCAGCGCGAGGATCCAGATGTACGGCTGATTCAGGCCGACCCCGAGGCCGTTGGGGATCCATTCCGTCTGGAGCAGGGCCATGATCAGGGCCACGACGGCCAGGATCGATCCGATCGACAGGTCGATGTTGCGCGACACGATGACCAGGACCATGCCGCTGGTCATGATCGCCACGGCCGCCGACTGGACGGACAGGTTCCAGAGGTTGCGTGGGGACAGGAAGAGGCCGTGGGACAGGAAATTGAAGGCGATCCAGACGACGCCCATGGCCACCAGCATGCCCAGCAGGCGGCCGTCGATCTCAAGGCTCGCCAGGAGGGATCGCGCTGAGCGCTTCCCTGGCGCGCCGGTGGTGGTCGTCTCCATGGCTGGCCTGGCCTCGGGCATCACGACGCCTCGATCAAAGAAACAGGAGAGAGGATGCCCTGCGCCGCGGTGGGACCGCGACGCAGGGCGCTTCGGCTACGAGATCAGCGACGGACCGTCAGCAACCGGGAACGGACCCGGCCGGCACGTCCTTGCAGAGCTTGTCCTTGGTGATCCAATTCGCGTCCAGGACCACCTGGAGGTTGGCCTTCGTGATCGGAACCGGGTTGAGCAGCTCCGCGAAGCCGTCAAGGCCTCCCGTAGTCTTGGACGCCTTCGCGCCGGTCACCTTGGCGATATCGGGGTTCTTGCAGAGCTCGAGTGCGGCCTTGCCGGCTGCCGTGCCAAGCTCGATCGAGTTCTTCCAGACGCTGACGACCTGCCTGCCGAGGGCGACGCGGTTGAGGGCGAACGTATCGCCATCCTGGGCGCCGATCTTGACCTTGCCGTCCGTGTTCCCGTTGAGCGCGGCGGTGACACCGGTCGCCATGTTGTCGTTCTCAGAGAGGACGGCCTGGACGTCGGGGTGGGCGGTGAGGATGTTCTCCATCTCGGTCTGGGCGTTCTCCGCCTTCCACTTGTCGGTGAACTCCTCGGCGACGATGGTGATGGCCTTCGAGTCGACGAGAGGCTTGAGGATCTCTTCCATGCCGTTGCGCAGGAAGATCGGGTTCGTCTCCGTCTTGTCGCCCTTGATGATCACGTAGTTGCCGGTTGGCTGCACCTTGGTCACCGCGTCGGCGATCATGTGGCCGACCAGCACGTTGTCGTGGGTCAGGAAGAGGGCCTTCGTGCTTTCGAGCTCGCGGTCGTAGGCGATGACCGGGATCCCGGCATCGACCGCGGCCTTGAGCGAAGGCAGGACGGCGACCGGATCCACGGAGTTGAGCACGAGCACGTTGATGTTCGATGCCAGCAGGGTCGCGATCTGCGACGCCTGGATTTCCGCCTTGTTCTGGGCGTCGCCACCCGAGATGTACGTTCCGCCGCCGGCCTCGACCGCAGCCTTGACCGCGGGCTCATCTCGGAGCTTGTAGCGCTCTTCCTGGGACGTGGCCCAGGCGACGCCGACCTTGCAGGCGGCCGCGGAGCTTGCCCCGGGGCTGCCGCTTCCGCCGGTGCCGGAACAGGCTGTCAGGACGATCGCGGCCGTCGCGGCCAGGACCGCCAGCTTCCTTAGATTCATTTAGCGATTCTCCTCCCATGGACTTCCACAATATGCGCGATATTCGTCCGTAGGCTAGCACCCTCCTCCAGGTCTACGAGGGTCTCCGGAGCGCGCCGTCAGCCGTCCCCGCGTTGGTGGCCGCCGAGGGTGATGCCGACCGGTCCGCATCAGGCGCTGGCAAGTTGATCGAGCGTGACCCGCGGACCGAGCCAGGCAACCGGATCCCAGAGCAACGGCTCGAGGGCCATCTCCGCGGCACCGAGGAGGGGGGCGTCCTCTCCGAGAGCCGCCGGCACGACCGAGACCAGTCGGCGAGGCCCAGCAAGCGCTCGTTGATCCAGCTCGGCCTCGAGCCGCCCAGCAACGAAGGGCTGGATCCGGGAGAAGAGCCCGCCGAGGACCACGCGGCGCGGGTTGAAGATGTTGACGAGGCCGGCAAGACCGATGCCGAGCCAGTGCCCGACCTCATCCAAGGCATGAAGAGCGCGCGACTGGCCCGCCGCCGCATCAGCCAGAACCGCGGCCACCGCCGCCCGGCCGCCGTCGAGCGGATATCCCGCCCGAAACAACAAGGCGCCCTCCCCGACCTCGGTTTCCCAGCAGCCGACCGACCCGCAATGGCAGGGCCGCCCATCCGGGTTGATGGGCATGTGCCCGATCTCGCCGGCGAAACCGGCGCTCCCCGCCACGGCCAGGCCGTCAACGATGAGGCCGCCGCCGACGCCGACCTCGGCGTGGACGTAGAGGACGTCACTGACGTCGCGAGCTGCGCCCCGGCGGGACTCGGCAAGCGCCCCGAGATCGGCCTCGTTGGCTACGCCGACCGGGATGCCGACGGCAAGAGTCTCGGCCAGGCGATCGCCCAGGGGCACGTTGACCCAGCCGAGATTCGGGGCAAAGGCAACCAGCCCGTCGGCCTTGTTGACGAGGCCGGCCACGGCCACCCCGATGCCGATCGGCGTCTCCCCCGCCGGCCGCCGGGCTCGGGCGGCAACGGCCAGGTGGCTGAGGTCGGCGACGATCTCGTCGAGCGAGGAATGGCCGCGAGGCCGCTCGACGCGGCGCTGCCAGAGGACCCGGCCGCCGAGCCCGACCACCGCGACAGCGGCCGAATCGACGGAGATCTCGAGGGCCATGACGACCGCAGACTCGGCGACGAGGCGGACCCGGGGCGAGGGCCGGCCGGGCGTGCCCAGGCGAAGGGCGGGCTCCTCGACCACCAGGTCCCCGGCCACCAGGTCGCCGATCAGCGACCGGATGGCGGTCCTGGTCAGGCCGGTCGAGGCCACGAGCTCCGAGCGCGAGAGTGGGCCACGAAGGTGGAGCGCGCGGACGATGGCGCTGAGGTTCGCGCGCCGAACCGTTTCGCTCCGCTGCCCGAGTTCCTCACGGCCTGCCGACACCGATTTTGTGTTCCTCTCTTGCAAATGCCCGTGCTAGGCTCGGGCATGAGAGCAGCCCATGTCAAGCCGGATTTCCACCATCTCGATCACGGCGGCTGGGCAGCGCTGCAGTGCGTTCTGCAACGCACGGCACTCGACCCGGGATCGAACCTCGTTCCGGTCCCGCAGCCACCACCCGTGTCCACCCCAGGAGCCGGAGCTTGAGCACATCGTCGGGCAGGGTCGAGATCACGTCCCGCCCACCGGGCCGAGTCCTCGCGGACGTGACGTCGGCGTGAGCGAGCTCCGCTGGGGGATCCTGTCGAGCGCGAACATCGCCCGGACGGCGGTCATTCCGGGAATCATGGTGGCCGCCCGCTGCAGGGTCGTCGCGATCGCCTCCCGGGAGGCGGGCCGGGCCCGAAGCGTCGCTGCCGAGCTGGGCATCCCCCGCGCCCACGATTCCTATGAGGCGCTCCTGGCCGACCCGGCCGTCGACGCGGTCTACATCCCGTTGCCGAACCATCTCCACGCCGAGTGGGCCATCGCCGCGGCCCGGGCCGGCAAGCACGTCCTGTGCGAGAAGCCCCTTGCCCTGACCGCGGCCGACGCCGAACGGATGATCGCGGTGGCCGAAGGCGCGGGCGTCCTGCTGATGGAAGCCTTCATGTACCGCCAGCATCCGTCGTGGATCGCGGTCAGGGAGCTCGTTGCGAGCGGTCGGATCGGCCGGCTGACCGCGGTCCAGAGCTGGTTCTCCTACTTCAATGACGACCCGACGAACATCCGGAACATCCGCGAGTTCGGCGGCGGCGCCCTCTTCGACATCGGCTGCTACAACGTCAACCTCTCGCGCATGCTGTTCGGGGCGGAGCCGGGCCGGATCGAGGCCTCGATCACCACGGACCCTGCGACCGGCGTGGACGTCCTGGCCAGCGCCATCCTCGAGTTCGACGCCGGCGTGGCCACGTTCACCTGCGCCATCCGGGCCGAGGACGATCAGCGCGTCCACGTCTACGGCACGCAGGGCCGGATCGACGTCGACATCCCGTTCAACATCCCGGCCGATCGGCCGACCATCATCCGCCTCTCGCAGGGCGGTGACCCGCCCGTCTACCCGGCGACCCAGGTCTACTCCTTCGAGCCCGCCGATCCGTACACCGCCCAGGCGAGCGCTTTCGCCGCCGCGGTCCTCGACGGGACCCCGATCCCGGTTCCGCCGTCCGACGCGGTCGCCAACCTCCGGGTCCTGGAGCGCATCTTCGAGGCGGCGGGGCGGCGGCCCGGGGACCACGAGGGCAACGTTGTCCAGCCCTGACCGGCCGCTCCTGACGCGACGGCGCGTCGGGGTCCTCATCTTTGGCATCGCCGTCGGGATCGCCATCGGGGGCGGAGCCGCCCTCGTTCTTAAGCGGGCCACCCCGGCGACAGCGGCCCCGCCACCCCACTTCGTCGACGACACGGCCGGTTCGGGGATCAGCCAGCGTTTCGATGGCGGCTATCGATACGCGGCCGGCGGCGGGATGGCCGAGCTCGACTGCAACGACGACGGGCGTCCGGACCTCTACATCGCCGGCGGAGCAAACAGCGCGGCCCTCTTTCGCAACGACAGCCCCACGGGCGGCGCCCTCCGCTTCACCCGGCTCGCCGACCCCGTGACCGACCTGGCCGCGGTCACCGGGGCGTACCCCATCGACCTCGGCGGCGACGGCAAGCCGGACCTCATCGTCCTGCGGGCCGGTGCGAGCCGGATCCTTCGCGGTCTCGGCAATTGCCGGTTCGAAGACGCCAGCTCGGCCTTGGGTTTCGACGGGCTGACCGGCGACTCGACGGCCTTCAGCGCCACCTGGGAGGGTCCGGCAACGCTTCCGACGCTGGCGGTGGGGCACTACCTGGCGCTTGCCCCGAACGACGACCTGGGCGACACCTGCGATTCGAACTACCTGCTCCGCCCCAACGCCCAAGGAACGGGCTACGGGCCGCCGCTTCCCCTGACCCCGGGCTACTGCACCTTGTCGATGCTCTTCAGCGACTGGGATCGGTCCGGGCGGCGCGACCTGCGGGTCAGCAACGATCGTCACTACTACGACTCCGCCAGCGGCCAGGAGCAGCTCTGGCGAATGGACCCTGGCAGGGCGCCCCGGCTCTATAGCGCGGCCGAAGGCTGGGCCAGGACCCAGGTCGAGGGCATGGGCATCGCCAGCCAGGACGTCACCGGCGACGGCTACCCCGAGGTGTTCCTCACCAGCCAGAGCGAGAACAAGCTCCAGACCCTCGCCAGCGGCCCGAGCCAGCCCGCCTACCGGGACATCGGACTAGCTCGGGGCGTCAACGCGGCCGAGCCCTACACCGGCGACGTGCACCTGCCTTCGACGGCCTGGCACCCCGCGTTCGAGGACGTCAACAACGACGGCTTCCTGGACCTCTTCATCTCGAAGGGCAATGTCGGCGCCCAGCCCGACTACGCCGTGATGGACCCCAGCAACCTGCTGCTCGGGCAGCCCGATGGCAGGTTCGTCGAGTCGGGCACGGCCGCCGGCATCGTCAGCTTCGATCGCGGCCGTGGTGCAGGCCTCGCCGACCTGAACCTCGACGGCCTGCCTGACCTGGTGCTCGTCAATCTGAGCGCCGACGTCATCGTCTGGAGGAACGTCGGTGCCGGAACCGCCGCGGCGCCCGCGCCGATGGGCCACTGGCTCGGCCTGCGCCTCACCCAGCCCAGCCCGAACCGAGACGCGATCGGGTCCTGGATCGAGGTCAAGGTCGGGACCGAGACAATCCGCCACGAGCTCACGATCGGCGGGGGCCACATCTCCGGGCAGCTGGGCTGGCTCCACTTTGGGCTCGGCACCGCGGCTGCCGCCGATGTCCGCATCCAGTGGCCGGACGGCGAAGTCGGGCCCTGGGCCCACGTGGCGGCCGACCAGTTCGTGACCATCGATCAAGCCGCGAGCGCCCCGATCCCGTGGGTCCCGGCAGGCCGCTGAGGCTTCTGAGCCTTCAGACGCGCCCGACCAGCTCGTCGCCCATGAGGTCGACCATCTCGAGGTCCCGGGGCAGGAAGTCCTGGAGCATGAGCCGCTCGACGCCCGCCTCGGCGAAGCGGCGAACCATGGCCCTTGCCTCGTCGGGCGTCCCGAGGATCCAACGAGCCCGCCGGCCCTCGTACCACTCGGAGCCGCCGCTGGCGGCGACGCCAAGGGCCCCCAGCAACGTGGTGCGGCGTCGATCGACCTCAGCCTGGTCCCGCCCGATCATGGTCCCGACCATCGCCGATCGAGTCATCGAGGCCGGCTCACGGCCCGCGGCGAGCAGCACCAGGTCGAGGGCGGCGAGCCGCTCGGCTACTTGCTCGGGCGACGATGAGGACAGGTTGAACTCGTCGGCGTAGCGAGCAGCCATTCGGTAGCTCCGTGGCGAGCCCTCCCCGCCAACGATGATCCGGGGTCGCACCGCGCCGTTCGCCGCGCGTGGCCGGCCGGGGACATCAACCGGCTTCGGCCGCAGGCCGCTGCCGGCGACCCGGATGTGGTGGCCTTCGTAGCTCCAGCCGTCGGGCTCCGTCCAGAGACCGTGGAGGAGGGCCAGCTCGTCCTCCATCCGATCGGCCCGTTCCGCGATCTCGGGAAACTCGAGACCGAGGGGCAGGTGGTCGGCCTCGTTCCAACCCGCGCCCACGCCGACCTCGATGCGACCGCCGCTCATCTCGTCGACGGTCGTTACGACCTTGACGAAGTTGCCGGGGAGCCGGAACGTGACCGGGCTGACGAGCGTTCCGAGCGTGATTCGGTCCGTCTCCCGGGCGAGGCCGGCCAGGATCGCCCAAGCGTCCGTCGTCGGGCCGTCGGCGGGTCCCGGGAAGCTGGCGTAGTGATCGCTCCGGAAGAAGGCCTCGAAGCCGGCCCCCTCGGCCCGCCGGGCCAGGGCCAGCTGGTCGAGGTACGAGAGACCCTGCTGGGCCTCAATCATCAGGGCGAAGCGCATCGCATCCTCCGCTGGGGTCGCCGTAGCCGGCGATTGACGGAATCGTTGCCAGTTGCTAGATTATTCACAACATGCGAACTATCGCTGGCAACGCAAGTGTCTCTGTCGACGGAACTTCAACGGCCAACGCGCCCGTCGCGGTCGACGATCCGATCGCTCGGATCGCGGGCGGCATCCACGACATGATCGCGGGATTCCGCTGCGCCGGCACGGGCCGGCTGGTGAAGTCGGGGGTCAGCATGACCCACATGCACGTCCTCTGGCTCCTCGAGCACCACGGCGACATGCCGATGAGCCGGATGGCCGAATTCCTCGACGTCTCGGACAGCAACGCGACCGGGATCATCGATCGCATGGAGGAGCGCGGGCTCGTCGAGCGCGTGCGCGTTCCCGACGATCGCCGGGTCGTCCTCCTCCGGGTTGCCGACGGCGGCAGCCGGGCCCTCGACGAGACCGAAGCCGTCAAGCAGGACCGCCTCCAGGCGATCCTGGCCCACCTGGATGCGAGCCAGCTGGCGCGCGTCGCCCTGGCCTTCGACGACATCCGAACGGCCGTCGTGGCGGAGTTCGGATCCGACGTTACCGGTCACAACCATCTCGACAGCCCCCGCACGAAAGGACTGGACTGACCCCTCATGGAAGCGTTCCCCAATGAAGGCGGCGTGATCACGCCGTCGCTCGACGAAGATCCGGCCCTCGGGCTGCCCCTCCGCGAGAAGATGGAAATCCTCTTCGCGGTCCTGCTCGGCCTCTTCCTCGGCGCCCTCGACCAGACGATCGTCGGTCCTGCCCTACCAACCGTCGTGACCCAGCTCGCCGGTAACGACATCTACGTGTGGGCGGTCACGATCTACCTGCTGACGAGCACCATCAGCGTCCCCTTCTGGGGCAAGCTCTCCGATCTCTTCGGACGCAAGCCGATCTTCATGATCGGGATCGTGATCTTCCTCGTCGGCTCCGCCCTGTCGGGCCTGTCGCAGAACATGACCGAGCTGATCATCTTCCGAGGCCTCCAGGGCATCGGCGCCGGATCGCTCTTCCCGGTTGCCCTCGCCGTCATCGGCGACCTCTTCACGCCGGCTGAACGTGGCAAGTACCAGGGCCTCTTCGGAGCGGTCTTCGGCATCGCCTTCATCGTCGGTCCCCTCGTCGGCGGCTACCTCACCGAGCACATCAGCTGGCACTGGATCTTCTACGTCAACATCCCGATCGGGCTCGTCTCGCTGTACTTCATCTGGCGCCTTCTGCCGGTCGTGAAGAACCCGCGAGCGACCCGCAACTTCGACATTCTCGGCGGCGTGATCTTCACGATCGCGACGGCGATCCTGCTCATCGGACTGACCGAGAAGGGCCAGACGAACCCCGTCACCCACGGCCTCAACGACTGGTTCGACGCGATCGCCTTCAAGGTCGGCAGCCTGTCGCTCAGCGTCTCGATTGCCGAGCTGATCGGCCTGTCGCTCATCGGCCTGGTCCTCTTCGTCTGGGCCGAGTCGCGGGCCAAGGAGCCGATCGTCCCGCTCCACCTGTTCCGCAACCGGACCTACACGACGTCGATGATCGCGACGTTCTTCGCCGCCTTCGCCTTCTTCGGGGCGATCATCTTCCTGCCGCGCTGGTTCCAGTTCGTGCAGGGCTTCTCGCCGACGAACTCCGGGCTCGCGGCGCTGCCCCTGATGGTCGGCCTGATCCTCAGCTCGATCACCTCGGGCCTCTTCGTCGCCAGGACCGGTCGCTACAAGTGGCTCGTGGTTGGGGCGATCGTCGTCATGGGCATCTCGACGGCTCTCATGACCCAGCTGCGAGCCGATACCCCATTGCCGATCGTCTGGGCCTGGATGTTCATCGCCGGGATCGGCGTCGGGCCGACCTTCGCTGTCTTCACGATCATCGTCCAGAACGCCGTGCCCTTCAGCGAGCTCGGCGTTGCGACCTCGAACCTCACCTTCTTCCGCCAGATCGGCGGCACGATCTCGCTGGCCATCGTGGGCACGCTCTTCGGCGCCGAGTTCCAGCGTCAGTTCGCGCCCCAGCTCAGCGCCGCCGGCGTCCCAGCGCCGGTCGTCGACGGCTTCACGCAGGCGAGCAGCAGCGGCGCCCTCGACTTCAACAAGCTGACCGGCGTCGGAGATCTCGGGACGGCCATCCTGGGCTCTCTACCCAGCCAGGTTCGGCCCGTGGTCGAGCCGTTCATCTCGAACATCGTGTTCGGCATCCACCAGGCCTTCAGCCTGGGGGTCGCGTCGACCTTCTGGATCGGCGTCGGTGCGGCAGCCATCGGCGCGATCGCGGCGGCAGCCATGCACGAGATCCCGCTGCGCCAGCACCTTGGCGCTGCTCCGGGCGCCGCCGGTACCGCCCATTCCGCCACCGGCCAGTCGCCGACGCTCCCTGCCGCCGACTGAAGCCACCCACCCTCGTCGCGCGCAGCGGCCCCGTCCGGTCTCCGGGCGGGGCCGCTGCCGTTCCTGCGCTACGCTGGGCCGAGTGAACATCGACACCCGCCCGCCTGTCGCGCCCTTTCCGCCACGGCTTGCGGCCATCGGAACCGCCAGGGCGCCGTGGACGGCGCTCCTCCCCCTGAGCGAGATCGCGCCCGGCGCAATGCGGCGCGTCACCGTCGGGGATCTCGACATCCTGATCGCCTATACGAGCGACGGAATCACGGCGATCGACGACCGCTGCCCGCACATGGCGGCGCCGCTCAGCCTCGGGGAGCTCGACGGTTGCGTCGTCGCCTGCCCCCTTCACCAGGGCCGCTTCGACCTCGCCACGGGCGATGTCGTCCAGATGCCGACGACGGGCGGCCTCGACGCCGACGGGACGTACCACCCGACCTGGACCCCCGGCGGCCGCGACCAACGAACCGACCCCCCGGGCAAGAAGACCGAGGCGCGCCGGAACACCCGGGTGCGCCGCCTCCGCTACTACCCCGTCCGGATCGACGGCGACGTCATCGAGATCGCCGTCCCCCGCGACTGAGCGTCGGCGTTCCGACTAGCACCCCTTGTCGCCGAGCTTTCGCCGGGAGCTGGTCTTGATGATCCGGACAACCTCGGCCGGGTCGTCGGTGAGGGCCAGGAGGTCCAGGTCCGCCTCGTCGATCATGCCGTCGGCGAGGAGCCGCTCCCGGATCCAGCCGATCAAACCGCCGTAGAACTCGGTCCCAACGAGGATGATCGGGAAGTGCCGAATCTTGCCGGTCTGGATGAGCGTCAGCGATTCGAACAGCTCATCCATCGTCCCGAAGCCGCCGGGCAGGATCACGAAGCCGTCGGCGTACTTCACGAACATCGTCTTGCGGGCGAAGAAGTAGCGGAACTCCACACCGAGATCGACGTAGGGGTTGACGTCCTGCTCGTGAGGCAGCTCGATGTTGCAGCCGACGGACATGCCGCCGCCTTCCTGGCATCCCCGGTTGGCCGCCTCCATCGCGCCCGGTCCACCGCCGGTGATGATGGCGTAGCCCTCCTCGGCCAGGCGGCGACCGATGTCCCTGGCCAGGACGTAGGTCGGAGAATCCTCGGCCACCCGGGCCGAACCGAAGATCGTGATGGCCGGACCGAGCGTGGCCAGGGCATCGAAGCCTTCGACGAACTCGGCAAGGATCCGGAGGGCCCGCCACGGGTCCGTGTTCAGGAAGGCAGGTCGCTCCTCCGTCTCCAGCAGCTTCCGATCCTCGGTCATCGTCGGATCGGAATCCATCTTGGCCGCGGCCCGCGGGCCGATCGTCAGCCGTCCGCTCCGGCGATGGTCGCTGATGGGCTCGCCGGGGTGCTCACTGGCCACGCTGGAACCTCCATTGACGGCCCCAATCGGGCGGGGATGCGATCCTACCCCGATGGCCGACCTGGGCTCTCCCGACCGCTCACCGTTCCGCCGCGTCCTGGCCGGGGCGCTGATCGTGGCCGGCCTGATCTTCATCGGTCAGGGCCTCGGGATCCTAACGGCGGCCCGAAGCGTGATGGTCGGCGATCCGAGGTGGGCGGTCATCGGCGCGGCCTGCGTCGTCGTGGGCGTCGGCCTCTGGGTGCGGGCGCGCGGGGCCTGAGCACTGGCGCCGCGTCGTGGCCGGGGGCTCAGGGCGCGGCGAGGAGCAAGCGCCAGGCGGCCTCGTCACGGCCGGCGGCGAAGCCGTTGCCCACCCGGACGAGCGGCAGCTTGAGCAGGCGCTGATCGGCGAGGAGCCGCCCCGCCAGCTCGTCGGGCGTCGTCCGCAGGTAGCCCATGCCGGCGTCGGTCCAGGCCCGCCCGCTCGTGTCGGCGAGCGCCATTGGGCCCAGTCGCTCGGTGAAGCGACGCAGCTCCCCGGCCGCCATCGGCTTCCGCCGCAGGTCGACGAACTGGACGGCCAGGCGGCGCTCCTTGAAGAAGCGGAGGGCGGCCCGCGTCTCGGACGAGTCGTCGCGGCCGAATACCTGGATGAGCGGGCCGGCGGCCGGAGGGCCCTGGCTCACGAGCATCCCGGCGGCCCCGATCGGCAACGGATGGTGGCCTGCGGCATCGGGCGAAGGGTAGCTGGTCGGCTACCATCACCGGACAGGAGGTGCCCGTTGTCGGTCTGGTTCACCGTCCAGCTGGACGACAAGCCCGGTTCGCTGGCGCGGGTCGCATCGGCGCTGGCGGAGCGGTCGGTCAACATCACCGGCATCGTCGGCGTGGCCGAGGACACGGACGGCGCCCTGATGCTCACGACCTCCGATCCGGCCGCCACCCGAGCGGCCTTCCAGGCCCTCGGCCTGGCATTCGAGGAGCATGACGCGTCCGGTGGGCTCGATCCCCACCACATGAGCGTCTCCGACCTCCGCGGACGCTGACGTCGACCGAACCCGCATGGCTCGTCGTTCGACCCTTCCCCCTACCGTCGCAGTCCGGGCCGTCGTCGACGACCTCGCGGCCTCGGTATCCGTCCTGATCGACCGACTCGGCGCCGCCGGCGGGACCCTCCGGACCCTGTCGACGGTTCGCCGCCTGGCGGCCGAGGACGGCACCGCCGATCGGGTCGAGATCGAGATCGAGGTCGAAGGCCTCGACGAGGAGAAGCTCGTCCGTACGGTCCATGCGACGCCGGGCGTACGGGCCCACCGGGTGACCCGGTCGCTCGACCGGATCTTCGGCAAGCGGGTGATCGTCATCGGCGGCGGCGCCCAGGTCGGCCAGGTCGCCCTTGGGGCGGTGAGCGAGGCGGACCGGCACAACCTCCGGGGCGAGCGGATCTCGGTCGACACGATCGCCCTCGTTGGGGAGGCCGAGATCGCGGCCGCCGTGCGGGCCGTCGCCGACCTGCCCCGGGCCCGCCTCCTCGTCCTGGCCGGCTCGATCATGGGCGGCGAGATCACCGCCGCGGCACGGGAGCTCAAAGAGCAGGGCATCCCGATCATCTCGCTCAACCAGGTCGGCTCGATCACCGACGTCGCCGACCTGGTCGTCAGCGACCCCGTGCAGGCTGGGACCATGGCGGTCATGGCCATCGCCGATACCGCGACCTTTGATCTGGCCAGGCAGCGCGGGCGCCGGTACTGACCCGTGCGAATCGCAACCTGGAACGTCAACTCGCTCAAGGCCCGGATGGACGCCGTCGAGGCGTGGCTGGGCAAGGTCCAGCCGGACGTCCTCCTGATGCAGGAGACCAAGCTGTCCGACGCCGACGCCCCGGTGATGCCCTTCCGGATGCTCGGCTACGACCTCGTCCACCACGGCGAGGGCCGCTGGAACGGCGTCGCGATCGCTACCCGCGTCGGGGCCGAGGACGTGATCACCAACTTCGGCGACGGCCCGGTCCGGGACAGCTCGTCGGGCGCGACCGTCGCGGTGTCCGAGGAGGACTTCAACCCGTTCGACGAGGCCCGGATGCTGTCCGCGGTCTGTGGCGGGATCCGCGTCGTGTCGATCTACGCCCCCAACGGCCGGGTCGTGGGCTCACCGTTCTACGAGGGCAAGCTGCGCTGGTTCGAGCGCCTCAGCGCGTGGCTCGCCGAGACCCGCTCCCCGACCGAATCACTGCTCCTGGCCGGCGACTACAACGTGACCCCGACCGATGCCGACGTCTGGGATCCCGTCGCCGCCCACGGCGGCACACACGTCTCCGAGCCCGAGCGCGCCGAGCTCACGAGGCTCCGCAATTGGGGTCTGGTGGACACCTACCGCAAGGTGAACCTCGAGCCCGGCAGGTTCTCCTGGTGGGATTACCGGGCCGGCATGTTCCACCGCAACGAGGGCATGCGGATCGATCTCCTGTATGCGACGCAGCCGGTCGCCGATCGGGTCGTCTGGGCCGAGATCGATCGGGAGGCCCGGAAGGGGCCGCCCATCCCGTCGGACCATGCGCCGGTGGTGATCGACCTCGACGAGCCCGGCCATCCGTTCGATCCTGGCTGGACCGGGACCCTCGATCGGATAGCCGCCCGCACGAGGCCCCGACCGCGTCGCTGAACGGGCGACGCCTCGACGCGGCGGCCGCGCTCGTGGCTCGGGTCAGTCCAGGGCCACCCGCTCGTGCCAGATCGGGACGTGAACGTCGAAGCCCAGGGCCGTGACCTTGGGGGCCAGCGCCACCTGGGCCTCGGGGTCGCCGTGAACGAGGAAGACCCGCCGCGGGAAGCCGGGATCGCCTGACTTGAGGCCCCCACCGAAGCGGCCGAGCCAGGCGAGGAGGCCGGGCTCGTCGGCATGCGCCGAGAACCCGTCGATCGAGCGGATTCGGCACTTGACCTCGCGAACCTGGCCCTCGAGGCGAACCGTCTTGACGCCGGCCTGGAGATGCGAGCCGAGGGTTCCCCGGCCCTGGTAGCCGACGAAGAGGATCGTGGCCAGCGGATCGTCGATGAGGTTCCGGAGATGGCCGACGACGCGACCGCCGGTTAGCATCCCGTTGGACGCCACGATCATGTACGGCCGCTGGGCGTGCTCGATCGTCTTGGACTGGTCGAGCTGGTTGGTGACGGTCTGCCTGGGGTAGTCGAGGGGCGTCCCGCCCGCCTTCTGGAGCGCCGCCGTCTCCTCGTCGTAGACCTCGGGGTGGCGACGGTAGACGTCCGAGGCCTTCGAGGCCATGGGCGAGTCGAGGTACAGCGGGATGAGCGGGATATCCCCGGAATCGATGAGCCGGTCGAGCTGCCAGACGATCTCCTGGGTCCGTCCGATCGCGAACGAGGGCACGAGCAGGACGCCGCTGCTCTGCTCGACCTCGCGGACCGCCTCGGCCAGGATGCGCACCGCCTCGGCCTGGGGCTCGTGCTCTCGGCCCCCATAGGTCGACTCGATGCAGACGTAGTCCGCCTGGGTGAGAATCGTGGGGTCCTTGAGGATCGGGGCGCCGGTCCGGCCGAGGTCGCCCGAGAAGACGATCGTCCGCTCCGGCCCTCCTTCGCGCTCCTGGACCCGGAGCCGGATGATCGCCGAGCCGAGGATGTGGCCTGCATCGAGGAACGTCGCGTGGACGCCGGGCGCGACCTCGATCTCCTCGTCGTAGCGAACCGGCTTGAAGAGCGGCAGAACCGCCGCCGCGTCCTTTTCCGTGTAGAGCGGGGCGTCGAGGTCGATGATCAGCTCCGGGGTCTTGGCCCGGAGATCGGCCTCCGGGTCGGCCATCGCCGGGGTGCCGACGTTGGCCGGCTCGATGACCGTCTCGACATGCTCGCCGGTGAGGACGGAGCCGGTGGCGAAGCGGAGGCGCCCGCGCGAGCTGTGCTCCGGAGCGTCGAGGCCGACGCCCTCCGGCGTCCCGGCCACGGCGACCTCGTCGTCGGCAAGGTTCGCCGCATCGAGGGCTGCCACGTAGCCCGCGGCGGCGGCCTTGTCTTCGGTCACGGCCTTGTCCGGGTTGCGCTTCTCCCAGCGCATCTCCCGCTTGGCGAACTCCTCGTGGAGGCGGCCGCTGTCGAGGAGGACCAGCTCGGCCAGCTCAGCAGTGGCGGCCGTGAGGTGGATCGGACCGCCGTAGCCCATCCGGACCGCGATCGGCAGCAGGCCGCAATGATCGAGGTGGGCGTGGGTCACGAGGATCGCGTTCAGCTTGTGGGGATCGAAGCCGAGCGGGATCCGATTGCGGATCGATTCGTTCGGCGCTCCCTGGAACATGCCGCAGTCGATCAGGACGCTGGCCCGCTCGGTGGTCAGGTGGAAGCGAGAGCCGGTCACCGTGGCGGCTCCGCCGAGAAAGTGGAGGTGCATTCGCGGAGTGTGCCAGCGCGACCCCGGAACCGCATTTCCCGCGGGCCGCGCGCCGCTACAGGCTCGCGACGGTCTCGGCGCCAGGCCTGCCAGCGGCTCAGCCGCCGGGCCCCACCGATGCCCGCCTCAGAGGGGCAGGGCGACGATTGCGTCGATCGCCACGGCGGCGAAGAGCAGGGCGAGGTAGCTGATCGAGAACCGGTAGAGGCGGATCGCCTGGGCGGTCGACGCCTCCTGGGCCGAACCCTGCCGCCACAGCACGAACGCCCGCCACAGGAACATCGCTCCCAGGATCACCGCGGCGCCGACGTAGACGAGGCCCATCTGGGCCACGACGGCGAAGACCAGCGAGATCGCCACCAGGAGCATCGTGTAGAGGGCGATCTGGCGGCTCGTCTCGGCGACCCCGCGAACGACCGGCATCATCGGCACCCCGGCCGACGCGTAGTCGCCGCGGAGCCGCAGGGCGAGGGCCCAGAAGTGCGGCGGCGTCCAGTAGAAGACCAGCAGGAACAGCATCACCGCCGGCAGCCCGACGTTGCCGGTCACGGCGGCCCAGCCGATGACCGGTGGGAGCGCCCCGGCCGCCCCGCCGATGACGATGTTCTGGGGCGTGCTGCGCTTGAGCATGATCGTGTAGACGAAGACATAGAACGCGATCGCGAGGAGCGTCAGGAATGCGGCGAGGAGATTGACGAAGTAGGCCATCAAGGCCACCGAGATGACCGCGAGGACGATGCCGAAGAGCATCGCCCGCTCCGGCGTGATGTCCTGGGCGGGAAGGGGCCGGCGCCGGGTCCGCACCATGCGCTCGTCGAGGTCGCGGTCGAGGTACTGGTTTATCGCATTCGCGGCGCCGGCGGCCAGCGTCCCGCAGACGACGGTCCAGAACGTGAGGCGCAGCCAGTCGAGGGGCTGGATCCCGGGCACGTCCCGCGTCGCGAGGACCATGGCCGGCACCGTCGTGACCAGCAGCAGCTCGATGATCCGCGGCTTCGTCAGGGCCACGTAGGCGCGTAGCGTCGCGCCCGTGGATGACCCCGCCGGCGTGCCCGTGGCGTCCGCGGTCGCCGGCTCCCGGCCGGGTCCGCCCGGCCGGCCGCCCGGGTCCGCCGCCGCACCCACGACCTCCGTCCGGGCTTCGTAGTAGCTCGACACCGCGAGGGCCACCGCGCCGCCCCAGATGAGCGCGCCGAGGGCCACGTGGAGCGTCTGGGTCCAACCCGACAGCTGGGTCAGGACCTGCAGCCCGCCGATCACGACCTGGACCAGGTAGAGGGCGAAGATGGCGGTCGCCATTGCGGCCAGCCCGGGGTGGAGCGCCCGGCGGCGGCTGGCGGCGACCACGACCCCGAGCACGATGACGAAGGCGATGGCGGCCACGTAGCGGTGAAGCGCATGAGCGGCATACAGCACGGCGACGTCATGCGGGGTGGACGGATCGAAGGGGAAGATCCCGCCGGACATCAGCGGCCAGTCGGTGAACACGAGGCCCGCGCTCCGGGCCGTGACGTTCGAGCCGAACAGCAGGAGCACGAACGTCGCGGCGGCCGCGAACGTGGCCAGGAGCGTGAAGCGCTGGCTCCCGCCGCGCCCAGCCACCCGAGCCGGATAGCCCGCCCGGACGAGGAGGTAGACGAGCACGCCGACGAGCGCCATCGCGGCGGCGAGGTGGGCCGTGACGCTCTCGCCGGAGTTGCCGAGCCGGACGGTCTCCTTGCCGAGATAGGCCTGGTAGCCCACCAGGACGACGGCCAGGAGCGAGGGCCACAGGATCGAGGGGCGGTCCCGGTGATCGATGATCGCGAGGATCGCCATGCCGATGACGAGGACGCCGATGACGGCCGCGATCGTCCGATGGATCCACTCCAGCCAGACGTGATAGTCGGCAGTCAGGGCCGGCAGGAACTGCCCAGGAAAGCAGCCGGGCCAGGTCGGGCAGGCGACCCCCGAGCTGGTCGCCCGGACGATGACCCCGATCGTAACCAGCAGGAAGGTCGTCACCACGGTCGCGGCGGCAAGGCGTTGGAAGCGGGTCACAGGGCTCCGAGCGCGGCAGTGCTGGTGGGAAGGGAGCCCATTCTACGCGGCGGGCGGCCATCCCCCGAGGCCGGCCGCCGGGTCCCCGTGCGGCACCGTCAGGGCCGCGCGGGCGTTCAAGCGGCCTCCGGTCTACGCTCTGGACATGCGTTCTGGCTTTCGCCGCCTCGCGCCATCGATGCTGCTCGCCCCGGCCCTGGCGCTGGCTGCGTGCGGCGGCGGCGCGGTCCCGTCAGTCGGACCGCCTTCGGGAACTGCTGGCTCGGCCTCTGGCTGCGGCGCTGCACCGGCTCCGCCGGACCAGCAGGCCGGCTGGAACACGGCCCCGAAGGCGCCGACGGTCTATCCGGTGATTGTCAACAGCCGCCTCACCTGCGGCACGAACCGGCTGCTCTTCACCTTTCTCGACAAGCAGAACAATCCGGTGGCCAAGCCTGACCGGACGGCCTCGATCGCGATCTACAACCTCGGCCGCAATGGCGACACGCCGACCCAATCCAAGGACGGCGCCTTCATCTGGGGGATCCAGGATGTCCGAGGCTTCTTCGTCGCGAACGTCGATTTCGCGGAGGCGGGGACGTGGGGGGCCCAGTTCACCACCGCAACCGCCGGGGCGGCGCCCGAGACGATCCGGATGACCTTCGACGTCGCCACCAGCTCGCCGGTCGTCCGGGTCGGCGACAAGGCGCCGCCGACCGACACGCCAACCGCCGCGTCGGTCAACGGCCAGCTGGCGCAGATCTCGAGCGATGCCAGCCCCGACCCCGCCTTCTACCGGACCTCGGTCAAGGCGGCCCTGGCGGCCCACCAGCCGTTCGTGCTCATCTTCGCCACCCCGAAGTTCTGTGTATCGGCCCAGTGCGGACCCACCCTCGACCGGATCAAGCCTCTCGCCACGAAGTTCCCG
This sequence comes from Chloroflexota bacterium, assembly GCA_041691215.1. Taxonomy (GTDB): domain Bacteria; phylum Chloroflexota; class Limnocylindria; order Limnocylindrales; family CSP1-4; genus UBA5189. The sequence goes on from JBEPVB010000010.1 coordinate 24,181, forward strand.
ACGGTCGACTTCATCCACGTCGAGCCCTACCAGCTGGCCTACCAGAACGGCAGCCTCCAGCCGGTCCTCGATGCCCAGGGCAACCTCCAATCGATCCCCGCGGTCACGACCTGGGGCTTGCTCTCGGAACCTTGGGTCTTCGTCGTCGACCGGACCGGGGTCGTCACGGGGTCGTTCGAGGGCGTTGTCTCCGTCGACGAGATCACCGCCGCGGCGGACGCCGTCAAGTAGGCGGCGGCGCGGGCGCATCCTCGAGGCGGGTGGCAAACAGCTCCTTGCCGGTGATCGCGAAATAGACACGGACCGGCACGGAGTTGGCCTGGTGCTCGGTGAGATGGCCGGGCGGAAACTCCGTCCCGTTGGTCAGCTCGGCCAGCAGGAACGAGTAGATCGCGCCGTTCCCGGCCCGGAGGTCGAACGACGTGACCTGGGTCAGGCCCGTCGATTCGACGTGGACGATGACCCCCTCGACCGGCGAGCTTGACGGGAAGCTCGGGGCACTGGCCGCTGGCTGGCCGCAACCGGCCAGGGCGACTGCGCCGCCGAGGATCGCCGCAACCAGGCCCGCCCGGATCGACACCCGGCTCAGGAAGCCGTGGTGCCGGTACTGCCCGGCGCGTGGAGCGGAGTCCCGTCGGCGCAGCGGGGGCAGGTCGCCGCGCCCGGCTCGAACGTGGGGAGGTCCATAGCCCAGAGCGCTCGCAACGGATAGACCCGGCCCGTCCGGGGCGAGGTCAGGGTGGCCATGCCGCCGCTCCGGTCGACGAGCACAGCACACTCCACGATGTCCCCGCCCATCGCCTCGACGGCAGGGATCATCGCCAGCAGCGAGCCGCCGGTGGTCAGGATGTCGTCGACCAGGAGGACGCGCTGGCCCGGCTCGATCCGGAAGCCGCGCCGGAACTCGCGGTGGGTCGACCCGTCGGCGCCCTTGATCTCCTCGGCGAAGATCGCCGGCGTTCCCAGCTGGCGGCCAGTCTCGAAGGCCAGGATCACCCCGCCCGTCGTTGGCCCCGCCACAACGTCCACGGTCGGCGTCCCGACGGCCCGATGGCGGCCCGCCCAGAACCCGCACAGCTCGGACGTTGCCGCCGGGTCGGCGAGGACCGCGAACTTCTCGAGGTAGGCATTCGAATGGCGGCCGCTCTTCAACAGGAAGTGCCCGTCGCGCAGGGCACCCGAGCGCCGGAAGACCTCCTCGGTGCGGCGGGCGATCTCGGCCCGAGCGGCGATCTCCGTGGCCGGCTTGAGGGTCGTCATCGTGCCGAGTGTACGGGCGCCTCGCCGGACCCTGCTGCGCGCCGGATCCGACGAGGCGCGTTGCCGAAGCTCAGCCGGCGGCAGGCGCCGGTACGTCGATGGCGGGAGGCGGCGAGGGGGGCGGTTCCGAGCCGCCGGTCATTGGCGGGTCGTTCTCGCGAGACGGCCGCCCACGACGAATCGCGAAGGCGACGACCGAGGCGACGATGCCGAGAACGATGAGGATCGGCAGCCACACGATGGCGAACCAGATTCCGGCGGAAGCCAGGCCCTGCAGGATGTCGACCATCGTGGCCGAGGCCCGATCGACCTCGGACTTCGGATCGAACTTCTGCTGCGAGACGACGACCGCGGCCTCGGGCTTGAGGCCGAAGCCGACGGTCAGCGTCGAGAACGCGGCCTGGCCGGTCAGGTGCTGCTTCTCGGCCATCGCCTGCTCGATGTCACCGCGGACCTTCGTGAGCTCGGCCTGGACGGTCAGGATGTCGCTGATCGTGTTGGCCTTGGTCATGACGTCCTGGAAGGCACGCTCGGTGGCCTGGAGGTTCGCGATCCGGGCGCTGAGGTCGACGACCTGGCCGGTGACGTCCTGGGTATCGGTCTTCTCCCCGACGACCTTGATGGCCAGTCCCCGGAGGGCCGCCAGGGCGTCCTCCCAGCGATCAGCCGGGATGCGGTACGTGACGCTCGCGGTTACGCGGTCACTCTCGCCGGCCTGCTGCGAGCCGCTGACGTAGCCACCGAGGGCCGCGATCTTCGCCGCCGCGGCGGCCAAACCGTCGTTAACCGAGGCGACCTGCAGGTCGAGGGTCCCGGTCTTGATGATGAGGAGGTCCGGGCGAGCGGCATCGAGGACCGGCACCACCCGATCGTTGCCCTGGTTGCCGGTCTGGGACCCGGATCCTGAACCCGTGCCGGACCCGGAGCCGGCTCCAACCGAACCCGGCTGCTCGCCGGCCGGCGCCCCGGCCGGCACGAGTGGAGCGGCGGCGCTGCCGCCGCAGGCGGCGAGGACCAGGAGGACCGAGACGAGGGCCCCGGCACGAGCGGCATGGCCCCGGGACAGATGGGTGATCAGCATGGGAGCGGTGCTCCAATCCATCGTGCGGTTCGCCAAGAGGCGAGCCGGCTGCGGCCCCGACGCAGCGAGCCCGGTCGCGGTTCCGGGCGAGGGTCCAAACGCGATTCCGGGTGCCACGATGGCGGGCCGCCCTCAGGGCCGGTATTCGACGCCCTTCGAGGACGGGGCCGAGGCACGCTTCGGCAGGGCGCTCGCGATCAACGACCGGTACGAGGCAAGACCGCGCTCGCGACACGTCGCGGCCAGCTCGTCGACCAGGCGCACGGGGAGCGTCGGGTCGGCGAAGATCGCGGTTCCCACCTGCACCGCCACCGCGCCGACGGCCAGGTAGTCGAGGACGTCGGCCAGCTCGGTCACACCTCCGATGGCGATCACCGGGATGTCGACGACCTGGCTCACCTCGTAGACGATCCGGAGGGCCACGGGCTTGATCGCCGGACCGGATAGGCCGCCGTAGATGTTGCCGAGGAGGGGACGGTCACGGGTCGGACCAACGGCGATTCCCGACAGGGTGTTGATCGCCGTCAGCGCATCCGCTCCGGCGTCGGCGATGGCACGCGCGATCGGCCGCACGTCGGCGACGTTCGGCGAGAGCTTCACCAGGAGCGGCAGGTCCGTGGCCCGCCGGACCGCAGCGGTCACGCCGGCCGCGGCCTCGGCGTCGATGGCGAACTGGAGGCCGCCGCGGCCGACATTCGGGCACGAGATGTTGAGCTCGATGCCCGCGATGCCGGGCACGCCGTCGAGGCGGCGAACGACCTCGACATAGTCGCCGACCGACTCGCCGGCCACGTTGACGATGACGGGTACGCGCCATCCTGCCCAGGTCCGGGCGTATTTCTCCACGACGGCGTCGACGCCCGGGTTCTGGAGGCCGATCGAGTTGAGCATCCCGCCCGGCGTCTCGGTCACCCGAGGCGTCGGGTTTCCGACCCGCGGGCGGAGGGTGGTTCCCTTGCAGCAGATGGCGCCGAGGCGGTCGACCTCGACGACGTCGCCGTACTCGACGCCGTAGCCGAACGTTCCCGACGCGACGAGGATCGGGTTGGGCAGGACGAGGCCCCGTCCGAGGTCGACGTTGAGATCGACGGTCGCGATCTCGCCGGGCTCGAAGGACGCCGGCGGGCCGGTCCGCGTCCCGATCACGGCCGGCCCTCGGGGCTTCGAGGCGGGGCGGGACGTCGCGGGTACGATCGCCGACTTCAGCCGTCGGACGGTCGGCGTCCGCCGGGCACTCGGCCCCAGGCCGGCCGTCATCGCCCGCCGCTTGGCCTTCATCGCCCCCAACCGCCTTCCCAATCGATCTCGTCGGAGGCGAAGACGGGGCCCTCGCGACAGACCCGCTGCGGCGTCCCGGACGTCGCCATGACCACGCATCCCAGGCATGCCCCGACGGCGCAGCCCATGCGCTGCTCCATCGAGACCTGCAGGAAGGCCTTCCGTCGGGCGGCCGGCGAGCCCGACGCGTCGCCCTTCCCGGCGCCCCGCTTCCGGCCGAGGCGGGCGACGCCGAGTCGGGTTCGACGCGTCGCCGCGAGTCGGGCCAGGGCGCGGAGCATCGGCTCGGGCCCGCAAGCGAAGGCCTGGTCGGCCCAGGCCTCGTACTCGGGCACGAGCTCGGTCACGTACCCGTGGTGGCCCATGGAGCCGTCGTCGGTGGCGACCACGTACTCGACCTCGTCGGGCAGGAGCGAGGTCGGGTAGACCTCACGGGCGCTGGCGGCCCCGAACAGGAGGGTGACCTGCCGGCCATCGCGGATCGCCTCGTCGGCGAGGGACCGGACCCCGGCCATCCCGAGGCCGCCGGCGATGAGCAGGAGATGCTGGCTCCGGCTGTCGACCTCGAACGGCCGGCCGAGAGGCCCCAGCATGTCGACGAGGTCGCCGCTGCGGAGGTGGGTGAACCACTCGGTGCCACGGCCAATCGTCCGGAAATGGATCGTGATCGTGCCGCTGGTCGCGTCCGAGGTGTTGATCGAGAAGGGCCGCCGAAGCACCAGCCCGGACATGTCACCGGTCCGGACGTGAACGAACTGGCCGGCCCTTGCGCCCGTCGCCAGGGCCGGCGCGTGATACGACTGGAGCCACTGGCCGGGCAGGAACTCCCGGCTCTCGAGGAGCTCGGCCCCGATCAGTCGCATCTCAGGCCGGAACGGCCGCGGTGGTCAGCCGGGCGTCAGGCCTTCTCGTCATCGTCGTCCGCGTCGTCGTCCCCGGCGTCGTCGCCGTCCTCAACCTCATCGTCCGCCTCCCCGGCGACGCCGGGAAACGCCTCGGCGATGGCGTCGGCCAGATCACCGAAGACGTCGGTCGGGTCGTAGTAGCGGACGACGTCCTCACCGGCCTCGAGCTCGGTCCAGGCGCTCTCGCCCTCTGGGATGACCCGTCCCCGGAAGCCGGGGCCGGACAGCTCGAGATGCTCGTCCAGGTCGTCGACGATGACGATGGTGCCGACCTTCCCGGTCAGTGACGAGGCGGCATGCTCGAACTGCTCGATGAGGCCCGCTTCGGACCGCTGGCTCCGCTCCTGGAAGTCGAGGGCCAGCTCGTAGAGGGCAGTCGCGGCGCTGGACTCGTCGTCGACGACTGGCACCTCGGGCTGCGCCGCGGCCCAGCGATCGGCCGCCCCGGCGTACGGATCGGCGCCTTCGATGGCCATCGTCGGAGCGGCCGTCTCATCCTGGTCGGCCTCGCCGGCATCGCCCTCGCCCTCCGCCCAGACCCCTTCCCGGGCAGCGTCGGCAAAGGCCTGGAAGACATCGGCCGGGTTGTACAGCTCCACGAGCTCGCCGCCCGTCTCGATGATCTCGGTCTCGGATTGCCATTCGCCCGTGGCCTCGTCATAGATCCGGCTGCGGCTCCGGAACGTGCCGTCGGGGGCCATGGCCAGGTAGTCGGGGTCGTCATCGATGAGGGTCAGGCCACCGAGTTCGCTGACGCGTTCGGCCTGGTCGCGGAGGAACTGCTCCAGCTGCTCACCGGCACGCACCAGGAAGTCGGAGCGCTCCAGGGCGGCATCGCGGGCCATCTCGGCGAGAAGGTCGTTGCGCCGTCGGTCCATCAAATCCTCCTACCCATGGAACTCGAGATCCGGGCCCATTCGCTCCCGGAGGAACATCGAGTGGTGGCGTTCGAAGATCCATTCGCCCGCTCGGTGGCCGAAGGCGCGGACGCCCTCATCGGCCTCGAGGCGGTCGAGGGTCGCGTAGTCGGGCAGGTCCAGGAGGATGACATTGTCGAAGTCCCAGCCGTGAGCGACGTTGTACCAGCCCAGGAACCGGATGCCGTACTTCTTCTCGTATTCCCGAATCTGGCGCGGGAACAGCGTCTTCATGAAGAACTTGAAGAACGGATCACGGCCGCGGCGGACCGAGAAATAGGTCGCGAGCACGGGCACGGGGCGTGCGTTCCTCCCTTGGCGCAACGGTGGCGCCGGGTCGCGGCGCCGATGCCTATTCTCGCACGCCGTCGCGGGCATCCCCGGGGCGGTCGGCGTCCGCTGGCTCGAGCGGCGAGATCGGCTCGGGCGCCTGGACCGGCTCGGCCGGTGGGGCCGACGCGGCGGGCTCGGGCGTTGCGGCGCGGTCCTCGATCTCCCCCACCGTCGGCGTCGATGACGCCAGCGGACGGCGGCGCCCCGCGGCCCGACGATCGGCGGCGACCAGCCGCAGCAGGAAGATCACCGTCTGGCCGGCGAACAGGAGCAGGATCAGGACGAGCGCCAGGAGAGCCGTGCTCAGCCACGCTGGCCACGCCCAGGCCACGCTGAGCGGGGTCAGGATCAGGAGGACCAGGAGCACGACGACCTGGCTCCAGAAGCAGCCGAGACCGGGACCCTTCTCGGAGTCGAGGGGCGCGCCCTTGTACTGGACGCTGCGGGCCGTCGGGGCGGGCTCGTCGGCAGGTTCAGGGCGGTTAGGCTCGGTCACGGCGCCCGGACTCTAGCGGAGACGCGGGCGCAGCGTGCGGGGCCTCGGTGCCGCCTCGGTCCAGCTCGTCGGACCGCGGCTTGGCCCGAGACCCGGAGTCAGCGCCCGCCCAGCAAGAGGGCCACGGCGCCCGCGAGGATGCCAGCCGCCAGGATGGCCGGCGTCATGTTGCGGAGGGTGATCGACCGAAGGCGGCTGCCACCGAAGCGGACGCGGTAGTCGGCGTCGAGGGCCAGCATGTCGGCCATCCGCTCGACCCGACGCGGATCGCCGTGGACCTCCCGGAGGCGACCCAGCGCCACGTGATGGGCGGCGACGGCCTCGGCGAGGGTCGACCCGACTACCTGCATCTGCATCCCCGTGCGGTCGACGGCCTCGCCGCGCGGGTGCATCGTCCCCAGCCACATGCCGTCCGGCCACGCGGAATAGATGCCGGTGAGGCCGGCCGGACCCAGCCTCGGCACGACGATCGCGTAGGAATCACCGTCCAGGGCGGCGACGATCCAGGCGAACCGCTCGCCAACCGGCAGCGTGAGGCTCGTGACGCCGAGCCGGCGGTAGCCGAGTGGCTCCAGGAGCGCCTCTCGGTCGGCCACGTCGGGCGGGGCGAAGGGCATCCGCGAGGTCGCATCCTGCTGCCGCCGTTGGCCCGTCCCGGCGTAGATGCGCCAGCTCCGCCAGGCCGGGGGCGCGAACCGGACCAGCATCGCAGCCGACAGGGCGATGAAGAGCAGCGCCAGGATCCGCTCCCCCGGCATCGACTGATCCTAGGGCTTCAGGGCTGGCCAGCGTCGGCCCGCATGACGTCGCTGGCGACGACGAGCGTCCGCTCGATATCAGCGGCATCGACGTCGAGGTGGGTGACCGCCCGGATCCGGTCGCCGACCGAGCTGACCCGGACCCCGTGGTCCTCGAACGCCGTCACGATCTCGGCCGCAGGTCGGGAGCCGCTGACGCGGACCCAGACGATGTTGGTCTCGACCGTCGTCGGGTCGATCTCGAGGCCGGGTAGCTCGGCCAGGCCGTTCGCGAGGCGGCGGGCGTTGGCGTGGTCGTCGGCCAGGCGCTCGACGTGGTGCTCGAGGGCGTAGAGGCCGCCGGCGGCGACGATCCCGGCCTGGCGCAGACCACCGCCGAATTGCTGGCGCACGCGCCAGGCTTCGCCGATGAAATCCCGGGACCCGGCGAGGACCGCGCCCATAGGTGCCCCGAGGCCCTTGGTGAGGTCGATCCAGGCCGAATCGAATCCTTCGGCGAAGGCCCGCGCCGGCAGGCCCGTCGCGACCGCTGCGTTCAGGAGGCGCGCCCCGTCGAGGTGGGAAGCCAGCCCCAGCCCATGGGCCGTCTCGAGGATCTCCTGGACCACCTCGACCGGCCAGATCGAGCCACCCGCGAGATTCGCGGTCTGCTCGACCCAGACCAGGCTCAGGCGGGAGTAGATCGGCGGCCAGCCGCCGACGATCGCCTCGATCTGGTCCGGCCGGTACTGGCCCCGCGGGCCATCGAGGGGCTGAAGCGACACGCCCGCGTTCACCGCCGGCCCGTTCGCCTCGAAGTTGAAGGTATGCGCCGTCGGGTGGGCGAGGATCGCGTCGCCCGGTCGGCAATGGATCCGGATGGCGATCTGGTTGGCCATCGTGCCCGAGGGCACGAAGATCGCCGCCTCATGACCCAGGAGCTCGGCGATCACCGCCTCGAGCCGGTTGACGGTCGGGTCTTCGCCGTCCTGAGAGCTCCCGACCTCGGCCACGGCCATCGCTCGGCGCATCTCGGGGGTCGGTTTCGTATGCGTATCGCTGATGAGGTCGATGACGCGCTCGGCCATGTCAGCCTCCCACGACCGGCTGGCCGGTCCTTGCGACGCGTTCGATGAGCTCGGCCGCCCGAGCCGTGCCGTTCGAGGCCCGGATCCGGGCTGACATCGTGGCGAGCCGGCGGCGGAGCGCGGCATCGCCGAGCAGGCGGTCGATGGCGCCGGTCAGGTCGTCGTCATCGAAGGCGTAGGCCGGCAGGCGGACCCCGAACCCCGTCTCGTCGACGCGCTGGGCGTTGTCGACCTGGTCCCAGAAGAGGGGCAGCACGATCATCGGCAGCCCATGGTGGAAGGCCTCGGTCACGGTGTTGTTGCCGCCATGGGTGATGACGAGGTCGACCTGGGGCAGGATCACGGGCTGAGGCAGGAATTGGGCCCCGGTCATCCGTTGGTGGAGTCGGATCTGGTCGCCGAGCGGCCCAGTGGAGACGACCACCCGGTGGCGGGTTTTGGCGAGGACGTCCACGAGGCGCTGGAGGAGCCCGACGTCGGCCGAGCCGAGGCTGCCCAGGGAGAGGTAGATCAGGGCGCCGTCGGCGTTCCCGAGGTGCGCGGGCAGGTCCCAGGACTGGCTGGCGGCGCGCACCGTCGAATCGAGCCGCTGCCAGACAGGACCGAGGGCCCGCTCCCGCCCGTAGTCCGCCTCGGCAGGATAGGAGTAGAGGTTCAGCCACGGCGATTCGTGCATGAAATCGGGTCCGCCCGCCGTCCAGGTCAGCCCCGGCGCCCCCCGCTCCCGGACGAAGGTGTCGAAGTCCGCCCACATGTCGCGATGCGTGCGCTCGACCTCCTCGAGGAAGGCCGGCCAGCCGCTGTGGTCGCCGGCCGGGTACCCGGAGCTGAACGGCGGGATCGCCGGATCCTTCAGCTCGGCCGGGTTGCACGAGACGATCCGGACCCAGGGCACCCCCGACGCCGGCAGGGCCGCGAAGGCGACCACGTTGTCCTCGACCACGACGTCCGGGCGCACCAAGTCGATGATCTCGCGAAGCCGCCCGTCGACGTACTTCGAACCGTCGATGAGGGCCTGCCAGGTCGGGGCCATGAACTCGCCGAGCTGCTCGATCGTGGGCTTCCGGAAGATCGGCGAGGTGTCCCGGATGAAGTCGATCCAGAACTGGCCGGGGACCTCGGGCGTCTCGGAAGCCGGGGCAAGCCGCATCAGTCGCTCCTCGAAGCCCTGGGCTTCGAGCGTCCCGGCGAAGGACTCCTCGACGATGAACACGACACGGTGGCCGAGCCCTTGGAGGACCTGCCCGATACCGACGCAGTTGTTGGTCGGCCCGTAGGCCCCCTCCGGGAAGAACACCACCGTTCGCCGGTCCGCCACCCTCGCCTCCGCGCTGCCTCGACCGACGCCGAGTATGCCGATCCGCGGCAGCGCCCGTCGATGCGTCCTGCCGCAACTCGGGACGCGGCTGCCGGCCGTCGGCGCTCCCGTACCATCGCCCGGATGCCCGAATCGCCCGAGGAGCCGACCCGCCCGCTGCCGATGCGTCCGCTTCGTCCGACCCGTCCCACCCGACCGCCGCTGCCCGACGAGTTCGCCCGGCGGTTCGACTGGCATCCCGAGCCCGAGCTGCTCGGGATCCGCGATCCGGACGAATCGCGGGCGGCCCTGGCTGCCGCCGGCGCAGGGGCATGGGAGGCAGGTCTCGACTACCTCTACGACCACGCCCTCGATCGGGCGGTGGGCACAGACACCAGCTTCGAGGAGCTCCGACGGTCGTGGTTCGGGCCGTCGGGCACGCCCGGCCCGGCGCCGGCCGGTCCCACGCCCCTGGCCGACATCCTCGAGGAGTTCCGGACCCGCATCGCTCCGCACACCACGAGCGCCTGGCACCCTCGTTCGTTCGGCTACTTCACGCCGCCGCCCCTGATCGCCTCCATCGTGGGCGAGGTCCTCAGCCAGTTCGCCCAGCAGGGCGTCGATCTCTGGCACGCCGGTCCGATCGCCGCGACGGTCGAGGAGGAGGTCGTCCGCTGGCTCTGCGATCTCCTGGGCTACCACGACCGGAGCTTCGGGATCCTGACCTCGGGCGGGGTCATGGCCAACTTCATCGGCATGGCCCTCGTCCGCGACGCCCACGTCCCCGACATCCTCAGCCTGGACCGGCCACCTCGGGGACGCGCCCTCGAGGGCCTGCGTGTGTACACCAGTGACCAGAGCCACTTCTCGATCGGCCGGGCTCTCGACGAGCTGGGCTTCCCGCCCGAGACCCTCGTGACCATCCCGGCCGATGGCGATTTCCGGCTGCGTGGCGCAGCCGTCTCGGCGGCGATCACAGCCGATCGCGCGGCGGGCCTGACGCCGATCGCCATCGCCGCCGTCGCGGGCTCGACGAACACGGGCTCCGTCGATGCCCTCGGCGAGCTCGCCGACGTCGCGGCAGACGAGCGGCTGTGGTACCACGTCGACGCCGCGTATGGCGCGGCGGCTCGCCTGTCGGCGCGCGACGCGAGCCGGGTCGCCGATCTCGACCGGGCCGATTCCGTCACCGTCGATCCCCACAAGTGGTTCTTCCAGGCCTACGACATCGGCGGCCTCATGGTCCGCCGTGGAGCCGTGCTCGCCGAGGTCTTCGGTGCCCAGCGGCCCGAGTATTACCGCTCTGGCATCGGTTCGGCGCCCGTCGCCGATGATCCCCACGACGCCGGCCTGAACTTCTGGAAGCTCGGCTTCGAGGGCACGCGGCGCTGGCGGGCCCTCAAGCTGTGGTTCTCATGGAAACATCTCGGCAGCGCCGGCTTCGGCCGGCTGATCGAGGCCAACATCGACCTGGCCGCGCATCTCGCGGCCGTCATCGCGGCGACCGACGAGTTCGAGGCGCTGCCAGAGAAGCCGCCCCTGTCCGTCGTCTGCTTCCGCCACCGGGCCGCCGGCCTGAATGGCCCCGCGCTTGATGCCCATCAGGATGCGCTGCAGCTCGCCCTCGAGCGATCGGGGGCGGGCTGGGTCTCGACGACGCGGCTCCGCGGCGAGACATGGCTGCGGGCCGGGATCCTCAACACCCAGGCGAT
>JBEPVB010000011.1:0-34965 GCA_041691215.1 Chloroflexota bacterium
GAGGCCATCGCCGTGGTGTGACCGGCGACCACCCGGCCGCCCATCCCGTCCCGGATCGTCCGGGCCGCAACGACCTCGAGGAAGCGGCTCTGCTCGTCATCGGTCTCATCGCAGTGGAGGTCGATCGGCGCCCCGGTCTCCTTGGCCAGGTCGAAGAGGAAGTGGACCTCCTCGACGCCATCGTCGCGGGTCCACTCGTAATGGGGGATGCCGCCGATGATGTCGCAGCCGAGGCGCATCGCCTCCCGCATCAGCTCCTTGCCGTTCGGGAAGGAGAGGATCCCGTCCTGGGGAAAGGCGATGAGGCGGAGATCGACGATGTCGCGGACCTCGTCGCGGAGCTCGAGGAGGGCCCGCAGCGCGACGAGCTGAGGATCACAGACGTCGACGTGCGAGCGGATGAGGCCGGTGCCCTGGGCGACCTCCCAGCGGATCGCCTCGCGGGCCCGATCCTTGACGTCATCGTGGGTCAGGAAGGGCTTCCGCTCGGCCCAGGTCTGGATCCCCTCGATGAGGGTGCCCGACTCATTGTGGCGGGGCTCCCCGACGGTGAGCACCGCGTCCATGTGGACGTGGGGATCGACGAGCGGCGGCGAGAGAAGGCGCCCTTCGGCGTCGAGCTCGGGGCGGCCATCGGCCGCGATCTGCCCGGCCCGACGGATGGCCGTGATCCGGTCGCCGTCGGTCGCGACGTCGAGGAGGCCGGCCGCGCGCCCCGGCGTGGGATGGACGCGAGCGTTCCGAACGATCAAACCGCCACCTGCCACGTGAGCTCCTGGAGGGTCGCGCGCCGATTGGTCGCTGGGGACGGGCCGACACGGACGGCTCGCCCGGGAGTGTGGTCCCGGGCCACGGGCAGCGTCAAGGCGCGCCGCTGCCCCGCGAAGGCGAGGAACCGAATAGCCTGTCGCCATGCGACAGGTGCTCCTCTGGATGGCGGGCAACCGCTGGCTGCGCGATCGCCTGCCGAACCTCTGGTTCGCGAAGCGGGCGGTGCGGCGCTTCATGCCCGGCGATGACGCAGCGAGCGCGCTGAGCGCGGGCACGAAGTTCCAGATCGAGGGTATCGGGACGCTCTACACCCGGCTCGGCGAGAACCTGACCCGGATCGAGGAGGCCGACGAGGTCGCGGCCCATTACCTGGGCGTCATGGACGAGATCCGCGAGCGCCGCCTCGACGGCGAGGTCAGCGTCAAGCTCACCCAGCTCGGCTTCGACCTTGACCCCGAACGGACCTTCGCCCATGCCTCCGCGCTCGCCGTCAAGGCCGCCGATACGGGCAAGACCCTGTGGCTCGACATGGAGGGCAGCGCCTACACCGAATCGACGATCGCCTTCTATGAGCGCCTCAAGGCGGCCCACCCCAACGTGGGCCTCTGCCTCCAGGCCTACCTCAAGCGAACCGCCGCCGACCTCCAGCGGCTCCTGCCCCTCAAGCCCGAGATCCGCCTGGTGAAGGGTGCCTATGCCGAGCCGGCCGAGATCGCCTACCGCGCCCGCGACGATGTCGATGCCAACTACCTGGCCCTGTCCGTGGCGATGCTCGAGGCGGTCCGGGCTGGCAGCCGGGTGCGGGTGGGGCTTGGAACCCACGATGTCCGGCTCATCGAGCAGGTCGCCGAGCATGCGGCGGCATTCGGCCTGCCCCGGACCTGCTTCGAGGTCCAGATGCTGTACGGCATCCGGGCGGACCAGCAGCGCCGCCTGAACGGCGAGGGCTACATCGTGCGGACCCTCATCGCGTATGGCGAGGCCTGGTACCCGTGGTACATGCGCCGGCTCGCCGAGCGGCCCGCCAATGTCCTCTTCGCCCTCCGCCAGATCGTCGGCTAACGCCGGCGGCGCTTTCGGTGCGGGACCCGGCCGAGCGCGTTGATCGGCGGTTGGGAAGCGGGCCGCCGTTCCGCCCAGCGAGCCGCGATGGCAAGGGGAATCTGGACGGGATCAGCGCATGTCGACCACCATCGAGATGCAAGGTTCGGGTCGTGCATTGACAAGCCCGCGACGTATACTCCGGTCGCGAGTTTGTCATCGACGATCGCGGGATGATGACAACGCGTGACCGCGGCAATGATCCCTGTTGTCATCCAGGAGGCCCCCGACCGTGAAGATTCGTGACGCGAAGCCGGAAGAACTCGCGCCAAAGGCACGCCGCCCGCGCGCCCTGACGCCTCGCCAGCTCGCCATCCAGAAGCGAGACCATGCGGTCCTGAAGCTGCTCAACGAGATTGCCGTGGGGCCGATGTCATCGATCAAGAAGATCGAGCTCGATGAGGGCGAAAACCTGATCACGATCCGGGCCGCGGTTGCTCGCCAGGTGAAGGCCCACCCGGCCGACATCCACATGGGCGTTCGGAGCGGCGCGATCTACCTCAGCCGGACGAAGATCCCCGGCGCCCGTGGCGGCCGGCCGCGCAAGAACCCCTGAACCGCTGACACCTGCGGCCCGGCCCGAGGTCGGGCGGCCGTGGCGTCGAGGCGGCCTCAGGTCGGGCGGTCCTCAAACAGCGGCATCGCTGCACCAGTCCGGTAGAACGGTCGTGGATCGGGCGGCAGCGGGGTGTTGCCGGTGATGAGGTCGGCGGCCTTCTCGGCGACCATCATCACCGGGGCATAGATGTTGGCGTTCGTGACATAGGGAAAAACCGAGGCATCGACAACCCGAATTCCGTCGATCCCGTGGACGCCCATCGTCTCGGGATCGACGACGCTGAGCCGGTCGACGCCCATCCGCGCCGAGCACGACGGATGCAACGCCGTCTCGCCATCGCGGCCCACCCAGTCGAGGATCTGCTCATCGGTCTTGATCGCCGGGCCAGGTGAAACCTCACCGCCATTGAACGGCGTCATCGCCGGCTGGTTGAGGATATCGCGAGCGACACGGACGGCTTCGATCCATTCCCGGCGATCTTGGGCGGTCGAGAGGTAGTTGAAGCGAAGGGCCGGATGGACCGCCGGATCGACGCTCTTGATCTTCACTGATCCCCTCGCGTCCGAATACATCGGCCCGACGTGGACCTGGTAGCCGTGACCCCCTGTCGGTGAGGTGCCGTCGTAGCGAATCGCGAGGGGCAGGAAATGGAACATCAGGTTGGGGTACGCAACGTCCTCATCGCCCCGAATGAATCCGCCACCCTCGAAATGATTGGTTGCCCCCGGCCCGCGACGCAGGAAGAGCCACTGGAAGCCGATCCACGGACGACGCCACTGCTGGAGCGACGGCTGCTCCGAGACGGGCTGGGTCGCCCGGTACTGGATGTAGACCTCGAGGTGATCCTGGAGATTCTCCCCGACACCGGGCAGGTCGGCAACCACGGGGATCCCCAACCTTCCCAGCTCGGCCGCGTTGCCGACCCCGGACAGCTGGAGGAGCTGCGGCGAGTTGATCGAGCCGCCGCAGAGGATGATCTCGCCCGCCCGGATCGTCTCCGTCCCCCCACCCTGGCGCTCGATCTCGACGCCGGTCGCCCGCCGGCCCGCGAAGTGGACCTTCGTGACCATGGTGTTCGTCCGGACCTGGAGGTTCTTCCGCCCCCTGACCGGGTGGAGATAGGCTCGGGCGGCGGAGATGCGACGGCCGCGCCGGATGTTCCGATCGAACGGGGCGAACCCCTCCTGGCGATAGCCATTGACGTCCGTCGTGAGCGGGTAGCCGGCTTCCTGGACCGCCTGGAAGAACGCCCCGAAGAGCGGGTTCGTGGCCGGGCCGCGCTCGAGGGGAAGCGGGCCGCCGTGGCCTCGCCATGGATCCTCGGGAGCCGCGGCGAGGGTATCTTCCATACGCCGGAAATACGGCAGGCAATGGGCGAAATCCCAGCCATCCATGCCCGGATCGGCCGCCCAGCGCTCGAAATCGAGCGGGTTGCCGCGCTGGAAGATCATCCCGTTGATCGACGATGAGCCACCCAGGATCTTGCCCCGAGCGTGATAGATGTGCCGACCATGCATGAACGGCTCGGGCTCCGATTCGTACTGCCAGTCGTAGAACGGGCTGCCGATCGGGAACGCCAGGGCGGCCGGCATGTGGACGAAGATATCGAAGCGCCAGTCGCTCCGGCCGGCCTCCAGGACCAGGACCCGCGTCCCGGGATCCGCGCTGAGGCGGTTGGCGAGCGCGCTCCCGGCGGAGCCGCCGCCGACGATGACGTAGTCGAACGCACCGTTGGCCATCGTCGGATGCTAGCGTGCGCCGCACTGCCCGCGCCGCTCGACCCGATGGTCCGGTCGGGGCGGCTCGATCAGGCCGGCGCGAGCGCGCTGGGTTCGTAGCGGGCGATGAGCCTGGCCCGGATCGCCGGCGCGCCGCCGACGAGCTCGAGGAAGTCCCGGCCGTCGAGCTCCAGGAGGACCCCGTCGGTGACCGCGCTCACGGTCGCGGTCCGGGGGCTGCCGAAGAGGAGTCCGAGCTCCCCGAAGACCCCGTCCGGCCCGATTCGCCGGGCCTCGTACGCCCGGCCATCGGGCTCCCGGACGCTGACGACGAGCTCGCCCGACTGGACGATATAGAAGAGATCCGCGACCGCACCCTGGCGGATGACGACCTCGCCGGCCGCCATCGGCCGGGCCCGCAGCCTGCCGAGCGCTCGCTCCAGGCGAGCGGCCGGGACGCCGGTGAAGAGGGGCAGGCGGGCGACCCGGGCGAGGATCGCTTCGAAGGGGCTCTCGGCCCGGGCGGCGGCGGCCCCGATCAGGAGCAGCCCCACGAGGACGCCGGCCAGTGCGAGCCCGCCGAACACGGTCAACGCCGCGCCCAGGCCGAAGATCGTGATCGCGGCCGGGACCATCAGCGCCCCGAGCGCCTCGCCGACCGTGCCGACCGTCATGACGATCCCGGTTCCACGGCCGAGGGCGGATTCATGGACCACCCGCTGGAGGATGGTCGCCACGAGGACATCCAGGACCAGGTGACCGGCCGAGTTGACGGCGATCGCCAGAAACACCACGGGCAGGAAGGGGACGACGCCGAGGGCGGCGAAGCCGATCGCCAGGGCAAGCCCGCCGGCCACGATCGGGACCGCCAGGTGGCGCCGCAGGACGAGGACCCCGGCGATCACCGCTCCCGAAACGCCACCCACGCCAATGGCCGCGTTGAGCGTCCCGGCTGCCCCCTCCCCGGCCTTCAGGACATCGATGGCGAGGATAATGGTCAGGACCGTGACCGCTCCAGCGAGAACCCATGAGGCCGTCTGGAGGAGGACCACCCCGGTCAGCGGGCGGATCGACCGGCGCAGACCGCGCACCTCGACCTCGCGGGCTCGGGCCGCGGCAGCAGCCGTCTGGGACCCATCGGCCGACGGACCTCCGGACGGCGCGTGACGCGCCGTCCCCCGCGACGGCGGCAGGCGCCACAGGATCGCGGCCACGAAGACGAACGACAGGGCGTTCAGGAGGAACGCGGCGACGACGCCGCCGACCGCGAGGAGCAGGCCGCCCAGCCCCGGCCCGAGGATGAACCCGAGGTTGTCGAGCGTGGCCCAGGCGCTATTGGCCGGTCCGAGCTGTCGCTCGTCCCGAACGAGGCTCGGAATGTAGGCCCCGATGGCCGGGTAGAAGAAGGTCGAGGCGCAGGCCGCCACGATCGAGATCGCCATGACCGCCAGCACGGGGCCATGGAGGGCGACGATCAGGCCCATGGCGACCATGCAGGCCGCCCGGACGAGATCGCCGACCAGGAGGACCAGGCGCCGGTCGAAGCGATCCGCGATCACCCCAGCCGGGATGGACAGGAAGATGTAGGGAAGCATCCGGATCGCGCTGAACAGGCCGAGGCTCGCCGGATCGTGGGTCTGGCGATAGACGAGCACGAGCAGGGCCACGATATAGAGCCAGTCACCGATGCCGCTGACGAACTCGCCGACGAGGAGCCGCGTCAGCACCCGGTTCCGGAGCAGGTCTCGATACACGGCCACGGCGCGCACTCGTCCCTCCCGACCCGAAGGTGGCGTGCCCCCCACGGAGCCCGATCATCGGATGGTACGGGACCTCGGCCGGCCAAACGCTCGGCCGTGAACTTGTCCTGCCGGCCCCAACGGGTTCAGCCCGCTGCGGGCAGGCGAAACCAGAACGTCGTCCAGGCCTGATCGGACGCGGCACCGACCCGCCCGCCGGCATCCTCGATGAGGCGCTTGACGATGGCCAGGCCAATCCCCGCCCCGCCACGGGCCGGGTCGCGCGATTTCTCGACGCGATAGAAGCGCTCCCAGACGCGCGGCAGGTCGTCGGCCGGGATGGGCGGGCCGGTGCTCGCCACGCGAACCTGGACACCGTCCGACCCGCCCGACGCTTCGACTCGAACGCTGCCACCAGCAGCCGTGTAGCGGACCGCGTTCTGGAGGAGGTTGGCCATGACCTGGGCCAGCTCGTCAGGTCGGGCTCGGACCACCAGGCCCGTGGCGACCTCCACGCTGAGGGTGATGGACCGTCGCGCGAGGGCCGGCGAGGCGAGATCCGCCGCCCCTTCGACGAGAGCCCCGAGATCGACGTTCGAAGGCTGTGGCCGCTCCCCTTCGGCGCCCGCGAGCACGTCGAGGGAAGCCGCCAGCCGCCCCAGGCGGTCGACCTCCTCACGAAGCGAATCGAAGGTCGCGGGGTCGGGCGGCAGCACGCCATCGCGAAGGGCCTCGAGGTAGCCCAGCAAGTTCGTCAGCGGCGTCCGCAGCTCGTGCGAGGCGTTGACCACGAACTCGCGCCGCATCATCTCCTGCTCCGCGAGCCGATTGGCCATCGTGTTGTAGGCGGCAGCGAGCGAGCGCACCTCGGCGGCCCCTTCCTCGGGGACGCGGGCGGTGAGATCGCCGGCGGCGATGCGCGCGGCCGCCTCCGCGACGTCCTGGATCGGGCGGGCGAGCATGCGGGCGAAGACGGCGGCCAGGATCAACGACACGACGGCTGCAACGGCCAGGGCGACCCCGAAGACCACGGTGACACTGGTGTCGAACATGCGATGGGCGTGATCCGCCGAATCACCGGCCGCGACCATGAGGGCGGCGAACGACTCACCCCCGATTCTGATAACCCCGACGGCCACGATCGCCAGGGCGAGGCCGGCCACGGCCAGCGCCGCCACCGCGATCCGGGCCGCGATGCCCCGCATGTTCATCGCTCGACGACCTGCCGCTCGACGGGTCCGGCCGCCCGGTAGCCCGCGCCGCGAACCGTGGCGATGAAGCTGGGTGCGGTTGGATCGTCGCCGAGCTTCTCGCGGAGGCGCTTGACGTAGACGTCGATGGCCCGATCGGTGACGTCGGCCTCGCCCATGCCGTGGATTGCGTCGAGAAGCTGATCCCGGGTCAGGATCCGGCCGTCGGCCCCGAGGAGGGCGGCCAGGAGCCGCAGCTCCAGCACGCTCAGGGCAACCTCCCGTTCGCCGACGCGGACCACGTGGCGGGCGACGTCGACATCGAGCTCGCCGACGCGGAAACGGACATCCGCGCTGAGCGCTTCCTGGCCGTCGCGCTCCGACCTCCGGAGGATCGTCTTGACCCTGGCCACCAGCTCGCCCGGGGAGAAAGGCTTTGGCAGGTAATCATCCGCCCCCTCGGACAGCCCCTGGATGCGATCACCGGTCGAACCCCGCGCCGAAAGCACCAGGATGGGGATGTCGCCCATCGCCCGCGTCCGCCGGATCACGGCCAGGCCATCGACCTCCGGCAGCATCAGGTCCAGGACCACGAGGCGCGGGCCCTCCTCCTCGATGGCCCGGAGGGCCGCCCGGCCGTCACCCGCGGTGATGACCCGGAAGTGCTCCCGCTCGAGGTAGGCACGGACAAGGACCACGATCTTGGGGTCGTCGTCAACGACCAGGATGGGGGCGGCCTCGGGGCGCGGCATGGACGGGATCATCGCCGTCCGAAGGCTGGCCCACAACTGTGACGGCGCGGTGACGCCGTGACGCCCGCGGCGGGCAGCGTGGACCTTCTCAGCCAAGCCTCAGGATGCGCTGCCACGGTTCCGCTATCGACCCGCCCGATGTCGAAAGGGAAATGCTCAATGTCCAGGTCCCCCGGCCCCATCCGCGATCCCAGCGAGGTCCCGATCGCCACCTTCGAGGGACGGCCATTGCCCGATCCGGGCGAGCCAGCCTGGGACCAGGGCCTGGCCTTCGATGTCGAGACGCTCCTCGACCGTCGCCAGGCGCTCAAGCTCATGGGCCTCGGCGCCGGGCTCGTGACCCTCGCGGCCTGCGGCCCCGCTGCCTCGGCGTTGCTGAGCCGCTCGCCGTCGACGACGTCGGCGGGGGCATCGGGCTCGGCGGTCGCGTGCGCCGTGATCCCCGAGGAGACCGCCGGGCCATTTCCCGGCGACGGCTCCAACGGCCCCGACATCCTGACCCAGAGCGGCGTCGTCAGGTCCGATATCACGGCCAGCTTTGGGACCTCGACCAACGTCGCCCCGGGCGTGCCCCTGATCATCAGGCTCACGGTCCTCGATCTTGCCAGGGGCTGCGCGCCGCTGGCCGGCGCGGCGGCCTACGTCTGGCATTGCGATCGCGGGGGCAACTATTCGATGTACTCGCAGGCGGCCCAGAACGAGAACTACCTTCGTGGCGTGCAGGCCGCCGGTGCCGACGGTGTCATCACCTTCCAGAGCATCTTCCCGGCCTGCTATCCCGGGCGCTGGCCGCACATCCACTTCGAGATCTACTCGAGCCTTGGCAAGGCGACCAATCCGGCCAACAAGATCGCAACGTCACAGATCGCGTTGCCCAAGGACAGCTGCGACACGGTCTACGCCACGACCGGCTACGAGCAGAGCATCAGCAACCTCGCGCAGGTCAGCCTGGCCTCGGATAACGTCTTCGGTGACGACGGCGGCATCCACGAGCTCGGCACCGTCAGCGGTGCGGTCTCGACCGGCCTCACCGTCGACCTGGCAGTGGCGGTCAACGCCGGGTAGGCTGGCGAGCGTGCCGGCCAACGACTACCACTTCATCACGACGTGGCGGATTCCGGCCACGCCCGAGGAGATCAGCGAGGTCCTCGGGGATGCCGAAGGTCTCGCCCGCTGGTGGCCCTCGGTCTACCTCGGCGTCCAGGTCGTCGAGCCGGGCCGCCCCGATGGGGTAGGGCGCGTCGTCGACCTCTACACCAAGGGCTGGCTTCCGTACTCGCTCCGCTGGCAGTTCAGGGTCAGCGAATCCAACGCTCCGCTGGGGTTCCGGATCGAGGCCCAGGGAGACTTCGTCGGACGTGGCATTTGGAGCCTCGAGGTCGAGCGTCGTGACGACCAGCCTGGCGGCCCCCTGACGAGGGTGGTCTACGACTGGCAGATCGTCGCCGAGAAGGGCGTCTTGCGGACCCTCTCGCCGATCATGAAACCGATCTTCGGAGCGAACCATCGCTGGGCGATGGCCCGAGGGGAGGAGAGCCTGGCCCTCGAGATCCGGCGGCGACACGCCGCCGGAGCGGCCGCCCGGGACGCCGTTCCGCAACCCCCGGGTCCGACGTTCCCGCACAACCTCCGACGGCGGACTCGAGCCTGACACGATCCTGACCCAGGCCCGGGCCACAGTCTCAGGTCGAGGCCGGGCTGGGCGGTCCTGCCGAGGCGGCGAGCTTCCGCCCAAGGTCGGCGCTCGGCAGCGAAGCGGTGGCGCCCTTCGTCAGCCGGCGCTCGGGGCCGGCGGCAGGCCACCATCCAGGCGGGCCAGGATGTTCGTCTCGAGCTGGAGGATCCGCTGCTCGAGGGCCTCCACCCGTTTGAGGATCTCGCTGTTGCCGGTCAGGAGGCGCTCGTTCTGCTTCTCCTCGATGTCGGCCTCCGCGGCCGCATGCTCGAGGGTCATCCGGTCACGAATCGAGGCCCGATTGCTCGCCAGCAGGATCAGCGGCGCCGCGTAGGCCGCCTGCGTCGAGAAGGCGAGGTTGAGGAAGATGAAGGGGTACGGGTCGAAATGGAAGACGAGATAGATGTTGCCGCCGACCCAGAGGGCCACGATCGCGGTCTGGATCCCGATGAAGGCCCAGCTGCCCATGAAGCCGGTCACCCGGTCGGCGATCCGGGCCGACAGCGGCGCCTCGTCGAACATCTTCTGGTTCACGGCGTGGCGATAGCGCATCACCCGCTGCGCTGCCGCCCGGTGCGGGGCCGCCTGATTCGAGCTCATCCCGGGGACTCCTCAACGCTGGCCTGACGCTCCGCACCATACGCCGAGGCCAGGCGCGGCCAAGACCGAGCTGGGCCCGCCGCCCCGGCCCGAGCCGAGGGGTATCAGCCGGCGCCTGCCGCGGACGCCTCCCGGCGGTCGATCAGGTAGCTCGTGCCGGTGAGGGCGACGCCGATGAGTACGACGACCAGGACGACCGCGAAGAAGGGGTTGCCGGTGGAGACGAAGAAGTAGAGGAGCCCGAAGCTCAGGACCGTCCGGACGGCGAGGGTCGTCGTGTAGAGGACCTCCACGTGATGGCGGACGATCTGGAAGAGGAGCAGCCCGAGGGCGACCAGGACCAGGCCCGCCAGGCGCAGCGGCGGCGCGTCGTACGTGACGTTGGACTGGAGCAGCTTCATGGCAAAGGTCGGGACGGTCAGAAGCAGGAGCCCGGCCGGAATGACGTAGCCCACGAGGTAATAGAGGCTCAGGTGAGTCCGCCGCATGAGGATCCTCCCGGGCAACGCCGCCGGCGGGAGTGCCGGCTTGTACGTTGCATGATGCAACGGACTCTAGCGTAGCGCGTTGCGTCATGCAACGGGGTAGATTGAGGCATGCGCAGAACGAGCCTGGCCGACTTTCATTGCTCCGTGGCTCGGACCGTCGACATCATCGCCGAATGGTGGACGCCCCTCATCGTTCGAGACGCGTTCTACGGCCGAACGCGCTTCGAGGAGTTCCAGCAGAGCCTCGGGGTCGCCCGTAACGTCCTGACCACCCGGCTCGGTCGCCTGGTCGAGGCCGGGATCATGGAGCGCCAACGCTACCAGGAGCACCCGCCGCGGGACGAATACGTCCTGACCGAGAAGGGCCAGGACCTGTTCCCGATCATCGCCGCCATGCTCGCCTGGGGCGACCGCTGGACGGCCGGGGCCGCCGGTCCACCGCTTCTCTTGATCCACGAGCCGTGCGGCAAGGCCGGCCGCCTGCGGGCAACCTGCGACCAGTGCGGCGAGCTCCTCAGCCTGGAGAACATCCGGCCGACGCCGGGGCCTGGCGCCTGAGCGAGACCTCGCCGATGGTGCTCGGGGGCCCCGCGAATCCGGTCCCGTCGGCCTCGCGTGCCTCCGGAGGGTCCCGTCGGGCGTATCCTCTGCCGCAGGGTTCATGTACGGCGGGGGTCGCGCCAGAAGCGCGAGGGAGGTTCCGGTCATGTCGTTGCTCCAGCGAGTTGAGAAGGCTCAACGGGGACCCGACACGGCCGTCGAAGCCGTCGCCGACGAGGAGCAGAGCGCGCCCGAGATCGTCGCTCCGAGGGTCGCGCCGCCCAGGGTCGCCCGCACGCCGGCCCGCGAAGCGCTCCTGACCGAGATCCGGGGCCTCGTCCAAGTTGAGGTCATCGGCGCCTTCGAGTCGCTCCTCGACCTGACCGACGCCCGGGAGATCCGGGGGACGTTGGCCGGGATGATCGACCGGATCGTCACGAAGCATGCCTTCGCCGTCACCCGGGACGAGCGCCTGAGCCTCATCGACGAGGTCGTCCACGAGGTCAACGGCCTCGGACCGCTGGAGCCTCTCCTGGCCGACGAGACGATCACCGAGGTGATGGTCAACGGACCCAGCAACATCTTCATCGAGCGGGGCGGCAAGATCTCGCGGGTCGACGTCTCCTTCGTCAACGATGAGCACGTGCGTCGGATCATCGACCGGATCATCGCGCCGCTCGGCCGGCGCATCGATGAGTCGAGCCCCCGTGTCGACGCCCGCCTGCCCGATGGCTCGCGCGTCAACGCCATCATCGAGCCGCTCTCGCTCGTCGGCCCGGTGATCACGATCCGGAAGTTCGCCGCCAAGCCCTACACGGTGAAGGACCTCATCGGCTTCGGGACCGCCTCGGCCGACATGTTCGACTTCCTCCGCCACTGCGTGTGGGCCCGCCTCAACGTCTTCGTCTCGGGCGGGACCGGCTCGGGCAAGACGACCTTCCTGAACGTCCTGTCCTCGTTCATCCCCGAGGACGAGCGGATCGTGACGGTCGAGGACGCCGCCGAGCTCCAGCTCCGCCAGGAGCACGTTGTGACCCTCGAGGCGCGCCCACCGAACGCCGAGGGCTCGGGCGAGATCACGATCCGCGACCTGCTGCGGAACGCGATGCACATGCGGCCCGATCGGATCATCGTCGGCGAGTGTCGGTCGGCCGAGGCGCTCGACATGATCCAGGCGATGATGACCGGCCACGACGGCTCGCTGTCCACCGGTCATGCCAACACGACCCGGGACATGCTTCGGCGTCTCGAGACCATGATCCTCATGACCGGCTACGAGCTGCCGCTTCGGGCTATCCGGGAACAGATCGCCTCGGCCGTCGACGTCATCGTCCATACCGCCCGGCTCAAGGACGGCTCGCGCAAGATCGTCAGCATCACCGAGGTCTACGGGATCGAGGACGACGACATCCTGACGCAGGACATCTTCGTCTTCGAGCAGACCGGGGTCGAGGACGGCAAGGTGATCGGCGAGCTCAAGCCGACCGGCGTGCGCCCGACCTTCATGAACGTCTTCAAGGCCGCCGGCATCGAGATGCCGCGCGGCGAGTTCGGCATCCCTCCCGAGGACCCGACCAAGCCCGCCAGGAAGGGCAAGGGCCGCTGGTCCATCGGCGCCACGGCGGCCGACGAGGTCGCGCCGACCGTCGGCCGCGGTAAGGCCGTCACCGCCGGGGGCATGGTCTATGTCTCGGCCGTCGGCCCGCTCGACCCCGTGTCGGGGTTCGTGGTGCCCGGGGGGATCAAGGAGCAGACCCGCCAGTGCCTGCAGAACCTGACCGCGAGGCTGGAAGGCGCCGGGAGCTCGCTGGACAAGGTGGTCTGGGCCAACTGGTCGCTGAGCGACCCGAGCGAGTTCGACATCTTCAACGAGGAGTGGGTCCGCTCCTTCCCTGACGACTCACCGGTCGGTCAGGGGACGGTCATGCCGCCGTCCCACCGGCGGGCAGGCTTCCGCATCTCGATCGGGGCGATCGCCGAGGCGTAGACCCCGCGGCGCGGCCTTCGCCGGCGCCGACGGATTTCGGAGCCGAACCCTGGAATTGGGCGCAGCTGGCCGGCAAAATGCCCCGAACGGTGCGTGCTGGCACCACGAACCATGCAGCCGGCACCACGAACCGTGCAAATTGCAATGTTTATCCCTACCTAACCGACCCTAACTGGGCGTTATCATCACAAGGTGACTCCGATCCATCTGGGGGTGGTCGGAGGCCGGAGATTTCTGGCGGAGCGTCTCGGGGGTCAGGCGCTCGATATGGGCGCGCTTTCGTATATCTACGGCGCGCCAGAACGCCTTGCAACGCTCAGTCAGGAGGGGGCAATCGAACGATGGCATCCGAACTACGTCTCAGACGGCCGCTGGCGCTCCCGAGGGGGCTCGAGCGGAGGAAGAACAGTTCTGACAACAGTCGGCTGAAGTTCCTGCTCGTCGGTGGCAGCGGGCTGATCGTCAATCAGCTCCTGGTCATCGCCCTGACGGAAGTCGCCGCCGTCTACTACCTCGTCTCGGCGGTGCTCGCCACGCTGGGCTCCTCCACCTGGAACTTCCTGTGGGCGGATCGCTGGGCCTTTGGCCAGCGCCGACCGGCTCTCGGGGCCTGGTCCCGATTCGGGACCTTCCTCGCCATCAACCTGGGCCTGCTCCTGATCCGTGGCCCGATCCTGGTCGGCCTCACCGAGGTCGCCCGCTTTGACTACGCCTGGTCCAACCTCATCAGCCTCGTCGCCCTCACGGCTTTCCGCCTCGCCTTTGCCGATCTCTTCATCTGGCGCGCTGAAGCCACGGGCAGCGTGAACGAGGAAGCCCTTCGGTCTGCCGCGTCCGCACCGGTCGCGGATTTCGCGTCCGCCGGCGCAACGCCGTCGAGCAAGCCGACCACGTCGGCGAAGACCGCCCGCAAGTCACGGTACCAGTACGACATCTCTGGAATTATCACGATCCATTCGGACGTCATCCTTCGAGAGCTGGCCTACTTCCGGACCGACGAGTGGCGCAAGCCGGACATTCGAATCAGCGCCGGCCTGGTTGCCCCGAGGCCCACGGCCCGCATCCGATTCGAGCAGCGAGACCAGGAGCTCATCTATCGCGAGCACCTCGGTCCCATGGCCGCCAACTTCTCGGTCCGCATGGGCGACCCGATCCAGATCACCGTGAGCCCCGTGCTCGCGCTGTCCCCGCATGTCCTCTACACGAACATCGTCGAAGCGTTCCTGCGCTTCCTGTTCGTCTCGAAGGGCTACGTCCTCCTCCACTCGGCCGCCCTGGCGGATGCGAAGGGAGCAACGCTCATGTCCGCTCAGACGGATACGGGCAAGACGAGCGCCGTCATCACCCTCGTGCGCCGGCACGGCTATCGCTTCCTGTCGGACGACATGACGATCATCGACGCGGCGGCCGGGGAAGCCATCAGCTATCCCAAGCCGATGACCCTGTCCTTCCACACGATGGGTGTGGCCAAGGACGGCCGACTTACCCTCGGCGACAGGGCCGCCCTGTCCGTCCAGAGCCGTCTCCACTCCAAGTCCGGCCGGCAGGTCGGGCGGGCGCTCGGCGAGCGCAACATCCCGATCATGACCGTGAACTCGGCGGTCCAGGCGATCGTCCCGCCGCCGAAACATCGGATCCAGGACCTCTTCGATTGCGAGGTCGGTGGCCGGGCGCCCATCCGCAACGTCGTGCTCATGGAGCGCGGCGAAGAGGAGATCAGGCCGGTCGACATCGACGAAGCGGTCAGGCGCCTGATCGAGAACACCGACGACGCCTACGGCTTCCCGCCGTTCGCGACCTTCGCGCCCCGAATCCGGATCGGTGACGACGACTATGAAACGCTCCGGCAGAAGGAGGTCGAGCTGCTCAAGCAGGCGATCTCCGGCGCCCTGCGCTGGCATCTCCAAGTCCCGGGTCACGGCTGGGCTGACGCCCTGCCGCGCCTGATCGACGGACCGGGCCTCGTGGCAGTTGGTCCCGGGATGCCCGAGCCGGATCTCGACCGCCCGTTGGTCGGGTTCCCGATCGAGCCCGGAATCCCGGCGCTCGGCATGCCCTTCCAGGGCGTCGACGCCGATCTCCCGCTGATGGCAGAGGGATAACCCGACCTCGATCGCGAGGGGGAAGTCCCGAGGTACCTCGTATGCATAACCGCGCACCCCGGCGGCATCGTTTGACGATGCTGGCCGCGACCGTGATCAGCATCATGGCGTCCTCGATGTCCGGGGCGGTGGCCTTGGCCGCCTCGGCACCAGATACGGTCATCGACACGAAACCGGCCAACCCGTCGAACGCCCCCGGCCCGACGTTCACCTTCCACTCGACGAAGTCGGGCTCGACGTTCAGCTGCCAGATCGATGGCGCGGGCTATGTGGCCTGCGCAAGCCCGAAGACCTACTCGGGTCTGTCGCAGAGCCCCCACACGTTCCTTGTCCGGGCCACCTGGCACGGCACCACGGACCCGTCACCCGCGAGCTACACATGGAGCATCGACACCACACCTCCGACCGTGCCCTCGAACGTGACCGGCAGTGCGCCGACGCCAACGGCGGCCACGCTGAACTGGACGGCGTCGACTGACAACGTCGCACTCGCTGGGTACCACGTCTACCGCAATGGATCGCTGCTGGCGACCATCGGGACGGTGACCACGTACACGGATTCGACGGTCGTGGCGGGCACGACCTACACGTATGCCCTCGATGCCCGCGATAGCGCGGGCAACAACTCGACGCAGACGACCGGCGTCTCCGTGAGCGTGCCGATCCCGCCCAACACGATCATGGACACCGCCCCGTCCGGCGGGACCACGAGCACCGACGCCACCTTCACCTTCCACGCCGATATCTCGGGCTCGACGTTTACCTGCAAGCTCGACGCGGCCGCGGCATTTGCCTGCGTGAGCGGGCAGTCCTACTCAGCGTTGACCGAGGCCATCCACACCTTCAGCGTCTACGCGACGGTCAATGGCCTCGACGACGCCAGCCCGGCCACGGCCACCTGGACCGTCGACCTCACGCCGCCGGCGGCCCCCACGGGGCTCAGCGCAACGCTGACCACGGCCACCTCGGCCCAGCTGACATGGACCGCCGCGGCCGACACCGGCGGTATCGCCGGCTACAACATCTTCCGCGACGGAGCGCCGCTGACGACGACCGCCGGCACGGGCACCACGTACACCGACAACACCGTGCCGTCCGGGGCCACGCCCGCCTATGCCGTCCAGGCGATCGACATCGCCGGCAACTTGTCCCCCCAGTCACCGCCGGTCATCGCCCTCCTCGGGCTCAACGCGGCCCTGACCCGCATGCCCTACCTGACCGACGTCGTCGGGCTCAAGGCAACGGTCAACTTCGGGACGAACACGTCCGGGGCCGTCGCCACCGTCCAGTTCGGTACGCCCAGCGGCTCTTCCTGCGCGATCACGACGACCGTCTCGGCGACCAAGATCTCGGTGGTCGTGGGCGCGATCACCGAGTACCAGTGGAAGGCCCTCCTGACCCTGCCGTCGGTCGGCTCGTACTGCTACCGGCCCTTCCTCGGGGCTACCGACCTCCTCGGCAACAATGCCTCGCCCACCTTCCAGACCCAGGTTCCGGTCGGCTCGACCGAGTCGTTCTCGTTCGACGTCTTCGGCGACTGGGGCCAGGTGGATGCCAATGGCGTGAACGTCAACCAGGCCAGTCTCATGTACCAGATCGCAAACAGCGGCGCCCGCTTCGCGATCACGACCGGCGACCAGGGCTACCCGTCCGGCAGCCAGGGCACGTACGGTGACCGCCAGCAGGTAGGAGCCAGCCTGTCTGGCATCTTCGGCACGCCGTTCTGGCCTGTCGCGGGCAGCAGCCTGCCGATCTTTCCTGTCATCGGCAACCACGGCTTCGCCCGCGCGGACGCGGTCCATCCCCACTTCGCCAATTGGCCCGCCGACGTTGCCGTCGCCACCTCGGGCGGGCGCGCCCAGGTCGAGAGCTACCCCAGCGTGAACGGCACGACCGCGGCAAGCTACCCGAGCGACTGGTATGCCTTCTCGGCCGGTACGGCCCGGTTCTATCTGCTCACGGCGGCCTGGGCCGACCTGAACGTCGGCTTCAGCACCGCCTATGGCGACGACTATGCGTCGCATTGGACGCCGTCCAGCGCGGAGTACCAGTGGCTGCAGGCCGACCTCGCGGCGCACCCTTCGGAGGTCAAGTTCGCCTTCTTCCACTACCCGCTCTACGCGGATCAGGACAGCGAGAACAGCGACACGTTCCTGCAGGGCGACAGCAGCCTCGAAGGCCTCCTCGCGTCGAACGGCGTGGCCATCGCCTTCAGCGGCCATGCCCACATCTACCAGCGGAACGCCCCGCCCACCGGCCGCTTGGGGCTCGTGAGCTACGTCACGGGTGGTGGCGGGGCCGACGTGCAGTCGACGGTCAGCGCCTGCAGCGCCAACGACCTGTACGCCATCGGATGGTCGGACACGAACAACCACGGCACGGCCTGTGGCGCTGCGCCCGTGCCGACCTCACGAGCGCACATCTATCACTACCTGAAGGTCACCATCTCCGGATCCTCGGTTACGGTCACGCCGACCGACCTGAATGGCCAGACCTTCGACATCCAGACCTACTCGTTCGGCCAGACACCCGACACGTTCATCGACAGCGCGCCGGCCCCGGGCACGGCGTTCACGAACGCCGACTTCACCTTCCACGCGACTTCGCCGACGGCGACCTACACCTGCAAGCTCGACACCGACCCGGCGACTCCTTGCGTGAGCCCCGCGTCCTACTCCGGCCTGCTCGAGGGATCCCACACGTTCTCGGTCTATGCGACCGTGAACGGGGTGGACGATCCCCTGCCGGCCACCTGGACGTGGACGGTCGATGCGACGCCACCGGCGACCCCGGCCGACTTCACGGCTACAGCCAACTCGGCGTTCTCCGTGGGCCTGAGCTGGACGGCTGCCGTGGACAACCTCGGCGTCACCGGCTACGACGTCTTCCGCGACGGGGCGCTGCTGGCGACCATCGCCCCGGCGACCGCTTACACGGACAACGCGGTCGCCGCCGGAACGAGCTACGACTACAAGATCCGGGCTTGGGACGCCGGCGGCAACACGTCTCCGTTCACGGCCACGTTGACGGTCCTGACGCCTGCCGCGTCCGTGCCCGCCTGGGCCGATGGCTTCGAGGCCGGGAACGTTTCGGCCTGGACTACGACGGCCGGGCTATCCGTCCAGACCGGGCTCGTCCACGGCGGCACGTATGCCGCCAGGGGTACGACCTCGGCGGCAGGCCCATATGCGAAGAAGACGCTGCCGGCCACATACGTCGATGGCTACGCACGTGCGTGGTTCCTCGTCCAGAGCCAGACGAGCCAGCTCAACCTCCTGCGACTTCGAGACGGGGCGGGGGCGTCGATCGGCTACGTCTTCCTCGGATCGGCCGGCCAGCTTGGCTTCCACAACGACGCGTTGAACAGCAACACCCTGAGCAGCGTGGTCCCCAGCTCCGGCTGGCACGCGCTCGAGCTGCACATCCTCACGGGCGGTGCCGGTGGCGCCGTCGGCGTCTGGCTCGACAATGTCCAGATCGCGGCCCTGTCCGCCTCGATGACGACGAGCGTGAACCCGATCGCGCAGCTCCAGATCGGTGAAACCCAGACGACCGGCCAGAGCTACGACGTCGTCTTCGACGACGCCGCCTTCGGGACGACCCGCCTCGGGCCGGTTCCGGATGCTGCCCCGTCCAAGCCGACGAACCTTCTCGCGACCGCGATCTCGGCCTCCGAGATCGACCTGACCTGGACGGCCTCGACCGATGACCTCGGGATTGCGGGCTACGACATCCTTCGCGGCGGGTCCGTGATCGCCAGCATCGGCAACGTCACCACCTACGCGGATACCTCGGCCCAGGCATCGACCACGTACACCTACAACGTCCGGGCCCGCGACACGTCGGGCAACCGGTCGCCGCTCAGCGACCCGGCCTCGGCGACCACGTCGGCCGGCACCGTCGCGATCTTCAGCGACGGATTCGAGACGGGCAACCTCTCGAAATGGACCTCGTCGGGTGGATTCGGCGTGGAGAACACGAATGTGAACAGCGGGACATTCGCCGCCGAAGGCACCACGACCGCCGGTGCGACCTACGCCAAGAAGCTGCTGCCCTCGACCTACACGTCGGGGTATGTTCGGGCCTACGTCAAGATCGTGAGCACTGCGAACCAGGTCAACCTCCTCCGCTTCCGGACCTCGGCCGACGCCTCGATCGGCTTCCTGTACGTCACGACGGCCGGGAAGCTCGGGCTGAAGTCGGACTCGGTGGCCACGGGAACGCTCAGCACCACCAGCGTCTCGTTCGGGGCATGGCACAGCCTCGAGATGCATTTCACGATCAACGGGGCCTCCGGCAGCACGGAGGTCTGGCTCGATGGCGCCCCAGTGGCCACTCTTTCCATGACGGTTAACATAGGGACCACGGCGATCGGCAAAGCTCAGATCGGCGAAGTCAACGCCAGCGGGACATGGGATGTGGTCTACGACGACGTCGCCTTCAACACCAGCCGCGTCGGGCCTTGACCGCCGCACCAGACCCTCGCCGCTGGGGAACCTGATAGCCACACCCTGTCGGGAGCAACGCCGTCGGCTGCTCCGCGATGGTATCCAGGGGACCTCATGACGAAGTTCGGTCGCGCCCCCCGTCGCGCCGGCGTTCGAGCCCAGGCCGTTCGCGGCCTGGCCGTTGCCGCGCTCATCGGTGCAACCGCGCCGTTCTTCGCCCCTCTGGCGGACGCCCTCTCCAGCACTGCACCCCCGTCGCTCGTCCAGGCCCAGGGACTGAGTGGCACGACCATCGAGCTCCTCTGGACGGCGGTGCCCGGCGCGAACTCCTACAAGGTCTATCGAGACGGCTCGGGCACGGCGCTGGCGTCGACAACCGGGACGAGGTACGACGACACCGGCGTCGCGCCGCTATCGGCGCACAGCTACACGGTCACGGCCATCGTCGGCACCGAGTCGATCCCGTCCGGCGTGGCGACGGCCACTGCCCAGGCGGCCCGCGATGCGAACCCGCCGACGACGCCCGGCGTTATCACCGCCTCGTCGTTGACGAGCACCACGGTCACGCTCAGCTGGGCCCGGTCGACCGATGACGTGGGGATCGAGGGCTACCGCATCCTCCGGGGCCCGGCCGGCGCCACGGGCAGCCAGCTCGTCGACATCGACACCACCGACGGCGGCAATTCCTGGTCGGCCACCCACCTCCGGGCCAACACCAGCTATACATTCGGCGTGCTGGCCCTGGACGCGGCGGGTAACGTCTCCGCCACCCGGACCGTGGCCGTCACGACGAAGACGTCGACGGATACGACCACGCCGACGGCCACGGCGAACATCAGCAGCCGCGTCTTCTCGTCGAGCCGGATCGACCTGTGGTGGTCGGCGTCCAGCTCCACGGACGTCGCCCGCTACCAGATCCTCCGTAATGGGACCGTCGTCGGCCAGGTCGACATGCCGGCCCGATTGACCTTCTCGGATACCGGCCTGGCGCCCTCGACCACCTACACGTACACGCTCCGGACCGTCGATTCGGCCGGCCATGTATCGACTTCGAGCACGAGCAGGAGCGTCAAGACCCTGGCTTCGGGCCAGGTCATCGTGGCCCGGGGACCATATGTCCAGTGGGTCACCACCTCGTCCGCCCGGGTCGTCTGGTGGACCAACCTGCCGACCCAGAGCGTCGTCGGCTGCCCGACCTGCCCGCTACCGACGTACAGCGATCCCACTTCGACGCTCGAGCACGTCCTGCTCCTGGGCGGGCTCACCGCCGGGACGGCCTACGCCTACACCGCCGGCAACGGGACGGTCTCGGCGGCCGGGTCCTTCTCGACCGCGGTCCCCGCGGGAACCTCGTTCAGCTTTGCCGCGCTTGGCGACTACGGCGGCGGCAGCCCGGGCGAAACCGGGAATGGTACGCAGATTGCCGCTGACGGCACGAGCTTCATCCAGACCCTCGGCG
This sequence comes from Chloroflexota bacterium, assembly GCA_041691215.1. Taxonomy (GTDB): domain Bacteria; phylum Chloroflexota; class Limnocylindria; order Limnocylindrales; family CSP1-4; genus UBA5189. Next base: position 21,130 of record JBEPVB010000011.1, read on the forward strand.
ACAACGTCTACCCCGAGGCCGCCGATCCGAGCTTCGCCACGACCTACAGCGACTACGACGCGCGACTCTTCCGGCAGTTCGGGGCGGCCATGGGCAAGAAGGCGTTCTGGGCCGCCAATGGCAACAAGGAGTACTACGGCAACGGCGCCTGGTTCACCCACATGTGGCTGCCCAACAACGAGCGCTGGTACAGCTACGACTGGGGCGATGCCCACATCCTCGTCCTCGACACGGAGCAGCCGTTTGCCCCGGGGACGCCACAGTACCAGTTCGCCCAGGCAGATCTTGCCGCCCACCAGTCGTCGGCCTGGCGCATCGTGGCTCTCCAGCGGCCCCCCTACAGCTCGGTGAGCGCCAACTCCAGCTCGGTCCCAGTTCGCGCCTATCTCGTCCCCCTCTTCGAGGCCCAGAACGTCAAGCTCGTGCTGTCGGGCAACAGCCACAACTACGAGCGGACCAATCCCCTGCTGAGCAACGGCAACCCGGACAACCCGGTCATCAGCCCCAACGGCATCACCTACGTGGTGTCGGGCAACGGCGGCAACGGCTTCAACCCGTTTACCCTCAGCCAGCCCTCGTGGAGCGCCTCCCGACAGGCAACGACCTATGGCTACGAGCTGGTCACGGTCAGCCCGTCATCCATCGTCCTCAAGGCCATGAGCTCGACCGGAACCCTGCTCGATACGGCGACGATCAACGGACCGACACCCCCGACGGGCTCGCTCGCGGGGACGGTGACCGATGCCAACACCGCCAGCCCGATCGCCGGAGCGACGGTGACCTTCTCGGGCGGCAGCGCGACCACGGCCGCCAACGGGACATATTCGATCTCGAACGTCCCACCCGGCACGTATTCGGTGACGGCTTCGTTCGCGGGCTATACATCCAGGACCAACGCGGGCGTCGTCGTCACCTCGAGTACGACCACGACCAGCAACTTCGCCCTGACCCCGGCACCCACCCCGGGCGCCATCGCCGGCACCGTCACCGATGCCGGCACCGCCAGCCCGATCGCCGGAGCGACGGTGACCTTCTCGGGCGGCAGCGCGACCACGGCCGCCAACGGGACATATTCGATCTCGAACGTCCCACCCGGCACGTATTCGGTGACGGCTTCGTTCGCGGGCTATACGTCCAGGACCAACATCGGGGTCGTGGTGACGTCGGGAGCCACGACGACCAGCGACTTCGCCCTCACGCCGACGCCGCCGGTCAGGATCTTCAGTGACGGCTTCGAGACGGGCAACCTCTCCAGCTGGACGACCACGGGTGGCCTGACGGTCGAGGGCTCGGTCGTTCACCTCGGATCGTCGGCCGCCGAGGGCAACACCACCACCGGCGCGACCTACGCCAAGAAGCTCCTCCCGGCCACGTACGCCTCGGGCTACCTGCGGGCCTGGATCCGGATCAACAGCGCCGCCAGCCAAGTCAACGTGCTGCGGTTCCGGACGGCGGCTGACGCCTCGATCGGCTACCTGTTCGTCACCCCGTCGGGCGCCCTTGGCCTGCGCAACGATGGTGGCGCCCAGACGATCACGAGCACGACCAACTTTTCCTTCGGAGCCTGGCACAGCCTCGAGGTCCACTTCACGATCGGCACCTCGGGCAGCACCGAGGTCTGGCTGGACGGCTCGCCCGTGGCGGGCCTGAGCGTGGCGGCCAACCTCGGGACGACGGCCATCGGCAAGGTCCAGATCGGCGAGGTCACGGCGGCCCGGACCTACGACGTCGTCTTCGACGACGTGGCCTTCGACACCAGCCCGATCGGCCCCTGAGGCTGGAACGATTCGGGCCCTGACCAGCGGCCGGGGCCCGAACGATCCATGGCGAGCCGAAGGGCTCGACCGCCGGGCTCAGAGGCCCGCGAGTCGCTTCACCTCGGCGAGGTAGGTGGCGCCGTACTTCAGGCTCGGCTCGAGGTAGGTGTTCTCGACGTACTCGTTCCAACTGATGCCGAACCAGGCGTCGGGCCTGCTGGCCCGGTTCCATGACCAGATCGTGTCGAGCGTCGAGACGCCGTTGCGGGGCACGCAGTGGCCGCCGATGAGGACCGAATCGTAGCCGGCGGTGAACGGCGCGAACCAGGGCTTGCCGGCGCCGTGGAGCTGGGAGCCGAGTGACGCGATCTGGGTCTTGGCTCCCGAGTTCGCGGGGCTCTCGGACGACCAGTAGTAGCTGCTGCCGTCGAGATAGGCCGCGTCCCGCGCCAGCGACGCCGACGTCTCGTCGCCGAGCAGGAAGAGCGAGCCGCGGGTCGCGGCACTGATCGCGGCGATCGTGGCCTCGCTGTACTTGCGACTGCCGATGATCATCGCCAGGGGACGACCGGAGAAGCTGTTGGCGAACGCCCTGTCGCTGCCATAGCGGCCGATGAAGTAGTTCAGGTCGTTGATCATCGCGGCGGCCGGACGGCTGTAGTTGCCGAAGGCCGCGAAGTCGAGGGCCAGCCGGAACTTCTGGCTGTGGGCCGCGTTCCAGGCGTCGACCCGATGGATGAGCAGGTCAAGACGGCCGTTGTAGCCCGATGAGGTCGGACCCTGGCTGGCCGTTCCGACGCCGGCCCAGTCGGCGACGAAGCCGGTGATGCCGTAGGCGACCGCGGTCTTGATATTGCTGTCGAACGTGGCGGCCAGGCCCTGGTCCTCGAGGCCGACGCTCGGGATGTCGACGATCGTCGCACCCGGGTAGGACACGACCGGGTTGCAACCCGAGGTGTCGGTCACGCCCGGCAGCGGCAGCGAGCCGGCCGCGTAGGGGTAGGCCGCGCCGAGCTTGTCCTGCCAGTGCCGTTTGGTCCACCACAGGTAGTAATGGAGGTAGACGGTCGTTCCGCCGGCCGAGGGCAAGGGCGGCTGCAGGGGCTTCGGGGTGGTGGTCGGCTTGGGGGGACTCGTGGGGAGCGGGGCGGGCGGTTTGGTCGGGCCACTCGTGGCGACAGGGTTCGGCGTCGGATTGGTCGTCGAATCCGGCGCCTTCTTGGTCAACGAGACCGAGCCACCGTCCGCGGCCGTCTCCGGACCGGGCGTCCCGACGCCCGGTCCGCCAGCGGTGCCGGCCCCGCCGCCACGCCCGCCTGTCTTGGTCGCGCCGGGGAGCCCGGTCGCCCGCAGGATCCGGTCCGTCAGATCGGTTCCCAGCGAGCTCGTGACGTGGGGCACGAGGATGAGCCCGGCAACGACCGCGGCGGCGACCAGGCCACCGAGCGCGCGTGGCGTCGGCTTCCTGGTCGACGACGTGCGGGTGGGGCTGGTCTCGGCGACCCATTTGTCGCCATCCCAGAAGGCCATGAGCGGCTCCCTTCGGTAGCCCGGCTGACTCGCCCTGGGAGCCCCGTGGCTTTGCGGCCCCGCCTCACGACGGGTGTGCTCGTTCGTGGTGCGCCGCCGTCGGCGGTCGCGTTCAACGGGTAGGCCTTCACTCTCGCCGTGACGACGGCCGCTGCCCATGGCGCCTTGGTCCGGCTGCGCAGGTCGCTTCGTACCAGCCCGACTGGCCCCGCACAGGCCGGCCTGCTGCGGAGCAGTGGGGTCTTGAATGGCGCAAAAGGCCCAGCGTCCGCCGCGGCGATGAAGCGCGCCAACCGCGCGAACCGGGCCTGCCGGGCCCCGGCGAGGCGCGTTTGCCAGTCCGCCATCCGGAAAACGATCTGCCCTGCGGAGATAGGCATCAGTTCGTAGTGGACGTCGGCGCCGCCGGGGTTCATCATCCCTTCATGGATAAAGGCTCGATCGAGCGGCCAGGCAGCATCTGAGCGCCGGCGGCGATGACCATCCTCGGGGGCACGACCGGGGGTCCTGAAGGGACTTCCACGCGTTCGCCGCGCTGCGGTGAGCGGTCGTGAGGGCGCGCCAGGCGAGGCACCTCGAGGCCATCGTGGAAGCTGCCTTCGACCGCTACAACCGGGCCATCCTCTCGAATGTCGAGCCCACCGTGGACCTCTTCATCGAGTCCCTCGAGGCCGAAGGCCTGCGGCTGTTGGTCGAGCGACGACGCGGTCCGTCGCACTCCCAGGGCCCCGCCCCCCACGTCGAAGATCGGCGCCGTCCGGTGGCCGCCGGTCGGTCCGGGGGCCTCACCTCACGTCAGGTCAGGGGCCTGTCCTAGCCCGAGGCACGCTCTGCGGCGTCGACGGCCACTCCGGCACGGGCGGGTCGCCGTCGTCGGGATCGGTCGGCGGACCATCCTTCTTGCGCCGGATCACGTGCGGACGGCCGACGACGATCAAGCCGACCGCCAGGGCGATGACGATCGCCAGGACCAGGGCAATGTCCAGGACGCTGACCAGCAGGAGGTCGACGGCCTGGTCACGAGACAGCGCCACGGGTGACGTCAGCGGGATCCCGAGGCTGCCTCCGACGGCGAGCCGGTAGACACCCCGGGGGAGACGGACCGTGGCTCGAGCGTCGTGATCGAGGGTAACGATCTGGGTGCTTCCGGTGGCGGAGATGATCTTGACGGTGCTCCCGGTGCTCGTCCTCAGCAGCGAGTCGCGGCCCTGGACGGACAGGTAGAAGACCAGCAGCTCCACGGGAATCGTCTTCGCCCCGTCGGCGACGAAGTGCTGCTGGCCACGGTTGACCACATCGGCACCCTCGAGGGGGATCGAAACGATCCGATAGTCGACCCCGCTCGAGACCAGGCCGTCGACCTGCCGGGTTATGGCGTTCGAGGCGAGCCAGTAGGGAGCCTGGCCGGACAGGGTCTGCTCCGCGCCGGCGCCGTTGGCGATGCCGACGACCGGCACGTCGGTGGCGGCGAAGGCGGACCCATCCGAAGCGCTGAAGGCGAAGTCGATCGGGTACAGGACCTGGAGCCCGATGGTCACCCGCAGCGTGTCCGGGATCCGGATCGTCCGAACCGCCTCCGTGGAACCGTCCTCCCATCGATCGAGGCGGAACCGGCGGGCTGGAGTATCGGCCGGGAGGGCGAGCTTGAGGGCAAGGTTCCCGACGGCGGAGACGGTCACGTGGACGACGCCGTCAGCGCCGGTCTTGAGGACCGCGCCCTTGCCGATCTGGAGGAGGGGCAGGTCGGGCATGGACGGGACCGTGTCGATCGTGAGCTCGAGCGGCTGGACGACCAGGGCCAGGCGGGCACTCGACGATGAGCGATAGGCCGTCGTTCCGGCAAAGGTGGCCACTGCCTGGTAGGTTCCGGCGCTGAGATCGCGGGCAAGGTCCCCGGCGGCCGTGCCATCCGAGCCCGTCCTGAGGTTGAGCGAGACGCGCGTGCCGAGGCGAATGGACACGAGCTGGCCGGCAACCGGGACGCCGCTGGACGTCAGGGTGACCCTGGCTCGGGGATGGACGCCCAGGGCGATGGTGCCGGGAAGCTCGAGGCGCAGGACCGTCGGCTGCTTCACGGTCGCGGCCGACGCGTCGCCCAGGCCTGCGCCGAGGACGAGCAGGACCGCCGCCACGACCCACGCCGCCAGGAACGTCCGGGCGCTCCGTCCGCGAACGCTGGCCATCATCGCTGGGCCTTGCGTCGCCCGAAGCTCAGGATCAGGCCCGCCAGGACGGATCCCAGGACAAGGCCGATCGCGATCGCCCGGCCGAGTCCGGCGCTGAGGTCGATGCCTTGCGGCGCGCTCGAGTCGAAGTCGCCGAGGGACGCGTAGTTGGTCTTGCGGGCGTCGCCGAGGACCTTGAGCGACGTATCACCATAGGCCCGGCTCGGCTCCACCTCGGAGTTCTCGCTGAACTCGTTCCAGCTGATCAGCCCGACAGCGTCAGGGAACGAGGCGACCGCGGTGGCCAGCTGGCCCTGCAGCATCTTGCCGGCCTGGCGGTCGACGACGGTGGTGCCGCCGAGCAGGCGGGCATCGAAGCCCGGGGCCGCCGGTGCGATCCACAGGCCCGCCGCATCGTGGACGGCCGCGCCCATCGAGGTCAGCTTGTCGCCATAGTTTGGCGAGGTGTCAGGGTTCACCGACGACCAGTAGTAGGCATTGCCGTCCACCGAGTCCCCAAGGCGGGCGAACCCCGCAACCGAGCGTTCGGAGGCGAGGATCCGGAGGCGGTCACGGCGGGGTCCGACCACGGCGGCCACATCCGTGGGCGAGAACTCCCAGGTCCCGGACCAGATCACCAGGGGCTTGTCGAAGAGGTCGAAGACGGGATTGCCGGCGTAGTGGGCGATGAAGAAGTCGAGGTCCTCGGCGACGAGCGTCGGGGCCAGGGGCGCCCGAGCAAAGTCCAGGCCCTCGTAGATGATCTCGAGCTTGAAGGCCATGTCCGCGGCGACGCGAACGAGGGTGTCGAGGCGCCGGTCGAGGACCGCCGTGTTCTTCCAGCTGACGATGAAGCCGTCGATCCCGGCCGCCTTGGCCCACTTGATGTGCTGGCGCACGACCGCTTCGTCGTCGCTGGAATACGGCCCGAGGACCGGCAGGTCGCTCTTGGCCCGATCCCACGAAGCGGCATCGAACCAGATGTAGTAGTAGGCGAGCAGGGGCACCGAGACGATGTCGACGCTCGGCTCGGACGGCGCCGCGGCCGCCGGCGACGGGCTGGCCGCCCCGGTCCCGATGAGGCCCGCGAGGACGGCAAGGCCGAGGGCGAGGACCCGGATCGCCTTCGGGAATGGGCCCCTCATTCGCGAGCCCTGCGGGCGCGGTCAGCCGGGCGGGCATGGTCAGGCCCGCGTCCACGACGCGTCCGGAGCGCGGCCACCGCGACCAGGCCAACGGCCAGGACCAGGGCGGCCCCGTAGGCCAGGAAGATGATCGCCCGTTGCGGCTCCTTGCGGACTCCGACCCCGGGGCGGGTCGAGCCGACGAAGATCGGCGGCCGGCCGGGGTTGGCGAAATCGAGGCCGCTCATCAGGGACCCTGGGGCGGGGCTCCGAGTCGCCAGGGGCTCGAGGCCCCAGTTGTCGGTGATGAACCGAACGGCGGTGGCGTGATCGAGCTGGGTCTTGTCCACATAGCCCTTGCGGGCATAGGGACTGACCAGGACGGCCGGCACCCGGAAGCCCAAACCGTCGGCGTCGACCTGGGGCGGCGCGACGTGGTCGAACCAGCCCCCGGAGTCGTCGAAGGTCCACAGGAGCAGGGACGACGACCAGACCGAGCTTCGGGCGAGTCCGCCGATGAGTGAGCCCGCGAGGAGCTGCTCGGTCCGGACGCTCGACGGCGTATGGGCGCCGCCACCAGCCGGCACGATAAAGGCCACGGCCGGCAACGTGCCGGCCTCGAGATCGGCGTAGTACTGGGAAAGGTCGACGATGTGGCTGAAGCGGGCGGGATCATCGACGAAGCGGGCAAAGGCCAGGAGCGGCACCCGTTCGACCTGCGTCCCCCGGTCGATCAGGCCCTGGCGGTTTCGGAAGGTGATCGACGGGTCGTAGTTCTGGACGTAGAACTTCCAGCTGATGCTCGCCGCCTGGAGGCGATCGAAGATGGTCGGGATATCGCCGTAGCCGGCCGCCGGAAGGGTATCGGTGGGCGATCCCTTGGCGGCGGCGATCCAGAACATGTGATTCGCGGCACTGCCGCCCTTCGCCGAGCTGAAGTAGCGGTCCATCAGGACGAACTCGTCGGCGACATTCCAGGCGAACGGCACCTCGCGGTCGTCGTAGTAGCCGACGGCCAGGCGAGCGTCGGCGCCCGCCCCGGCCTGGGCGGCGATGAAGCCGTCCATCTTGCCGCCGTCGTACTGGGTCCCGAACGCGTTGGATGACTGGTCGAACTGGGGAACCACCCGATCGCCGACCCACAGCGGCGCGGCGCAACCCGAGCCGACCACGCTGGGATCGACGAGGACGCAGGTGCCGCTCGGGATCCCGTCCGCGCCGGGGTAGACCCCGAAGAGGTTGTCGAAGGAGTGGCCCTCCTGCATGAAGAAGATCGCGTGCTGGATCGGGGACTTCGTGGCCGCGGGCGCGGGATCCGCGGCCGTCGCGGGCCCGGCACCCAGGGAGCAGGCCAGGGCGATCGCGGCCAGGGCTCGGCCCAGGGACCTCACCGTCCGACCTCGTATACGACGATGACATCCAGGGCGGGGCCGCCGCCGGGGTTGGGCAGGACCTCGGTGTGGATGATCCGGCCGTTGTAGCGGTTGGCGTAATCCAGAAGGCGGGCCCCGAAGTAGCTCGACCGGCCGGCCGAGAAGGCGTCCCAGACGACGTACTGGAGGGCGTTCGTCCGGATCTGGAGATCGGGGTTCTGGAGGGCGTCGTAGGACGGATTGCGCTTGAGCGGATTGGGGCTGACCGACAGCCCGAATGACTTGCGGTGGCCGTAGAACTGGATGATGTTGGCCATCGACGGGCCGATGGTCATGAACTGCGAGCCGCTGGGGGTGTTGTCCCGGATCCAGGTCCCGGCTTCGCGCCCGCCCGGTACCCCGCCGGCTCCGGCCACCAGTTGGGCCGAGCTCGCAGGCTGGATTCGCTGCGAGGTCACCATGAGCATTGACAGGATGACCACGCCGAGCACGAGGCCGAGACGCCCGTCCGACCCGACGCGACCGAGGGGGCCGAGTCGTTCCCGTATCCCGTCGCCGGCCAGGATGGCCCGGGCACCGGTCGTGGTGCGGGCGATCCTGCGGGCCGCGCCGCCTCCGAGCTCGCGCAGCCGGAATGGGGCATGCGATCGAGCCAGGGCGATGGCGCCCCGTGCGGCCAGGATCGAGACGGGGGGTGCGGCCGGCAAGAGGTACTGGAAGCCCTTGACCGGCCACAGCTCGAAGAAGATCACGACGACCGTGACCCAGGCCAGGAGGAGCCGCTCGCGCCAGTCGAGCTTCCCCCGCAGGAGCACCAGCCCGAGCAGGGCCAGCAGGATGACCAGCGGGCCCGCGACCGAGGGGACCGCCTCGAAGTAGAAGGTCATCGTGTGGTTCGGCAGCCGGAACAGCTGCCAGACCAGGTACTGCTGGGCGGTCGTGCTCCCTCCTCCGCCACCCAGGACGAGGGCGAGCGGGAACGCCGCGACCACGGCGACGAAGATCAGCAGCGAGGCGAACAGGTCGCGGATCCGGACGGCGACGGAGGGGGCGAGGGCGAAGAAGGCGAAGATCGCTCCAAGGAGGATGACCCCGGTCTCCTTGGACAGGAAGGTCAGGCCCATCGCCGCTCCGGCCGCATACAGCCAGGTCCGCTCCCCCGTCAGTGCGTACTTGGCAACCGTGTACAGGGTCAGGGTCGCGAACATCGTCATCGGGCCGTCGAGGAGGACCTGGCGGGAGACGATCACGTGATAGGGCATGACCGCCAGGATCAGCGCCCCGATCAGGCCTACCGGCCGGTTGTAGAGGGTCCGCCCGAGCCGATAGACGAGGTAGACGCTGATGACGCCGGCGGCGGCGGCAAGCAGGCGGGCGTTGACGTCGCTCACGCCCGTCACGAGGAAGAGGTCGGCCAGGGCGAACTGGAAGAGCAAGGGGTGCGCCCGGAAGATCGGGAATATCGGCGTCAGGTTCGGGTCGCTGGCCAGGGACGCCGCCTGGCCCGAGTAGACCGCCTCATCCGTGTTGAAGCCGACGGCGTCGATCCGCCAGATCCTCAGCACCGCGGCAAGGATCAGGATGGCCAGCGGCAACGAGGCGGAGATGATCTCCGGCACCGGGCGGCCGCGGATGGACAGGCCGGCCAGGCTCGTCGACACCGCCGCCAGGCGGGCGGACAGCACTGGCGGCGTGGGCTCGGCGACCCTGACCCTGACCGGGGCGCCGGGCCGGATGGCGCCTGTCGGCGGGACGATCTCGGCGGCCGCCCGCGCCGGCGCCGCGATCTCCGCGGCCAGTGCTCGATAGTCTTCGGCACCACTGCTCTTGGGTGCGAGGAGCGTGACCGGCACGCGGAAGCCGGGTGCCTCGGCCAGGCGGACGCTCTCGTGGATCTGGGTTCGCAGGAAGACATCGGGAAAGCGGGCGGCGAGGCGGTCGACGACGAGCCGGCTGTGGGTCGTCCGGCTGACCCGACAGGCCACCACGCCGGTGATCCGGAGGCCCGGGTTCAGCCGGGCGCGGGCCCGGGCGATCGTCTCCATGAGGCTCGACAGGCCGACCAGGGCGAGAACGTGCGCCTCGACGGGCACCAGGACCTCCTGGCAGGCCGTGAGGGGCGCCACGCCGAGATAGCCAAGGGACGGCGGGCAGTCGACGAGGACGAAGTCCCACAGCGGCGGCAGCGCCTCCATGGCCCTGATGAAACCGATGGCGGTTGCCGATTCGGCATCCGGGCCGGAGACGACGAGCTCGGGCGATGCCGCCACGAGCTGGACGCCGGGGGCCGTCGTCTCGTAGACCAGGTGAGCGAGGGGCTGCTCGCCGCGGATGGCGTCGATGACGCTCAGCTCCGGGTCTCGGACCCCCAGCCAGGCGGAGGCGGAGCCCTGGGGATCCATGTCGATGACGAGGACCCGGTGGCCGGCCTCGGCCAGAGCTGCCGCCAGGTTGACCGTCGTCGTGGTCTTGGCCGTACCGCCCTTGTGATGGGCGATGGCGATCGTCCTCACGATCGCTCCTCATCGCGCCGTTCTGCGAGGCCCGCTTCGATCTCGCCGACGAGCAGGTCGATCGCCCGGCGGACGCTCCGGGTCGGCCCGTCCGCGTCCATCGGATGCGGAGCCTTGCCCGCCCGGGTCGGATCGGCTGACGCGGCATCGGGCTCATCCACGGGCCGGCGATGGACGACCACCACGTTCGGGGGCGGCGCATTCCTCACCAAACCATCTCCGGGCGGCCCGGGCAACGGCCGCTCCTCCGGACCCCTGGGTCCGGCCATCAGGCGGCCACCGCCGGCGAGCGTTGCAGCGCGGCGCTCACCGGCACCATGAGCGCGCCCGCAGCCTGCCGCAGGTCGATGGATCCGGTGTCGTGGAGGCGACTGATCGGAACAGGATGGTTCCGCCTCGAACGGGCGTCAGGAGCATGAAGCGCAAGTCTATCGGGCTGCCCGGCGCCCGTCCCCGGACCGCCACCGGAAGGGGCCTGGCCCGAGCTGGATTCGGGACCGCTCGAGGGCGGGAGGTGAGGCCCGGACGTCGCCCGGCGTGAGGTGCGCGCAGGCAACGGTTTTCAGGTACGTTCGGCATCCAGGGCTCATTTTTGCGTGCCGATGGCGTTTGCCGCCTGTATGGTGCGGGCTCTTGAGCCCTCGGCCCTGTCCCGGAGCGGCTCCCTCCATTCGAACCAGCGGGATCACGTGACACAGACCATGAACCCCACCGAGGCCCACCAGCCCGACGCCCCGGCGACGGCCACCGCGACGCCATGGGTCGTCCTGCCGACCTACAACGAGATCGAGAACCTGCCGGCGATCAGCGAGGCCATCCTCGCCGCCCTGCCCGGTTCGATCCTCCTCGTGGTCGACGACAGCTCCCCCGACGGGACCGGCCAGCTGGCCGATCGGCTGGCCGCGGCGAACCCCCGCATCCATGTTCGCCATCGCGAGGCCAAGGCCGGCCTCGGACCTGCCTACCTCGATGGCTTCGGCGTCGCCCTCGCGGGCGGGGCCGCGATCGTCATCCAGATGGACGCCGACGGCTCGCATGATCCGGCCGCGCTGCCGGCCCTCGTCGCTCCCCTGATCGCGGGTGAGGCCGACCTCGTCATCGGCTCTCGATACGCCAGAGGCGGGAGGGTCGTGGACTGGTCGCTTGGACGACGGGTCATCAGCCGCGGCGGCAGCCTCTTCTCCCGCATCGTGCTCGGCCTCCGCCAGCGTGATCTGACCGGCGGCTTCAAGGCCTGGCGCGCCTCGACCCTGGCCGCGATTCCCTTCGCCGGCGTGCACGCCGGCGGCTACGTCTTCCAGATCGAGATGACCTATCGGGCGAGAAACGGTGGGGCGCGGATCCGGGAAGTGCCGATCACCTTCCGCGATCGCCTGGCCGGCAAGTCCAAGATGGGTCGCGGAATCGTGCTGGAGGCACTGCTCGTCGTGGTCCAGCTCCGCCTCGACAGGCTCAGGGGGCGAGACCGCTCCGCGACCTGAGCCTCGCCGGCTCGTGCCGCCGGGCGCGAAGTGTCGTCCCCACGCAAGGTGGTGGCTCCAGCAAGCGTTGCCCCGTCGCAACGTCACCGCCTACGATGGGTGGACAGGGATGGGGTGATGGGGCACCCTTAACCATACGTTCGCGACCCGCAGCGCACCCACCCGCACTGATCGCCGTCCGTCGGTCTCTCGCGCTTCCCGGGTTCGCCGTCGCGCCGGCCCGTCTGCCGCCAAAGGAAGGACTGCCGGCTCACCCATGGAGGACATCCGCGTGCCTAGGATCTTCAGCAAAGCCTTCCTCATGCGCCTGAGCGCGCTGGTGGCCATCGCCTCCCTCGCCGGCGGACCACTTGCCGTCAACGGCGTGACGCCCATTGCCTCGTTTGCCTTCCAGCCACCTGTCCCGATCGCTGCCCGCGGCACGCTCGCGAACGGGACGACCGTGAATCTCACGGTCACTGCCAAGGACGGCGGCGGCCATCCCATCCCTGGTGCCAGCATGTGGCTGCAGTTCTTCCCGACCTCATCGTCGGGCGCCCTGGGGATGGCGACGGCCTGTGGCGGGCCGCTTGGCGCCGGCAAGACCTGCGTCGCGGATGGCAGCGGCAACGTCGCCATCGCCTACAAGGCCGGCGCGGCAACGCTCGGGGCGGACCTGGTCCAGGTCCAGGATGCGGCCGTTCCGACCATCGCTCCCGCGAACGACAGCTACTGCTACAACAAGGGCTCGCTCAAGATCGTTCCGGCGCCGGTCGGCCTCAAGGACACGATCGTCGCCGGCGGCGTCCGGAGTGGCACGGTCACCGACCTCGACCTCAACGGCAACCCCATCGCGGGCGCGAGCATCGCCCTCTCGCTGGCCCAGATCAGTCCCACCGACGCGAACTTCAACGACCTGCCGGCCAACGGTTCGGCCATGGCCAAGAGCGGCGACGCCTTCGGCTACACCAGCCTCGGCCTGGCGCCCAAGGCGTTCGTCACCGACAGCAACGGCCAGGTCCCGTTCTTCTATCGGACCCCGACCCTGCTGCCCGCGAACCAGCGCGATGATTCGCTCATCGCCTCCGACAAGGTGGTCCGCGGCTGCATCTTCTCGGCCCACTATACGTTCCTGCCACCGACCAGCACCCGGACCGATCGGATCGCCGGGCCGGACCGCTACAACACCGCAGCCGACATCACCGGCACCTACGCGGGTCGTGGCAGCACCGACACCGTCTTCATCGCCACGGGGCAGAACTTCCCCGACGCCCTCGCAGGGGCCGCCATCGCCGGCCACCTCGGGGCGCCGATCCTCCTCGTCAACAACGCCGGCATCCCGGCCATCGTGGCGACCCAGCTGACCAAGATCATGCCGAGGCACATCATCATCCTTGGCGGATCTGGCGTCGTCTCGAACGCGATCGCCACCCAGCTCCACACCTACGCCCTGGACGTCCAACGCTACGGCGGGACCGATCGCTACGACACGGCCAGCCTCATTGCCAAGCACTTCTACCCGGGCGGGGCGGATACCGTGTTCGTCGCAACGGGCCTCAACTTCCCGGATGCCCTGGCGGGCGCGGCGGTCGCCGGCCACAAGGGTGGCCCGATCCTTCTCGTGGGTGCCGGCGGCAGCCTTCCCGCGGCCACCAGCTCCGCGCTGTCAGCCCTCCATCCCAACCACATCGTGATCCTCGGCGGCACCGGCGTCGTTTCGGCGGGGCAGGCGAGCCTGTTGGCCGGCTACGCACCGGTGGTTCGCTACGCCGGCAGCGACCGGTTCGGCACCGCCTCGGCGATCGCGAACGCGTACTTCCCGTCAGGCGCGAACATTGCCTTCATCGCGACCGGCCTCAACTTCCCCGATGCCCTGGCCGGGGCAGCGGTTGCCGGTGCCCTCAACGCACCGAT
>JBEPVB010000012.1:0-34394 GCA_041691215.1 Chloroflexota bacterium
GGTCGATGACGACCTCCTTCTCGGGCTCATCGGCCAGGCGCGAGGCGCTGACCTCCGGGTTCGGGACGCGGGCTTCTTCGGGTCGAAGCGTTCCGTCCACGACCAGGCGAACTGCCGGCCATCGTCGAAGAAGCGGAAGAGACGGCGACCTCGGTGGTCCCGGGCGGCTCGAGGGCAACGACACGGACGTCCACCTGGGTGGGCCTGCCCGAAAGCCTAGCCTGCTCCGGTCGTCTCGCGGGCTCTCCGGGTCGCGGCGGCCGCCCGGTCGAGGAGAAGGTTCCGTTCCGGGACATTACGCGTCATCGCCGCTGCCCTGGCCAGCTCCGCGGCCGCCTCGTCGAAGCGTTCGAGCTTCATCAGGAAGTCACCCCGGACCGCTGGCAGGAGGTGATAAGCGGCCAGGGCCGGTTGATCGGCAATCCCCTCGACGAGCTCGATGCCGGCGGCGGGCCCGTAGGCCATCCCGACGGCCACCGCCCGGTTCAGCTCCACGATCGGCGACGGGGTCAGCTCGGCCAGGGCGTCGTAGATGGCCACGATCCGGGCCCAGTCCGTTGCCTCGGCCGTCCTGGCGCGGGCATGACAGGCGGCGATGGCGGCCTGGAGCGCATACGGCCCGCGAGGTCCAGGGCCGGACTCGGCCTGCTCGAGCGCGGCCAGTCCTCGATTGATGAGCAGCTGGTCCCAGCGTCCGCGCTCCTGTTCCAGGATCGGGATGGGCGTTCCACTCGCGTCGGTCCGGGCCCGCATCCGCGAGGCCTGGAGCTCCATGAGCGCCACGAGGCCATGGACCTCGGGCTCCTCGGGCACGAGGCCCGCCAGGACCCGGCCGAGCCGCAGCGCGTCCTCACCCAGCGCCGGGCGGATCCAGTCATCCCCCGCCGTGGCCGAGTAGCCCTCGTTGAAGACCAGGTAGATGACCTGGAGGACCGAGGCGAGCCGCGTCCTGAAGTCGGCGCCCTGCGGCACCTCGAATGGGACGCCGGCCTCGGACAGGGTCCGCTTTGCCCGGACGATGCGCTGCCCGATCGTCGCCTCGGGGACCAGGAAGGCACGGGCGATCTCGTCCGTTCGAAGGCCGCCCAGGAGGCGGAGGGTGAGCGCGACCCGGGCCTCGACCGATAGGACCGGGTGGCAGCAGATGAAGACCAGCCGGAGCAGGTCGTCCCCGATCGCGGCGTTGTCGATGTCCGTATCGAGATCGGGCGGCGTGAGCTGCTGCTGTTCGAGCTCGCGGGCCAGCTCGTGGGCCTTTCGCTGGAGGGTCGCGTGGCGACGCAGGGCATCGATTGCGCGATGCCTGGCCGTGGCCATCAGCCACGCCCCGGGGACGTCGGGGATGCCCTGGTCGGGCCACTGCCGGAGCGCCGCCTCGAGGGCATCCTGGGCAAGATCCTCGGCAAGGCCAACGTCCCGCGTGAGCCGGGTGAGACCGGCGATGAGCCGGGGCGACTCCATCCGCCACACCGCGTCG
Organism: Chloroflexota bacterium; assembly: GCA_041691215.1. Classification (GTDB taxonomy): domain Bacteria; phylum Chloroflexota; class Limnocylindria; order Limnocylindrales; family CSP1-4; genus UBA5189. The sequence continues at coordinate 1,478 of JBEPVB010000012.1, forward strand.
ATCGCGCGGTGGACCACGTCGTCCCGGCTCTCCGCCTCGGTCACGGCGGGCTATCCCTGGGGAACTTCGCCGGGGTCGTAGACCCGCTGAATCGTGCCCTGGCCGTCGCCCACAAGGCCCCAGAAGCGCTTCGACAGCTCGATCGCCTCGTCCTTGGACGCGGCCTCGATGATCGCCCAGCCGACCACCGCTTCCTTGGCCTCGGTATACGGCCCGTCGGTGATGGTGAACTTGCCGCCCTCGGATCGGATGCGGGTGGTCCGTGGATCAAGCGCGCCGGTGGCGATGAGGCTGCCGTTCCGGAAGCTCTCCTCGATGAACTTGCCCATCTCGACCATCAGCTCCGGGGATGGCGGCGTCACCGCTGCGCTGGGGTCGGCCTCGGTCTTCATGAAGTACTTCACGATGCTGCTCCTGTTCCGTGGTGGTGGTTGGTGTGGTGGGGATCGACGACGGTCCTGATCTCCGCCTCGGTGCCTGGCGCGAGGGGGGCTCGCTTCAGCCATGCAACGGCCTCGTCCAGGGATCGAACCTGCCAGATCCAGTATCCGGCCAGGCGGTCCGTCCCGTCAGCGAGGGAACCGTCAAGTAGCGTCGGCCGGCCGTGGTCGAAGCGGACTCGAGCGCCATTCCAGCGCGGCTGGAGCGCGTCGGCGGCGAGCAGGACGCCCGCCCCGGCCATCTCCTCGTTGTATCGCCTCATCGCCTCGATGTCGTCGCCGGCCGGTTCCGTACCCGGCTCGGCGGCGGCCGACTTGATGAGGACCATGACCCGCATGGCGGTCGCCTCCTCTCAACGGTGGTGGGCCGTATTCACCGGAACCCGGCGTGTGATCGTCCCTACCTGTATGTCGAACGGGCGACGCCGACTTCGACAAAGGCAGAGGAGATTCTTTTGGCCGTGCTTCGGCGGCCTCTTCGGGGGACGGCGGATTCGAGACGGCCCGTCCGGACGACGAGGGTCCGGCGCGGCGTCAGCGGGTCTGGCGCTGGGCCCAGGCGTAGAGAGCGTCGTAGACCGGCAGCTCGAGCTCCAGCTGCCGCTCGTCCGGGATATCGAGGTACGAGAATCCGCCCGCGATGGCCAGGAGCCCGGCCGATTCGGGCGTGGCATCCACATCTTCGGCAACATCCGCGCCGTGGACGACGCGGGCCATCAAGACCAGCGCCGGGTCGCCGCCAAGTTGGTATTCGTCGATGAGGACCTCGAACGAGCACAGCCCGTCCCGGTGCGTGTAGCGCGCCCCGTCGGCATCGAAGCTCGTCGCCCCGGTCCGCTCGGCATAGGCCAGGACGTCGTCACCGGGAACGAAGACGATATCGGCCTCTCGATCGATGAAGGTCCTGATCAGCCACGGACAGGCGATCCGATCGGTCTTCGGATGCTCGCGGGTCACCCATTGCATCTCGTGCCCTCCCGTGGCCGGCTCTGACAGGCCCGAGGATATCCGGCCGACGAACGTGCCGGTAACACTCCATCCATCGGTGCGTCGTCCGGGCAGCGCTGCGAGCGCTTCGCAGCCGACTCGGAAGGAAGACCGACGTGCATGCACGAGCTACGCGATTTGGCCTGGTGGCGGCCCTCGTCGCCGCGGTCCTCATGCTCTCGGCCGGGAGGGTCGCGGCCGGCACCACCGGCGGTAGCGGGACTGACGGCTATTTCACCCAGAACGGCAAGACGGCCGACGTGTTCTCGTTCGACTGCGTCTCGAACGGTGACGGCACCACCACCTGTACGGGCTTCTCGCTCAACGCCTTCTCGGGGAAGCTGAGCGACAACCTCAGCGGCGTGAGCCACAGCAACCAGGTCTGCCTGGGGCTCGACACCTGGACGACCAACGACGATACGGGCGAGTTCGTCGGAACCGCCGTCTCCGAGCGCGGCTGCGAGGTCGACCTGCCAAACGGCGCGATCAAGTTCGGCGCCAACCTGTCGAGCGCCGCGCTCATCGGCGTCCGCGTATCGGTGCAGCAGTTCGACTGCAGCGACAAGACCGATTGCATCCCGGGCGGTACCAGGACCGTCGGCGTGAGTGGCTCGTGGACCGGAATCGGGCCCATCACCAGCTCCAAGTACCGCTCCACCAACCGTGGCGAGATTTGCCGCGAGTACGACGCCGGAAAGGGCTCCAATCGCGAGGCGACGTTCGCCGGGACGATCGACGGCAGCGCCGCCGGATCCAATGGATTTGCCTCGCTGGGCGTCGGCAAGTTCACCTACCGCTCCCGCTGCGTCGAGGTCTGATCACCCGGCCACGAGGCATGTGCGCCCTCGCCGGGCCACCGGCGGGGGCGTTTCCCTGCCCGGCAGGTCAGTCCACGAGGCTGGCCAGCCGAACTCCAGCGAGGAAACCTCGGTATGCGGCAAGTGGATCGTCCGCAGCGTGCCGGACGGTCCGGTCGCCGATCCGTTCGGCGGGCGGCGGGATCGCTGCGTAGTCCGCCTCGAGAGCCCGCCGGTAGTCGACCTCGATGACCACGGGCCGCTCGACCTCGAGCAGGCTGAGCTCGGCGGAACGGGCCCGCTCGACGGCCGTCTTGCTGGCGGCCCGGATGAGGTCCTGGGCTCGCGTCGGATGGAGCGACGCGGCCGCATGGGTACCGTGACCTTGCTTGACCACCACGCGCTCCGCCCATGGCAGCCAGGCCGCGACCTCGTCCGCCAGCGCATCGTCGCCGGACACCAGGCCCACGGGGATGCCCCATGCACCGAGGGCCAGGGCGTTGAACCCGTATTCCCCCGTCGGCCGGCCGTTCAGCCGCGTCTCGGTCGGCCCGCCGGTATAGGTGTGGGCGATCGTTCCGGTCGGGTGGCCGGCCCGGGCGTGATAGCCGATGAAGAGGGCGACATCAAAGGCGGGCTTTCCGTCTCGTGGCTCGGCGCCGGCGATCATCGACCACGCCTTCTGGCCCTGGAGCAGCCGCGCCGCCGGGTTCAGCCCGAGCGACCGGAGGTTGTACATCCCGCCGTGGCTGTCGTTCACGAGGACGTCGGTCGCCCCGGCCGAGAGGGCGCCCTCGATCGACGCGTTTGCCTCGGCCGTCATGAGCTCGGCGGCCGCCGGGTACTCGCTGTCCTTGCGGCTCGTCGGGTTGGGATGACTGATCCCGGCGATCCCTTCCATGTCGACGCTGATGTAGACCCGCATCGCAGGAGTATGCCGCGGTGCGTGGAGCGACGAGCCGGACCCGCGCGCGCCGCCTCAGGCGCTGCAGGCCGCCATGATCCCGAGCTTCATCCGTGGGATCGCGGCTGGGCGCGCCGGCGCCACATGGCCCGCGGGCGCGGCGACCGCGACCACATGGCTCGTGGCGAGGCGCGGATCCTTCTGGAGGGAGGCGGCCACGAGCCTTTCGATCCGCCGGTACCCAGACGCCGTGGGATGGGTCCCGTCGGGCCCGATGTAGCGCGCGTTCGCACCGGCGAGCCAGCTCGCCGCGATGGGATCGATGAAGAGCGCGCCGATCGCCGCCGCCTTCGCACGGAGGTGGTTCCGGAGGGTCACGAGGGCCGGTCTGTATCGGTCGCCCTGGGGCCAGATCGGGCCGATGACGACGATGACCGCGCGCGGGAGGCCGGCTCCCAGACGATCCAGCACCAGATCCGCCGCCACCGCGGCGCGGCGCGGAGACAGCTCCTCGTCGTTGTGACCACCGGCGACGAAGACCACGCCCGGCTTCAGGCCGATCGCCGTCCCCACCTGGCTCCCGATGGGCGCGGTCCAGCCCGGATAGGCGAAGCCCGTCCCGGCCACCGCGAGATCATGAACGTGCCATCCGCGCAAACTACCGAGAATCGCCGGCCATCCGTCGGCACCCTCCCCCACCCCGCCCCAGCCCGACGTGTACGAATCGCCGAGGAAGACCACGTCCTGGCCCCGACGTCCCGCCTTGCCCGCGGGCTTGACCACCATTACGGGAGGAGGCGCAGAGGGCGAGGGTGCCTCGGCGGCCATCGCCTGCGGGCAGGCGCTGGCCTCGACGAGCGCCGCGAGCGGCAGGAGGCCCGACCGGGTCCGCCACGTCCGCGTCGGAACCGCATCGCCCGTGATCGGCCGGGGTGTTGGGCGGCCTGGCGTTCCGGGGACGGCGTCAGACGGGTTGCCGGTAAGGGTCAAGGTACTGAGCCCAACGAGGGTCACGATTCCGAAGAGGATGGCAACGGTCGCCGAGATCGACCCAGCCGGGGGCGGCCCAGGCTACCGGTCAGGCCCAGGCAACCGAGGCAATGCTGACCGGGGCCGATACGCCCTTGACCGCCGTCGGGAGGGCGGTCGAAGCCTCCGCCGCTTCCGCCTCCGCGAGGGTGTCGGCCGTGGCGATGATCTCGCCGCCACCGGCCAGGGCCGCCACCCGCGCCGCAACGTGAACCGCGACGCCGCTGTAGTCCGCGCCGCGCATGTTCGCTTCCGCGGAGTGGAGCCCGATCCGAACGGCGATCGCGAAGCCGGTGGCGTCGCGGTGGTCGCGCAGGGCACGCTGGATGGCGACCGCGCACTCCAGCCCCGCCCGCGCCGTCTCGAAGGCTGCGAAGAAGCCGTCGCCGGTCGTCTTGACGATCTCTCCCTTGGCGAGCGCGACAAGGCCCCGGAGCGTGTCGTCGTGCCAGCGTAAGAGGCGCTCCCAGGCCTGGTCACCGAGGGCCTCGGCGATCGTCGTCGAACCGACGATATCGGTGAACATGAACGTCTTCCGGACCTGGCGAGGACCGCTCCGGCGGTCCTCGATGTCGCGCTGCTCGCGCTCCGTGGCCTCGGCCTCGAGCCGGGCGCCGAGCCGCACGAACTCGTCGTACGCGGCCTGGAGCTCGAGATCGGCATCACCTTCGTCATCGAGCAGCCGCAGGGCCCTCGACAGGACGGCCCGGGCGCGGGCCACCTCGAATGGTGCCCCGACCTCGCGCCAACCACGGACCGCGGCGCGCAGCTCGGCCGCCGCGGCCCCCGGGTCGCCTTCGGCGAGGAGGACCCGGCCGAGGGCGGTCCGGCGGCCGGCTTCCAGGGCCGGTGATGGATGAAGGGCCGTGATCGTGCCGATCTCGTCGATCGCGGTCCGGGCCCGGGCCACGTCGCCGACCGCGATCGAGATCTCGACCTGGGCGACGAGCAGCCGTCCCCGGGCCCAGCGATCCCAGGTCTCCTCGACCGCGGCGTTGATCGCCGTGGCAGCGGCCTTTGCCTTGCCTTCGGCCAGCCGGATCAGCGCGAGCGCTGGCTGCGGACTGCGGCCGCGAGCGTGCGCCTCGCGGAGGGCCGCCTCCGCGCCCTCGAGGTCGCCCTTGAGGCGCCGGATCTCGCCGATCGCGTAGTAGCCGTCGGCCTGCGGCGGCGTGGCGAGATAGGCTCCGAGCTCGCCGGTCGCCAAGATGAGGTCCGCCTCGGCGGCGTCCCACGCCCCGCCCACGGTCGCGACCTCTCCACGGTGAATGCGGCAGACGCCCGGGAACCCCGGGACCTCCTCGCGCTTGCAGTACCGCTCGGTCGCCTCGATCCACTCCGTCGCCCGGCGGTAGTCGGTCAGGTCGCGGCAGGCGGCAATCATCCGGCAGGCCGTGATCCCGCTGGCGATCGGGGACAGCTCGCCGTTGACGGCGGAAAGAGACGCTTCCTCCATGAGCGCCAGGCCGTCGTCGGTCGCGCCGTTCGCGATTTTCAAGCTTCCGAGGGCGGACAGCGAGAACGCCTTGAGATCGTGATTGTCGGCCCGATCGGCGATCTCGATGGCCCGCTCGGCGAGCGCCAGGGCGGCGTCGATGTCTCCCGCCGCGGCGGCCATCTCGCCTTTCATGAGGGTCAGGTAGCCGTGGGCGTAAGAGTCGCCTTCGCCGAGGATCTTCTCGGCGCGCCGCGCCCAGCCGGCGGCGATCGAGTGCTTGCCACCGAAGGCATAGCCGACGGCCAGGTCAACCGCTAAGTATGCGGCCCGGATCTCATTGCCGGCCGCGAGGTGGACCTGGAAGGCGCGCTCCTTGGCTTCGACCCCCTCCGCGGCGTGAGCGGCGAAGAACGCTGCCGAGGCGAGGAGCTCCAGGTCCTCGCCCGAAAGGCCGCTCGCCAGGTCCGCTTCGGTCAGCAGGTCGTAGGCCTGAGCCCAGTGACGAGAGGTCAGCGCGTCGCGGCCGGCCTGGACCGGATCGATCGTCGGGGCGGCGCCAGAGGACAGGCCCTCGCTCATCGCCGGATTGTCTCACTCCCGGGGCAAGCCACCCGGAAGGTTGTCCAGCGGGTGCGGCCGACGTAGGCTAGCCGAGAGCCCCAACCCCGAAACGGAGACCCATCCCATGACCAAGCGCGTTGCGCTGCTCCTCGGCACGCCGAAGGGCGCCTTCATCGTCGACTCGAACGGACGCACTGACTGGGATGTCCGCGGGCCGCTGTGCGAGGGTTGGCCCATCCACGACCTGTCGGTCCAGCCCGGGACAACCACGATCCTCGCCGGCGGCGGCAGCCCCTGGTACGGGCCGGCCGTCTGGCGCAGCGACGACCTCGGCGCGACGTGGACGCACTCGAGCGAGGGGCTGACCTACGGCGATGACGGGCCCAAGATCAAGACGGTCTGGAACGTCACCGCCGCGAACGGCACGATCTACGCCGGCGTCGAGCCAGCGGGCCTCTTCAGGAGCGGCGACGACGGAGCAACGTGGGAGCACGTCGAAGGGCTCACCAAGCACCCCACGCGGCCGGAGTGGCAGCCCGGCAACGGCGGCCTGATCCTCCACTCGATCGTCCCCCATCGGACCGATCACGACCGGGTCTGGGTCGGCATCTCGGCCGTCGGCGCCTTCGAGACCCGCGACGGCGGCAAGAGCTGGGAGACCCGCAACAAGGGTGTCCGGGCGGGGTTCATGCCTGATCCGTACCCCGAGTTCGGCCAGTGCGTCCACAAGCTGGTCATGGCCGCCGACGGCGGCGAGCACCTCTACCAGCAGAATCACTGCGGCGTCTATCGCACCAGCGACGGCGGGCGCCAATGGGAGGAGATCACGTCCGGGCTGCCCTCTGAGTTCGGCTTCCCGATGGCGGCCCATCCCCGTGATCCGAAGACCGTCTGGACGATCCCGCTGAATGGCGCGGAGCACGGCCGGTTCATGCCAAATGCCAGCGCCGCGGTCTGGCGGACCCACGACGGCGGCGATTCGTGGACCCGGTCGGGCGAGGGGCTTCCCGATCACGACGCCTTCGTGGGCGTCCTCCGGGAGGCGATGGCGGTCGACCAGCTCGATCCGGTCGGGGTCTACTTCGGGACGAGCACGGGCCAGGTCTACGGGAGTGCCGACGAGGGGCGTTCGTGGTCGCTGGTAGCCGACAACCTGCCGCCCGTCTGGTCGGTCGAGGCGATGGTCCTCGACTGAGGGCCGCCGCGATGTCCCCGGAATCCGCCGGCTCCCCGGCCGTCGTTCACCTGCCGCGATCGCTGGTCGCCCTCTTTCCGGGCGCCCCGCGCCGTCTCGAGGTCCAGGGGTCGTCCGTCACCGAGATCATCGACGACCTGGAGCGCCAGGTCCCCGGCATCCGGAACCGCCTGCTGGAAGCCGGACCGAGCATCCGGACCCACCTCAATGTCTTCGTCGCCGGCGAGCGCGCGACGCTCGGCACGCCGGTCCCCGCCGGGGCCGACGTCCACGTGATCCCCGCCGTTTCCGGCGGCTGACCGCCGACTCGGGGCGCGACGCTCCTATCGAGGCCGGCCCTCGCGCAGTGCTTCGATCGACTTGGCAAGACGGCGCTGCCGTGTCTCCTCGTTCCTGGTCCCCTCGACCTGGAGGACGTGCCACGACCTGTTGCTGTAGGAGAGCTTCTCGAAGGTCGCTCGCGCCGCCGGATCGGCATCGAGGGCCGCCTGCAAGGCGGGCGGGATGATCACTTCACGGGGGCTCGAATCGAGCTCGATGTCGACCTCGACCTCGTCGCCACCGGCGAGCCCGGACGCGGCCCGATGCTCGTTGCTGACCCCGACCATGAAGACGCCATCGACGACCGCGATCGTGTTCCGGTACGAGTAGCCGTTGATCGTCACCCGGACCGGCGGGCGCTTTCCGGCGCCGAGGCTCTCGACGACCTCGTCAGGCACGCGGATGCCGGCCGCCGTCTTGCCGGCCTGGAGGATCGTCGTCCGGAAGCGCATGGCGGCCTACTCCTCTGCCCGACCGGCAGGACCGGCCGGCGGGATGTTCTGGTTGCGGCGGAATAGGTTCGTCGGATCGTAGATCGCCTTGATCTCCGCCAGCCGCTCCCAGGCACCGTGCGGGTAGGCGGCTCGGACGCGGGCCTCGCCCTCGTCGCCCAGGAAGTTCACGTAGGCACCATGGTCTCCCTGGTCGAGCGCTGCCGCGAACGAGTCCGCCCAGGCCTGGCGGCGCGGTCGATCGTCCGGCCCATCGACGAAATTGGCCACGTTGACCATGATCCGGCTCTTGCGGTGGGCGTAGGCGGTCGCGTCCACCGGCACGCGGGCGCTGGCCCCGCCGAGGACGCGGATCTGGGCCGCGCGGATAGAGGAGTCGGAGTCGGCCAGGAAACGCAGGATCGTCGCGGCGACGGTCGTGTCGACATGGTCGATGAACATCGTCAGGCTGACCGCCGTCGGGTGGTACGAATCGTCCTCGGGTGGGAAGAGCTCCGGATACGAGATGGGCGCGACCATGTCCAGGAGTGGCGTCGCGAGGGCACGGAACGGAGCGACCGCGCCCTCACCAGCGGCGACGTCGCCGGCCCAGGCGAGGCTGGCGAAGATGACCGTCCGGCCGTGCAGCTCCTCCGGGATGAACGGCATCGGCGGCGCGGGCATGACGTTCGCGATCGTGGTCATATCGTCCGTCGCGGCCTCGGCGGCGGCGATGAAGCCGGCGATCGTCGCCTCGGTCGCGGGCAGGACCAGGATGCCACCGACGATCCCGTCGAGCGGTTGGAGCCGGTACTGGAAGCGGGTGGCGACCCCGAAGTTGCCACCCCCACCGCGAATCGCCCAGAAGAGGTCCGGATGCTCCTCGGCGCTTGCCCGTAGGACGCGCCCGTCAGCGGTCACGATGTCGGCCGCAAGGAGGTTGTCGATGGCGAAGCCGAACTTGCGGGCGAGATACCCCACGCCACCGCCGAGGGTGATGCCGCCGATGCCCACCGACGCTGTATCGCCGAACCCGATGGCGAGGCCATGGGCAGCCGCGGCATTGCTCAGCTCGCCGGCCGTGAGGCCCGTCTCGGCCCAGGCGGTCCGGGCCGCGACATCGATCTCCAGGCCGGTCATCTCCCGGAGGTCGATCACGATCCCGCCATCGACCAGGCAGTGACCGGCGTTGCTGTGGCCGCCGCCACGAATCGCCAGCGGAAGGCAGCTCTCACAGGCGACCCCGATCGTGGCTGCGACCTCGGCGGCGTCGCGGACGCGGACGATCAGGGCCGGTCGCTGGTCGAAGCCGCCGTACATGACGCCACGCAGGGCGTCGCAATCGGCGTCGCTCGGCACGACGATCCGGGCGGTCATCATGGAGCGGAGAGCGACTTCGGCGGTGGATGCGGCAGCGGCAGGGATGCGCAACGAGTCCTCCTGTGGGGTCGCTACTTTGGCCGATCTGAGCGGTCCGCGCCCGGGGCGGGCGCAGTCGTGAACAAAAGCGAGCGTGTGACGCGCAGAAGGGCCGGCGCGGCCGGCCCTGTCGTCGGCGTGCGGCGGGGCCTAGGGCCTCGGCGTCAACCAGACCGGGTACTCCGTCACGTTCTCGGGCGTCCCGTCCTTGGCGGAGCGGTCGTAGACGCGAAGGGTCCCCCACTGCGCTGTTGTGATCTGGTACTGGAAGACGAAGTCGAAGGTGCCCCAGCAGCCTGACCCACAGCTGGCCATCGCCTGGTTGTCTATGAGCTGGCTGCCGGCCCCATCGAGGACCGTGTACCGGAACGTCGCCTCGAAGACATCGGTCAGGCCGGCCAGGCGAGCCGTGTTCCCGAGGGCGGCTCCCCAGGCGGGGTGGTCCACGAATATCGCCGGAAGCTGATCGGTGTAGTCGGCCCGCCCGACCGGGTGATCGAGGACGACGCCCTGGCCACTGAAGGTCGTCACCGGCTGGCCATCGAGCTCGAAGGCCACCTTCTGGACGGTTGGGAACTGGGTCAGGGTGTAGACGACCTGGGCGAGCCGGCCGAGCACGGACGCGCTGCCGCCGCCCGACTCGAACTCCTTCGACAGGTTGACGGTGGCGATGCCGTTGGCGATCGTCAGGCCAAGAAGCCGCGTGCCATCGGGAACCGTCGTGTACATCGCCGGCCTCGTATTGATCTCCTTGGCGCCGGGACCGGCAATCAGGGCATTCATGGCCGCGGTTGCCACGGCCTGGGTGCTCGGGATCTCGCGGAGGACGGGAGCGAGGCCCGCCGGATGGGTGAAGCTGCCGAGGAAGAAGTAGGCGCGGACGGTCGTTGTTTCCTCGGGCAGGGCCGTGGCCGAGGGCTGGACGGATCCGACCGGCGTCGGTGTGGTCGTGGCGCCGCCGGTGGGCTCGGGGCTGGGGGCGTCGACTGAGGCGACGCTCGAAGGGGCCGGCGAGGCGACCGATCCAAGGTCACCGGTACCGGGTCCGCAGGCGGCGACGAGCGCCAGGACGGCGACGATAGCGGCGATCCGCGAGATCGAGCTGAAGGTGGGTGTCACTGGCTGGTCCTCGAGGTGGGCTCCGACATCCTCGAAGCCTGGCCGTCGGGCGTGTCGTTCCCGTCGCCGCCGGGTAACGAACGGGTCACGGGCAAGCGCAGGGTGAAGTTCAGTCCGCCGCCGTTGCGGGGGGCGACGCTCAAGGCCCCACCGAGGAGGGCAGCATGCTCCGCCGCGATCGCCAGCCCGAGACCCGACGTCGAGATATCGGCGGATCGCGACCGGTCGGCCTTGAAGAACCGATCGAAGAGGTGGGGCAACGTCGTCGCCGGCGCCCCCGGTCCGCGATCTGCGACCATGATCCGGACCTCGTTGGACCCCTGTTCGAGGGTCACCTCGACCGGCGCGCCGGGAGCGTGGATCCGGGCGTTGTCGAGGAGGTTGCCGAGGATCCGGTCGAGACGCCGCACGTCCGTGTCGACCACGATCGGCTCCGGCGGCAGGGCGACGCTCGCGGTTGGCAGCCGCGCGGAGGCGATGGCCGTTACGACACGGCCGAGGTCCAGGGGCTCCAGGACCACCGCCTCGGCGGCGGCGTCGAACCTCGAGAGCTCCATCAGGTCGTCAATGAGCAGCCGCAGGCGGCGGACGTCGGCGACCAGCAGCTCGGCGGCCCGGCGGCCATCCGGGTCGAGGCGATCCAGCCGTTCTTCGATCAGGGAAGCCTCCGCCACGAGCGCGGTCAAGGGAGTCCTGAGCTCGTGCGAGACATCGGCGACGAAGCGCCTGTTCTGCTGCTGGGCCTCCTCGAGCCGGCCGATCGTCCGGCCCAGCGAATCGGCCATCCGGTTGAACTCGGCCGCCCATGCGGCCAACTCATCTCCACCCTGCACGTCCAGGCGGGCGCCCAGGTCGCCGGCGGCGATGCGCGCGGCAGCGCTGCTGCCCGAGGCGATCGGCCGCAGGATCCGGCGAGCGATCAGGCCTGCCGTCGCAAGGGCGATCAGGACCGCGATGATCCCGGCCACGAGGAGCCCCAGGCGCAGCTGGGCCAGGGCGGCGTCCACCGGGCTGGCGTCGATCACCAGATAGACCGCCGGCCCGTCGCCCTGGCGGCCGCCCACGATCAGAGCCCCGTGGCCGGCGATCTCCTGCCAGGCGTACCCGAGGCGGCCCTCGTGGACGGCGTCCCTGAGGCCCGGCGGCAGCGTCCGGAAGACGGCCAGCATCGAGGCCGGGGCGACGTAGGGGTTGTTGTCGCCGAAGTCGACGATGAGATCGGCGTCGCCCCGAAGGCGGAAGGCGGCCGGCAACCCGCTGGAGTCGAAATCGGCCTGCGAGGCGTTCGGTGGCAGGCGCCCCGGGAGCAGGACCGAGAGGTCGAACTGGGCCTGGCTGCGGGCTTCCTCGAGGAGGCCGCCGCGGAGCCGCGCGTCCACGAAGACGTAGGTGCCGAGACCGATGGCCGTGACCGTCACCGCAACGAGGGCCACGAGGGTCAATGCGAGGCGCGAACGGATGCCACGCATGGCGGCCTAGCCAGTCCCGCTGCGGGCAGCCTTGTAGCCGGCGCCCCGGACAGTGAGGATCAGCTCGGGCGCCGCGGCATCGGCTTCGACCTTCGCCCGAAGGCGACCGATCGCCACGTCAACCAGCCGCGAATCGCCGAGGTAGTCGTAGCCCCAGATCCGATCGAGGAGGACCTCGCGGGTGAACACCTGGCCGGGCCGCCGGGCAAGCTCGAGCAGGAGATCGAACTCCGTCCGGGTCAGCTGGACCTCCTGGCCATCGCGGACCACGGACCGGCCGCCGGGATCGATCTGCAACGGCCCGAGCTCGACAGTCGGCTCCGATTCGGAGCTGGGTCCAGCTGCGCCGTGCCCGTGGCGGCGGAGGGCCGCCCGGATGCGGGCCACCAGCTCGGGCATCTCGAAGGGCTTCCTGAGATAGTCGTCGGCGCCGGCTTCGAGTCCGACGACCACATCGATCGTGTCGCCCCGGGCGGTCAGCATGACGATGGGGACGGTTGACTCGCGTCGAATGGCGCGACAGACCTCGAGGCCGTCGAGGCGAGGGAGCATGACGTCCAGGAGGATCAGGTCCGGCGGGTCCGCCCGCCAACGCTCGAGGCCGGCCACGCCGTCCGCCGCGCCGGCGACCTCGAAGCCCGCCCCGCGCAGCCCGATGGTCGTGACCTCGCGAATGGACGGGTCGTCCTCGATGAGCAGGATTCGGGCATCCACGCGGCCGAGTATGGCAGCGCCAAGGGCTCGATTCCGTAACCGTCCGGCACCAGATCCAGCCGACCGAAGTTGCGGCCCGGGTCAGGCGTGAAACGCCTCCAGGGCCTCCCGTTCCGCCTCGACGGCCTTGGCGTCCTCGGGCGCGATCTCCTCGTACCAGAAGAGCTGGACCCGGCCGTCGCGGTGCGTCCAGCCGGCAACCACGCGCCCATCGACGAGGACCGTCCCCAGTGAGAACGGGTTCTTGATGCTGAAGATGCGCGGCCGATGGAGCTCGGACAGGATGCCCGTCCGACGAGCGTGGACGAGGATCGCGTTGTCCCAGTGCGCCAGGAACCGGACCGGGGCGGGCGTGTCCGGCTCTGGCAGCGGGCCGTCGGGGAGGTCGACGAGCTCGCCTCCGTTCTCGTCCCGATACCGCACGAGGGCCAGGCTGTCGCCGCCACGTCGGGCGGCCGTGACCGGAATCCCGGCCCAGGTGGCGATGTCGCGCCACGGTGACGGCCCGTAGCCTCGAAGGTAGGATCGGACGAGGTGGACGAGACCCTCGTCCTCCGTGGCATCCGGTGGTCCGACCCAGTCCTCGGCCAGGGCCAGCCGGTCGGCCCGGCGTCGCTCCCAGGTCCCCGATGGCGGCACCCGGACGAGGTCGACCCACAGCCCGAGGTTGCCGATGAAGCCGTTGCCGAGGTTGCCGAGCTCCTTCACCGTCCTCGGACCGTCGGCCAGCGCGGACCGGAGGGCGCCGGCCGTAGCCTGCAGCTCTGCCTCACTGGGAACGGCGCGAATGTGCGCCGCAGCTTCCCGACGGAAGCGTCGGACACCGGCGGCGAAGGGCCAGAACTCCCGCCGGGAGACACTGTGGATCGTCGTCCGCATGAGCGTGGCCTGGATGACCGACCGATCCTCGAGTGCCTCGGTCAGGGCTTTCCGCTGGAACCCCGCCAGCCGCGTCCAGAGCCCGACGTAGCCGGACGGGGCGTACTGGGTCTGCAGCCCGCCGACCTGCTCGATCGCCTCGGGGATCGAGAGCCGCACCCGCTCGAGTAGGAGCTGCCTGGCCAGGAGCGCCCGGTTGAGGTGCCGGGTCGTCAGGACGCGATCGGTCACCCGGGCGTCAGTGGAGCGTGGCCAGGAAGCGAAAGACCGGCATGGCTGCGGCGAACCCCTCGACCAGGCGATCCGGGAGCTCCTCGGACAGGACGTCGTCGTCGGCCAGCCGCCGGCCGAAGATCACGTCCTTCCAGCGCAACCGGTCGGCCATCGGGTGATCGGGCGGGAAGCCCGGTGGGACCCGCTTCAAGGTCTCGTGGCTGCGGGCTTCGCCGAACCAGGCCAGGAAGGCCGGGTCCTCGAGGGCGGCATCGACCCGGTCCGGGTCGTCGATGACGGCCGTCCGAAAGGCGTCCAGGCGGGGCTTCTCGGGCATCCACATGCCGCCGCCGACGTACATCTCGCCGGGCTGGAAGTTGAAATAGCCGCCATTGCCGTGGGGCTGGTCGTCGGCTGACTCCCCCACGCCGGCCGCGGGCTCGAGCCACGGAAAGTTGGCCGCCAAATGGGTCTTGTAGGGCGACTTGTCGCGACTGAAGCGAGTGTCCCGGTAGATGCGGAACGGTGAGCGCTTCGGGTCCGCGAGCAAGGGCAGGCCGCGCTCCTCGAACCGCTCGGCGACCGCGACGACGAGGGCCTCCATCGGCTCCTTGAGCAGCCGTTCGTAGGCGGTCTTGCGCGGCTGGAACCAGGCCCGGTCGTTGTTCATCGCCAGATCGGCCAGGAACTGGATCGCCTCGGGGCGGAAGCCGCTGAACCGGGCGGTGGCGCTGGTAGCCATGCAGCAGCGTCCCGATCAGGCCAGGCGATGGAGGATCTGGGCGAGCTCGGCCGGTCTCGTCAGGAACGGGGAATGTGCGCCGTCGATCTCGATCGGTTCGATTCCCAGGCGCTCTCGACTGGCGGTCCGGCACCAGTCCGGGTTGAGGGCCCGATCAGTTCGACAGACGACGTACGAGCGTTCGACGTCCGGCCAGGCCCGCATCGGCGTCGACTCGTTCATCACCCGATAGCTCTGGGCGCGGAGACGGGACGTCGCCCAGCGGGCGACTGCCGGCTTTGCGTCGTGAAAGAAGAGCTCCGTGGCCGTATTGGGCCCGACCGCCCAGACATCGTCGCCCAGGTCGGTCCACTCCGCGGTCTTCGGCGGGACCAGCCCATCGATCGACTCCCGGGCTCGTTGGTCATTCGCGCTCAGGCCGGGCTCGGGAAGGAACCCGGCGACGAAGACCAGGCGACGAACAGGGACCAGCTCGGCCACGAGGGGGATCACGATCCCGGCCATGGAATGACCGACGACAATGGGCTTCGAGCCGGCCGGAATCGCATCGGCGACGGCCCTGGCATAGTCGGCCGCGCCGAGGGTGGGATCGGAGATCGGCATGTCCATGGTCGTGATGCGGTGCCCGAGACGCTCCAGCTCCGGCCGCAGGAAGTCCCAGCACCACGCTCCGTGATAGGACCCATGTACGAGGACCATGTCCATCGGCGAGCACCTCCGCCCCTTAGCGCCTTCGCACCGCTTCAGCCGTTCGAGCAGTGTAGGTCCAAGGTCCCGGAAGCGGTACGCTGCCGGCGTGTACGTGCCGGCTCACTTCAAGCCCAGCGAGGCCGAGGTCCAGGAGCTCCTTGCCCACCTCGGGGCCGCGGACCTCATCACGGTCACCGCTTCGGGGCTCCTGGCGACGATGCTGCCGCTCGTCTTCGATGCCCGGGGCAGCCGTCCCGATGCTGGACCGGCCGGATCCCTCCTGGGCCACGTAGCCCGGAACAACCGGCAATGGCGCGAGCCGGCCCTCGGCGACGCCCTCGTCATTGCCCGCGGTCCCGATGCCTACGTCTCGCCCCAGTGGTACCCGACCAAGCGCGAGCACGGCCGCGTCGTCCCGACCTGGAACTACGTCACCGCGCACCTTCATGGCCGCCTCGTCATCCACGACGATCCAGCCTGGGTGGAGGCCAACGTCCGGCGCCTGACGGCCACCCATGAGGGCACCCGGCAGGAGCCGTGGTCCGTGGACGACGCGCCGCGCGCCTACATCGAGGGGCAGCTCCGGGCGATCGTGGGCGTGGAGGTCCTGGTCGAGCGCGTCGAGGCGAAGTTCAAGCTCAGCCAGAATCGCTCCGCCGAGGATGTCGAGTCCATCATCGAGGGCTTCGATGCCCTGCCGGATCCGGCAATGGCGGCGGCCATGCGGGGCACCCGCACCGAAAGCCGGGCGGCATCGCGTGGCGGGTCCAGAATGCGCCCATGAATCCGCTTGCCCAAATCGCGGCCGTCGTTGCGGCCCTCATCCACATCTACTTCTTCCTCATGGAGAGCATCTGGTTCATGCGGCCCCGCGTGTGGGCCCGGTTCGGCGTCGCGTCCGCCGAGGATGCGGGGGTGGTCCGCTCGTTCGCCTACAACCAGGGCTTCTACAACCTCTTCCTGGGGATCGGTGTCGCGATCGGCCTGGGTCTGGTGGCAACCGGCTCGGTCGACGCGGGCAAGGCCATCGTCCTCTTCGCGTCCGGATCGATGGTGGCTGCCGGCCTCGTCCTCTATCTCCATGACCACGGGTTCGCCCGAGCCGCGGCGATCCAGTCGGTTCCGCCACTCGTGGCGATCGTCGCCGCAACATTCCTGCGCTGACGATGGCCGACGACCCCATCGCTCCCCGGGAGGCCGAGCGGATCCGCCGTCGGGATCGCGACCTCGCGGCGGAAGAACGAGCCCTCATGAATCCCGGTATGGGCAAGGTCTTCAAGCAGATCCAGGACGCCCAGGCGAAGGCTGCCAAAGAACCGCCAAAGCGGAAGCGGGGTCGCCGAAAGGCCTGAGGCGCCCCGTAGCGGTCCAAGACCGCCGCTTCGATAATCAGGCGAGGGGTCGGGTCATGATCTGTATCTCGACCTCCGAGCCGTCGCGAAGCGGCATCCGCTGGTCAATCTCGGTGAAGCCATGGCGTCGGTAGAGCGCGATGGCCCGCCCATTCGTGGTCGTCACCCCCAGGCCGATCTGGGGGTAGCCGGCTGCTCGTGCCCACTCGACGACCGCCTCGACGAGGGCGCCGGCAACGCCGGTGCCGCGCAGGGCGGGGTCGACCCACATCCCATAGAGGCCGGCGATGCGCTCGGGCGTCGGAGCGTCCCCGCCGCCGGCCATGCCCACCATGATGCCGGCCCGCTCCGCGATTACGAGGATCGAACGCGCGCGCTCGATCCGGGTCCGCCATGCGTCGTCTGGCTCGGCCTCGGCCTCGGCGAGCGATGCACCGAAGGCATCTGGAGCGTCGGCAAGGGCGCGGAGGCGAAGGGCTCGAAGGGCCGGCCATTCATCGATGCGGACCCGCCGGATCGTTACGTCACCAACGCGCACGTGAGGCTGGCTCGGACCCGAGCTCGAATCGGTCACGTCTCCGAGCCCTCGTCCTCCGGCAGCTCACGGGCGAACTGGCGTGCCGAATTGGCGGCGTAGCCCATCGCCGCCCAGAACTCCGCGCCGTCATCGTCGCCCCCGCGGACGATGGCGCTGATCCTTCGGCAGCCGACTGCCCGGAGGCCGGCCTCGACGCGGCGCACAAGCTGCGTAGCGAGTCCCTTACGGCGCTGGCCCTCGGCCGTCGCGAGGTGGTAGATCCAGCCCCGTCGGCCGTCCCAGCCCCCCATCGCCGAGCCGACGACGTCGGATCCCTGGGCCGCCACGAGGACGAGGCCCGGATTGCGTTGGGCGAAGCGCCGCAGGCTCATGTCGTCGTCGCCGAGGGAGCGGAAACCCGCGCCCTCCCACAGAGCCCGCAGGCCATCGCCATCCTTCGATCGAAACTCCCGGATGACCACCGGCTCGGGCTCGGGTGGCTTCATCGGGGCTGCGGCGCGGTCGGAGCGTCCCTTGCCCGCCGCGGGGACCGGCGACTGCGCGCGCTTGGGCAGGGCGGCAATCCGCTCGGCGAGATCGGAGATCGGCGCGGGGCCCGCCCGGAGCCCATCGAGCGACTCGCGCGCGCCATCGAGGGTGGCGAACGGACCGCGAACGAGGGGCAGGCCCAGCTCGTTGGCCTGCTCGGCGTCGGTGATCATCCAGCCGCCGGACGACTGCTCGACCAGGAAGCGGCCGTCGCCGGTCGCATACCGTCCGGCAGCCACCCGGGCCAGCTTCTGCGGATCCGGGGGCTCCTTGGGCGTTGATGGCTTCTTCATTCGGCCGGCCATGGTCCCGAGAGCCTAGCAGTCGATCGCGGATGCGCGAAACGGCCTGGCCCGTCGTATCGTCCTGACACGGGAGGAAGCTAACCATGGACGACGACACCACGCAGGACGCCCTGATCGAGCGACTTCGGGCTCGCGCTCGCGATCCCCACCGTCGCGTGGACGTGATCGTCGATGCCTTCAGCGCGTCGGTCAGGACGATGGACCTGGGCGGCCTGCTGGGCGCGACGCGAGGCATGGCCGCCGATCTCGATCGACTCCTCGGGGAGATCCGCTCGGGCAGGCCGCCTGGCAGCGCCTCGCAGGGCCGGGCCCAGGAGGTCGAACGGGCCATGACCACGCCGGCTCGGCCCGACCTGCCGGCCCCGGCAACCGAGGCAGCGATCGCGGCGGCCGAGGCCGAGCTCGACAGCCGTCTCCCGGCCATCCTGCGGCGCGCCTACATCGAGATCGCCGACGGGGGCTTCGGTCCGGGCGCCGGGTTGCTCCAGGTCGACCGAGCGGTGGCCACCTATGGCGATCTCCGGCGCGACTCCCCGGGACCCCGGGCGTCGACCTGGCCGGCTGGGCTCCTTCCGCTCGTGGACCGGGACCCCGGCTGGGATTGCGTCGAGGTCAGCTCGGGCCGGATGGTCGCCTGGGATCCGGAAGGCCTGGCCGAGCGCTCGAGCGCAGCCGTCTGGCTGCGCTCCTTCAGCGAGCTTGCGCCTTCGGTCGAGGCCTGGTTGACGACATGGGTCGGGAGCCGCACCCGGCATGAGGAGACGGCCGATCTCATGGCCCGAGCGCGGGTGACGGAAGCCCGGCGCGCTCGCGAGCGGATCGCCGCCATGACGCCCGAGCAGCGGGCGGGCATGGGCCTGCCCGAAGTTGGCTGGGAGCGCGTGGTCTGGGGCGGGATCGGACTCGACGAGGACGACGCGTAGGTGCCGCAGGCGCTCCGCACCGTCCGCGCCACGCGCTATGTCACGCCGTTTCGCGAAGGCGGTTCCCTGCCCGGTCTCGTGGAAGCCGACGACGACGGCCTCTACGTCGTCAAGTTCCGCGGTGCCGCCCAAGGGCCCCGGGCGCTCGTGGCCGAAGTCATCGCCGGTGAGCTCGGCCGGGCCATCGGCCTGCCGGTGCCCGAGCTGGTCTTCGTCGACGTCGATCCCGGCCTGACCGCCCAGGACCCCGATCCGGATCCCTTCGTCCAGGAGCTGCTCGAGCGCAGCCCCGGGCTCAACTTCGGCGTCGACTACCTGCCAGGGTCGCTGACCTACAGCCCGGCGGCCGATGCCCCACCGGATCCGGCGTTCGCGGCCGACGTCGTCTGGTTCGACTCCCTTGTCACGAACACCGACCGCTCTGCCCGCAACCCGAATATCCTCGCCTGGCACCGGCGGCTCTACCTGATCGACCACGGTGCCGCGCTCTACATCCATCACAGCTGGCGGGACCCGGACGAGCATGCCACCCGATCGCTGCCCACCATCCGCGACCACGTCCTACTCCCCCGAGCCGGACCCATTGCCGCTGCCCATGCGCGCCTGGCCCCGCTCGTGACCAACGACCTCATCGACGGCGTTGTCGCGGCGGTTCCCGCGTCCTGGCTGGCCGAGGACGGCCGGGCCGGAGATTCGGCGACGCAACGAGCGGCCTACGAGCGCTACCTGCGGCTCCGGCGCGACGCCCACGGCTCGTTGTCACGAGACCTCGATGAGGTGATCGGTGGCCGCTGAGCCGTTCCAGTACGCCGTCCTCCGGGTGGTTCCCAGGGTCGATCGGGGCGAACGAATCAACGTGGGCGTGGTCCTGTTCTGCCGGACCCGGCGGTATCTCGATTGCCGGGTCGGCCTGGACGAGGCTCGCCGCGACGTCCTGCGGACGCTCGCGCCGGATGTCGACCTGGCGACGATTGACGCCCACCTCGAGGCGATCGAGGGTATCGTCCGAGGCCGGCCGGGCGCGGGCCCCATGACCGAGCTTGCCCAGCCGGAACGTTTTCGCTGGATCACGAGTCCGTCCAGCACCGTCATCCAGCCGTCCGAGGTCCACGGCGGGCTGACTGACGATCCGGTAGCGACGCTCGAGCAGATCTATGCCTCGCAGGTGAGCTGAGGCAGCCACCGGCCCGCCAGCGGGCTCAGGGCCGCGCGTCGACCCCGGTCCAGCGGCGATCGACGATGAGATGCAGGACGGTCGGCTTGTCGGCCGCGAGGGCCTGCTGGATCGCCGGAGCGAAGGCCGCGTCACGATCGATTCGGATGCCACGCGCCCCGAAGCCACGGGCCACCCCGGCCCAGTCGACAGGCCCCAGATCGGTCGCCGCGACCGAGCCGTCCGGACGCCGGTCCTGGTAGCTCCGGATCATCCCGTACTGCTCGTTGTCGAAGACGATGACGATCGTTCGGAGGCCGTTCCGAACGGCCGTCTCGAGCTCGGCGACGGTCATCCCCAGGCCGCCGTCGCCGACGAGCGCCACGATGGGCCGATCCCGGTGCACGAGCCCGGCCGCGATCGCGGCCGGCAGGCCGTAGCCCATGGCCCCCGACGTGGGGCCCAGGAACGTGCCGGGCCGACGGAATCGGAAGCCGCGTGCCGCCCAGCCGCCGAAGTTGCCGGCATCGGTCGTGAGGATCGCGTCCTCGGGCAGCGCCGCGCGGAGGCCGGTGATGATCCGGCCCGGATGGACGCCCGGACCGTCCCAGGGGTGGCCGTCGACCTCGGTCGCGGTCTCCCAGGCGGCCCGGTCGGCCTCGTTGAGGGCCGTCCGGGCATCCGCGCCGGCGGCATCGAGGACGCCCTTGCTCTCGAGGCGCGTCACGGCCGCCCGCAGGAACTGCTTGGCGTCGGCGGCCACCACGATGTCTGCTGCCGGCAGGTCCTCGCTGGGGCGGACCGGTGCAACGTCAACGTGGGCCCACCGCGTTCCTGGCGCCGGGATGGTCCAGCCGAACGAGGCGACCTCGCTGAGGCGGCAGCCGATCACGAGCATGGCATCGGCGCTGGCGAGGCGCTCCCGGACGACCATCGGCGAGCCGTGGCCCGACATGCCGAGGTAGAGCGGATGATCGTTGCCGATGACGTCGCCGCGGCGCCAGGCCGCGATGACCGGCACCCGCAGGAGCTCGGCCAGGCGGATGAGGTCGTTCGAGGTTCGGGCCCGCAGGATGCCGCCGCCGGCGAAGATCACCGGGCGTTTGGCACTGGCCAGGAGCTGGAGGACCTCACCGATGGCGGCGTCGCTGGCCCGGGGCGGCGTGTCGCGCGCCGGCTCTGGCACCAGGCCCGCCGGAACCTCCATGTCCAGAAGGTCCTCGGCCAGGGCAATGACCACCGGTCCGGGCCGGCCGGTCGTGGCCGCGCCGATGGCCTGCCCCATCGCCGCCACCGCCTCGGTCGGACTGGCTGGCTCGGCGCTCCATTTCGCGAGGCTGCCGATCGTCCCCGGCAGGTCGACCTCCTGAAAGCCTTCCCGACCGCGGGACGCGAGCTCGACCTGGCCGATCAGGGCGAACATGGGGCTGGAATCGGCGAAGGCCGTATGGATCCCGATGGCCAGGTTGGCCGCGCCGACCGCCCGCGTCGCGAGACAGGCCGCCGGGCGGCCGGTGAGCTGGGCGTGGGCCTCGGCCATGAACGCCGCGGCGCCTTCGTGGCGCGTGGCGACGACGTGGATGCCGGCAGCTTCGAGGCCATCGATGAGGCCGAGGAAGCTCTCGCCGGGAACTGTGAAGGCCCAGCGCACGCCAGCCCGGCGCAGGGCATCGGCGATCATCCGGCCGACGGTGACCGGCCCGCCGGGGACCGCGGCGGGCGCTTCGTCCGCAGGTTCCTCGGGCACCTCGGGCTCGGGCATGGACGCCCGCTGGGGCTCGGTGCCTGGCGACGTACGTGGCTCCGTCTCCGGGTCGGGATCAGACTCCCCCACGGGCCCGGGCTCATACTCCGGCACGGACCCGGGCTCATACTCCGGCACGGACCCGGGCTCGGGCGCCGCCTCGGGCTCCGGCACCGACTCGACCTCGGGCTCGGGCGCGATTGCGATCCCGGGCTCCGATTCCGCGCTGTCGATTGGCTCGCCCGGCGGTGCCGGGATCGCGTCGTGCTCAGCCACGGGCGGTCGGCAGGGCGGTGATGAGCATGCTGAGGATGAGGATCACCGCCACGAGGGCGAGGAGAAAGCGGCCGATCCGCGCGCCGGGCAGCATCGAGGTCAGCGGTAGTTCTGGAACTGGAGCGGAACGGACTCGTCGAGCTCGCGGAAGCGCGTGATCACCCGCTGGAGATCGTCCTTGCTCTTCGCGGAGACCCGCACGGCATCGCCCTGGATCTGGGACTTCACCTTCGGGAACTCATCCCGGATCATCTTCGTGAGTCGCTTGGCGAGGTCGTCGGGCAGGCCCCGCCGCAGCCCGATCCGCTGGCGGACCTTGTCGCCGCCCGCGGGCTCCAGCTTGCCCCAATCGAAGATCTTGAGCGAAAGGTTGCGGCGAACGGCCTTGGACTCGATGAGGTCCTTGATGGCGGCCGCCCGGAAGTCCGTGTCGGTGAGCAGGTTGAGCTCGTCGGTCCCCTGCTCGAGCTCGACCGTTGCGCCCTTGAAATCGTAGCGCTGGGAGACCTCACGCCGCACCTGGTCGAGCGCGTTGCGCAGCTCCTGGACGTCGAACTCGCTGACGACGTCGAACGAGACGTCTCCGGCCATGGCTTCCTGCTCCTATCCCGCCGGGGTCTCCGCGCGGTTGTACCAATAGCGGGCCCGATTGATCCGGCCATCCCCCGCGATCTCGAAGGTCGCGAAGCCGGCGAACCGTTCCCGGGCCCGGGTCTGCCTGTCGACATATGAGGCGTGCCACGCCCCGAGGATCGTCGAGGCGACGACCCAATGGCGTTCGAAGACGAACTCTACCTGTTCCTCGATCTCCGAGGCGTCAAGGAGGGCCTGGCGCAGCGCGTTGTGGCCCACGAGCGCGGCTTCGAAGGGACGCCTGAGAACCTCCGTGTCGGCGCTATGGAGCTCGACGAAGGCGTCGCCGTCCCACGCCCGGCGAGCCCGCGCGTAGCGCTCCAGCAGGTCGCCGGCCGTCGCGTAGCTGAGATCCGTCATGTGTCGGCCGGGGCCCGAAGACCCTCGAGGAGGCGCTCCGCGATGCGGTAGCTTCGGCCGCCGCCCATGACCAGGACCACGTCACCCGTACGGACCTCGCGCGCCAGCCAGTCAGCCGTGGCCTCGACCGAGCCTGGTGTGGCCGGCCGGAGGTCGGCGCGCAGCCGGGCGACCGCCGCCGCCAGGTCGGACGGCGCCACGATCGAGGTATCGACGTCGCGGCCGGCCCAGATGTCGGCGATCACCACCTGGTCGGCCGTGGCCAGGGCGAGCGCGAAGTCCCCGAGGAGGGCGGCGGTGCGGTGGAACGTGAGCGGTTCGTAGACGGCCCAGATCGGCCTCCCGGGTTCACGCTGGCGGAGGGCAAGGATCGTCTCCCGGATTGCGGTCGGATGATGCCCGTAGTCGTCGTAAACCACGACCCCGGCGGCCTCGCCCTTTCGCTCCAATCGCCGCCCGATGCCCTCGAAGCTCCCCAGGCCGGCGGCGATTGCCGCCGGCACCGTGCCGAGGGCCAGCGCCGCGCCGGCCACGCCCAGGGCATTGGCCACGTTGTGGCGGCCAACGGTCGGCAGCCGGACCGTCTCGGAGCGCTCGAGGTGGGCGAGGCCGTAGAGCTCGAGGACGGTGCCACCCGGTGCGCTCTCGACGATCCGTCCGAGGAGCGAGTTCGTCGGGCCGGCCGCGGTCCCGAACCGCTCGGCAATCCCATGGGCGTACCCGGCCAGCCGGTCCGGCGCGGCATCCACCACGCCGACGGCGAGGATCGAGCCGTCCCAGTCGCCCAGACGTTCGGCGATCTCGGCAACACCCGCGTCGCCGACGTTCGCGACGAGGATCGTCCCGGGCCTGGCGGCCCGGACCCATGCTTCGAAGGCGGCGAGGACCGCCGCCCGATCGCGGAAGACGTCTGGGTGGTCCCATTCCGCGGTGATGAGGACGATCACGGCCGGGTCGTAGGCATCGAAGTTGCCGGCGTACTCGTCGGCTTCGACGATGAAAGCTGGTCCGTGCCCGATCCGGGCCGTTGCCGGGGTGCTGCCGGTCACGGAGCCCGGCAGGAGCGCCCCGACGAACGCGGATGGATCCGCCCCCGCCTCGGTGAGGACATGCGTCAGCCAGCCGGCCGTGGTGCTCTTGCCGTGGGTCCCGGCAACCGCCACGAGGCGCCGCCCGACGGCCGCGTCGGCGACGACCTGCTGCCATGGTTCGAGTGGGATGCCGGCCGCCCGTGCCGCCGCCAGCTCCGGATGGTCGGGCGCTACGGCGGTGAGCGCCTTCGACACGGCGAGCCGCGTCGGTCGCGCCGGCCCCTGGACATGGGCCGCGTCATGGCCCGGGGCGACCTCGATCCCGGCCGCGCCGAGGGCCTGGGTGTAGGGCGTCGCGCCGCCGGCGTCGCAGCCGGAGACGATCGCGCCGGCCCCCTGGGCAAGGAGCGCCGCGGCCGAGGCGCCTGCCCCACCGATCCCAACGACGTGGATCCGCTCGCCGGGCACGATCGACCGGGCGGCCCGGACCGGCGCCAGCCCGGCCCCGATCTCAGCGGCCGTCCGGGTCACCCGCCGGCCTCGAGCGCCAGCGTCTCGGCGTGCTCGATCAGCCAACGGAGGACGGCCCGCACGCTGTCGTGGCGGTTGGCCGCCCGGTCGCCCGGCCAGACGAACCGCCGGACGTCGGCCATGCCCGCGTCGGCCAGCCCGACGTAGGTCAGCCCGACGGGCTTCTCGACCGTCCCGCCAGCGGGCCCGGCAACCCCGGTGACCGAAGCGGCGAGGTCCACGCCGAGGCGTTCACGGATGCCGATCGCCATCGCCCGGGCCACCTGGGCGCTGACCGCGCCATGGGCGGCGAGGGTGTCCGCCGGGACGTCCAGGAGGGCGGTCTTGACGTCATCGGCGTACGACACGACACCACCCCGGAAGTAGCCGGAGGATCCGGCGATCTCGGTGACCGTGGCCGCCACCAGGCCCCCCGTGCACGACTCGGCGACAGCCAGGGTGAGCCGGCGGCCGAGGCATAGCCCCTGGAGCCGCTCGGCAAGCCCCAGGAGCTCCAGATCAGCCATATAGGGCTCAGTGGTGCTGCGTCTGCTGCTGTGCTGCCGGTGGTTGGAACAGCCACGTCTCGGGAATGCCCGGCTTGCCGAGCGCCCCGAGGACGACCCCGTTGAGCGTGAAGTGGGTATACCCGGACGAACCCGTTCGAACCTCGACCGAGGTCGCGCCGGTGAAGGTCAGGGTTCGGCCGCTGGGGAAGACGCGACCGCTGGCCGGGGTCTGCGCGGCGAGGGCGCCGTCGACCCAGACCTTGAGCCAGGCATCACCGCCGGTCACGCTGACAACAAGGTTGACGCCCTTGTAGGCGACGGTCACGTTCCTCGTCAGCGAAGCCGTCTTCCCTTCCGCGGATGTTGCCGTGATCGTGATCGACCAACGACCCTGGGTCAGCTCGAGGGGCGTCGAGAACGTCCCGTCATCGGCCACGTCGACGGAGGTCGCGTTGGGTGGCATCGGGCTCGGCCCCGGGGTGACGCCCGGCCCCAGCGTCGGCGTCGGCTTCGGCACCGCCGTCGGGGCGATCGTCGGCGATGGCGTCACGGTGACCGCCGAACCGGGCGGCCCGAGGAAGCTCGCGGCCACGACCACCGACTTGGCGTTGGTGGTGGTCCCCTCCACGGGGATGGCGCCGTTCTCGTAGGTCGTCCCGTCCTGGGGCTGGCTGACCGTCAGGGTCGGCGCCTGGATGACGAGGTACGGGACCTTGATGATGATCTTCTGGGGCGTCTCGGTCGGCTTGCCGGTCTCCGGATCGACGGCGTCGATGTCGAACTGGTTGGTCCCCCGCCGGAGGTCGACAGCGAGGCTCCACGAGCCGTCGGAGAGAGCGGTCACCCGATAGGGCTGGGTGGAACCCGGGACCGACACCGTGACCGTCGCCCCCGCGGTGGCGGTGCCCTTGAGCTGGAACGAGGTCGTGGTGTCGTCCACGTCGATGACCGCGCTGGCAGGGTTGGTCACGGCCAGGGTCGGCGGCTTGGCGAAGCGCAGCAACTGGACGGCGAGGTACACGCCGAAGACCACGACGCCGAAGGTCATGAGCGCGGCGACGACCACCGAGGGCGAGAAGGCCAGCGGCCGGGGCGCGTCGACGATCGTCCGAGGCGCGACGACCACCGGCTCGCTCGGGACCTGGTCGCCGCGTTCCCGACGCCAGTGGCGGAGGACATCCTCCGGGTCGAGGCCGAGGTAGACGGCGTAGTTCCGGAGGAAGCCCTTGGTATAGACGGCGCCCGGCAGCTCCCGATAGTCGCCCCGTTCCAGGGCCGCCAGGTAGCGCGACCGGATCTTGGTATCGCGCTCGGCCCGGAAGAGGTCGACGCCCTTCCGTTCGCGGGCGGCGGCCAGCCGGTCGGGCAGCGAGGGCGTCGCCACGACCTCAGGTGCGGACCGATCCGCCCCCCGGCCGGTCGCTCGCGCCTCGGCGCTGCGCCGGACGTCGTCGCCTATGGCCATCTTCCTCAGTCATCTCCCGCGAGGTCGCCGCCGCCGGCGCCAGGCTCGTCCCGTCGAAGGACGACCCGGGCATTCGACCCGTCGAACGCGCCGATATAGCCCCGCGCCTCCAGCTGGTCGATGATCCGCGCCGCCCGGGCGTAGCCGACCTTCAGCCGTCGCTGGAGGAGCGACGCCGAGGCGCGATCGTACTCCCGGATCACGCCGACGGCATCGAGCAGGAGGCGGTCCGCCTCCTCGTCCGGGACATCCTCGAGGTTGCCCGACGAGTCCTCGTCGCTCTCGACGATGGCCATGTCGTAGTGGGGATCGTCGATCTGGCCGCGCCAGTGGTCGCAGATCCGGCCGATCTCGACGTCGGAGACGAAGACGCCCTGGAGGCGCATCGGACGCGGCAGGTCGGAGGGCTGGTAGAGCATGTCGCCGCGGCCGATGAGGTCCTCTGCGCCGGGCGAGTCGAGGATCGTCCGGGAGTCGATCTGGGAGGCCATGGCGAAGGCGATCCGGCTCGGGAAGTTGGCCTTGATGAGGCCGGTCACCACGTTGACGGAGGGCCGCTGGGTCGCCAGCACCATGTGGATCCCGGTCGCCCTGGCCTTCTGGGCCAGGCGAACGATTGGGTCCTCTACGTTCCTGCCCTCGCGCATCATCAAGTCGGCGAGCTCGTCGATGATGATCACGATGTAGGGCATCCGATCCTCGGGATCGACCCGGGTGTCGTTGTAGGCCCGGATGTTGCGTGCCGACGCGCCGGCGAAGCGGCGATAGCGGCCCTCCATCTCGTTGACCGCCCACTTCAGCGCCGCCTTGGCGCGTTCCGGTTCGGTGATCACGGGCACGAGCAGGTGGGGCAGGCCGTTGTACGAGGCGAGCTCGACCCGCTTCAGGTCCATGAGGATCATCCGGACGTCGTGGGGCGTCGAGTTGCAGAGCAGACTCGTGATCAGGGCGTTGACCATGACGCTCTTGCCCGAGCCGGTCGCCCCGGCGATCAACAGGTGCGGCATCTTGGCGAGGTCGACGGCCTGGGCACGGCCAGCGACGTCGCGCCCGAGGGCGAAGGTCAGCCGAGACGTCCCGGATCCCGCTAAATCGACCGATTCCAGGATGCCGCGCAGGGCGACGATGTTGAAATCCGCGTTGGGAACCTCGATCCCGACCGCGCTCTTGCCCGGGATCGGCGCCTCGATCCGGAGGGTCCGCGCCGAGAGCGCCATTGCGAGGTCGTCCGAAAGGCTTTCGATTCGACTGACCTTGACGTGCGGCGCGGGCTGAATCTCGTACTGCGTCACGACCGGACCGGAGTTTCGGCCCACGATCCGTGCTTCGATTCCGAGATTCTCGAGCTTCTTCAGGATGATGGCCTCGTTATGCCGGTGGATCGCCTCCTCGCCGCCGGCGCTTGCAGGCACGACGACCGGATCGAGGAGCTCGAGCGGCGGCATGACGTACTCGCGTCGCTCCTTCGTCGGGGGCGAATCCGAGGCGTCGGTGATGTCATTGAGATCGCGGATCGCGCGCGGCGGCGCGACAACGGCGGCCGCGCCGGCGCCAAGGCCGTTGCCGTTGCGGGCGGGCGCGAAGGTCGCCGAGGTCGGCATCTGGGACGGGACCGCCGACGGCATCCGTGCGGGCTCGTCCTCGCCCCAGATCCCCGTCTGTCCCGCGGAACCGGCACCAAGGACGCCGATCCGGCCGGTCTTCGCGGCCGCACGCGCTGCGCTCCTCTCCGCGGCGCTGGCGCTGCCATTGGTGGTCCGCGCCCGTTCGTCGGCCTCGCGCGCCTCCCGCCGGACCGACGCTGCCGCCGTCGACCCGAGCCAGCGGGCGACGCTGGTACCGGGCTTCACGAGCTCGCGCAACGGCAGGTTGAAGGCCAGCATGAAGCCGACCACCGCTATGGCGACGAGGAGGACGAAAGCGCCCGGCCTCGTCAGCGGCGAGACGAGGAGATCCTGGAAGAAGCGCCCCAGCCGGCCGCCGCTCCAGATTCCGATGATCTGGACGGCGCCGAGGATGCCCACGTAGGCCACGACGATGCCCAGGATGGTTGCGCCCCAGCCGGAGGCGGGCTGCTTCCCAGGTCCCCATTCGATGTACCAGCCGCCGCCGAGAAGGAGGAATGGGAGGAGCCAGCGAAGGCTGCCGAACCACGGCCCCACCGAGCCGATCCACCAGTCCGTCAGGCGGCCCTGGCCGGGCAGGATCAGGGCGATGAGGGTGACCACGCCCAGGACAAGGAGGAAAACCCCGATGATCGAGCGGGCGACCTCCGGGCCGACCGCCGGGAAGGTGATCTTCGGCAGGGCAAGGCCCGCCCGGCGCCGCGAGCGCCGTGGGGCGGGCCGTCGACGACTCGCCACAGGCTAGACCTCGACCACGACCGGGAAGACCATCGGTCGGCGCTTGGTCTGCTCGTAGAGGTACCGTGACACGCCGTCCTTGATCTGGGTCTTGAGGAGCGCGATCTCGCTGATGTGGTCGCCGGGATTCTGGACCGAGGTGATGACCCGATCGACGGCGGCCTCCACCACGCGGTCGTGCTCGGCGCCGTGGACGAAGCCGCGGGTGATGATCTCGGGCCGGCCGATGACGTTACCGGTCTGCTTGTCGACGGTGACCACGATCATGAACATGCCGTCGTTGGCGAGAGCCCGCCGGTCGCGCAGGATCACGTCCCCGACCTCGCCGACCGACAGGCCGTCGACGAAGACGTAGCCGGCCGGGACCGGGGCGGCCCGGCGGGCGCTGCCATCGGCGAGGAACTCGATCGGCTGGCCGTTCTCGATGATGTAGACGTTCTCCGGGGCGACGCCCGTCTCGATTGCCAGGCGGCCATGCTGGACCTGCATCCGGAACTCGCCGTGGATCGGGATGAAGTGCGTCGGCTTGGTCAGGCCGAGCATGAGCTTGAGCTCTTCCTGGCTGGCGTGCCCCGAGACGTGGGCCCGCTTGATCGTGTGGTAGAAGACGTTGGCACCGGCCTTGAAGAGGTTGTCGATGGTCCGGCTGACATACTCCTCGTTGCCCGGGATCGGGCTGGCGCTGACGATGACCGTGTCGCCCTGCTTGATCTCCACGAAGCGATGGTCGCGGTTGGCCATCCGGGCCAGGCCGGCCATCGGCTCGCCCTGGGCACCCGTGGTGCAGATGACGAGCTTGTTGTCGGGCACGTCGTTGAGGCGGTCCTTGCTCACGATCCGGCTGGTGTCGTACTTCAGGTAGCCGAGATCCGAGGCGATCCGGAAGTTCTGCTCCATCGAGCGGCCGATGACGGTGACCTGGCGGTCGAAGGTCGCGGCGGCATCGAGGACCTGCTGGACGCGGGCGATGTTACTGGCGAAGGTGGCCACGATGACCCGGCCGTCGAGGGGCTCCATGATCTCGCGGAAGGCCTCGCCGACGGTTCGCTCGGACGGCGTGTAGCCGGGGTTCTCGGCCCGGGTCGAGTCCGACAGGAGGCAGATGACGCCTTCCTCGCCGAGGCGGGCCAGGGTGTGAAAGTCGGACAGCTTCCCGTCGACCGGCGTGTGGTCGAACTTGAAGTCGCCGGTGTGGACGACCGTGCCAACCGGCGTCCGCAGGGCGATGCCCATGGCGTCCGGGATCGAGTGGCCGATCCGGAACGGGATCGCCGTGAACGGTCCGATCGGGAGCTCGTCGCCGGGCTCGAGGGAGAGCAAGGGGTTGTTGTGGAGCTTGTGCTCCTTGACCTTGTTGCCGAGCAGGCCGCGAGCCAGGGTCGAGGCGTAGACCGGCACCCCCGGGAACTCGGGCAGGATGTATGGCAGACCGCCGACATGGTCCTCGTGGGCGTGGGTGATGAGGAACGCCCTGACGTTGGCGCGGCGCTCCTTGAGATAGGTGATGTCGGGTATGACGAGGTCGATGCCGAACATCTCCTCGTCGGGGAACATGAGCCCGCAGTCGATGACGACGATGTCGTCGCCGTACTCGAAGACGTACATGTTCTTGCCGATCTCCCCCACCCCGCCGAGCGGGATGATGCGGAGGGGCGTGTCGTTGGTCGGTTGGGAGATGGTGCGTTTGGGCATGCGGTTGATTCCGATCAGAAAAGGGTCGGCGCTTCGTGCGCCGGGTCGGTTGGTGGTGGGTCGATGAAGTGGGCCCCGTCGGGGAACTCCGGCTCGGCGGTCCGGGAGGTGGTCTCGCCGCGGCGGCGGGCCTCGAGCAGCGCGGCCGGGATGCCGGCCGCGTCGTCGTAGCTCTGGCGCTCGACATCGGTCGAGCGTAGGGCAGCAGCGGGGTGGTACATGGCGTAGACCATCGCCGAGCCGGCGCCCGTGGCGGGATCCACCGGATGGAGGGTCCCGTGGGCCTGGCCGATGCGGGCGCCGGGAATGAAGCGGCCCATCGAGTGGCGGCCAAGGGTGACGATCAGGGCCGGATCGATGACCGCCAGCTGGCGCTGGAGGTAGGGATAGCAGGCCGCGATCTCGTCCGGCTCCGGATCGCGATTGTCGGGTGGCCGACACTTCACGACGTTGGTGATGAAGACTTCCTCGCGTCGCCAGCCGATGGACCCCAGGAAGCGGACGAGGAGGTCCCCGGCCCGGCCCACGAACGGCCGGCCGGCACGGTCCTCGTTGACCCCGGGTCCCTCGCCGATGAAGACGACCTCGGTCTCCGGATGGCCTTCGCCGGGGACCGCCTTGGTCCGACCGATGTGAAGCCGGCAGCGGGTGCAGACGCTGACCTCCGCGGCAATGAGTTGGAGCGCGTCGGCGCGCTCGGCCGGGGTCACGCGGGGGCCTCGAGCGCGCGCCCGCGCTCGGCGGACGTCACGCGGGGGCCTCGACCGGCGTCCTGCGGCGGGCGGCCGCGGCCACCCACCCACGCTCCACGAGGACCTCGGCGATCTCGACGGCGTTGGTCGCCGCCCCCTTCCGGAGGTTGTCCGAGACGACCCAGAAGGCGATCCCCCGGCCGTCCGGGATCGAGGGATCCTGGCGGACCCGGCCGACGAAGATGTCGTCCTGCCCGGCGGCCCGGACCGCAAGTGGATAGTCGTGGCTGCCGGGATCGTCCTGGATCACCACCCCGGGCACCTGCCCGAAGAGCTCCCGGGCGCGATCTGGTGTCAGCGGCTCGCTCGTCTCGACGTGAACGGCCTCGGAGTGGCTCACGAATACCGGGATCCGGACCGCCGTGCAGGAAAGGCGCAGGTCGGGCAGGTGGAGGATCTTGCGGCTCTCCGTGACGACCTTCCACTCCTCCCTGGTGTAGCCGTTATCGAGAAAGACGTCGATCTCGGGCAGGGCGTTGAAGGCGATGGGGTGGGGGTAGACGCTGGCCGTCTTGGGCTCGCCCGCAACGTGGGCCCGGATCTGGCCCTCGAGCTCGGCGATGGCGTCCGCCCCGGTACCCGACACGGACTGGTAGGTATCCACGACCACCCGGTCGATGCCGACGCTGTCCCGGAGGGCCATCAGGACCGGCACCAGCTGCATCGTCGAGCAGTTCGGGTTGGCGATGAGGCCCTCGTGCCAGGCGAGATCGTCCAGGTTGACCTGGCTGACCACCAGCGGCACCGCCGGGTCCATGCGCCAGGCGTTGGAGTTGTCGATGACCGTGGCGCCACGGGCGACGGCGTCGGGCGCGAGCGCAGCGGAGGTGTCCGCACCGGCGCTGAAGAGGGCGATGTCGACCCCCTCGAACGCCTCGGGCACGGCCTCTCCGACCGCGAACGTGCGGCCGCCGGCCGACACCAGGCGGCCGGCCGAACGGCCGGAGGCAAGCAGGCGCAGCTCGCCGACGGGAAAGTTCCGTTCGGTGAGGACCTGGATCATCGTCCGACCGACGACGCCGGTGGCGCCGACGACCGCGATTGTGAGCGGGGTTCGGTGGCTCATCCGGGCATGGCTCCGCAGGGCATTCTGATCAAGCGGGCACTGGCCGAGTATAGCAGCGGCGGAATCAGGCCCCCAGCCCGGAGGCTCGGGACGGGCGCCGGGGACGGATCCCGCGGCGCCCAGTCGGGGCCTTGGTCAGACCGGCTCCTTCGCCAGGTGGCGCTGCATGGCAGCCTTGCGCGAGAGGTTGATCCGGCCCTGTCGGTCGACCTCGATGACGACCACCATGACCTCGTCGCCGACGGACACGACGTCCTCGACGGTCGGCACGTGGTAGTCGGCGAGCTCGCCGATCCGGACGAGGCCCTCCTTGCCCGGCAGGATCTCGACGAACGCGCCGAAGCCCATGATCCGGGTGACCTTGCCGAG
>JBEPVB010000013.1:0-33753 GCA_041691215.1 Chloroflexota bacterium
CCACCGCCCTCGGATTCGTGGCTGCCTCCCAGCTCGCCGAGCGGCCCCTCTTCTACGGCTCGTACCCGATCACCCCGGCCTCCGACATCCTCCACGCCCTTGCCGGCTACAAAAACTTCGGGGTCAAGACCTTCCAGGCCGAGGACGAGATTGCCGCCATCGGCGCGGCCATCGGGGCCAGCTACGGCGGGGCAATGGGCATGACCGGCACCTCCGGTCCCGGGGTGGCCCTCAAGAGCGAGGCCCTCGGGCTGGCGATCATGGTCGAGCTGCCGCTCGTCCTCATCGACGTCCAGCGAGCCGGCCCTTCGACCGGCATGCCGACCAAGACCGAGCAGGGCGACCTCCTCCAGATCCTCTTCGGCCGCAACTCCGACTCGCCGATCCCGGTCGTCGCGCCGGCCACGCCCGGGGAGTGCTTCGAGCTCGCCATCGAGGCCTGGCGTCTGGCCCTCAAGTACATGACCCCGGTGGCCTTCCTCAGCGACGCCTTCCTGGCCAACGGCGCCGAGCCGTGGTCGATCCCCGACGCTGCGAGCCTGCCCAGCATCGCCGTCCCGAACCGGACCGAGAAGGCCGGCTTCTACCCCTACCTCCGCGATCCCGAGACGCTCGCTCGCCCGTGGGCCGTGCCCGGCACGCCGGGGCTCGAACACCGGATCGGCGGCCTCGAGAAGGCCGATGTCATGGGCAACGTCAGCTACGACCCGGACAACCACCACAGGATGCAGCTCCTCCGCCAGGCCAAGGTCGCCGGCATCGCCCATGACATCCCCGCGCTCGAGGTCTTCGGCCCGGCCGAAGGCGACCTCCTGGTCCTGGGCTGGGGTTCCACCTACGGTGCCATCCGGAGCGCCGTCGAGCGCCTCCAGGCCCAGGGCCTCGCCGTCTCGCATGCCCACCTCCGCCACCTGAACCCCTTCCCGGCCAACACGGAGCAGGTCATTCGGGCCTTCCGACGGGTCCTGATCCCGGAGCTCAACCTCGGCCAGCTGCTGCTGCTGATCCGGGCCCGCTACCTCGTCGATGCGATCGGCTACAACAAGGTCCGGGGCAAGCCGTTCCGGATCGTCGAAATCGAGGCCGAGGCCAACCGGATCCTCGGTGAATCCTCGGACCGAAGGCGCGCAGGAGCGTCGCCTCGGTCCTCGGAGAGCGAACGTCGACCCAAGGCCGAGGGTGCCAGCTCATGAGCGAGATCAAGAACGGCGGATCGCTGTCGCCCGAGAACGAGGCCGTCCTCGACGGGCTGAAGGCGCTGCCGGTCCTGACCCGCAAGGACTTCGTGTCGGACCAGGAGGTCCGCTGGTGTCCCGGCTGCGGCGACTACTCGATCCTCGCCCAGACCCAGAAGGTGATGCCCGACTTCGGCTACGCCAAGGAGAACATCGTCTTCATCTCCGGCATCGGCTGCTCGGGGCGCCTGCCGTACTACATGAACACCTACGGCTTCCACACCATTCACGGCCGGGCACCGGCGATTGCCACGGGCCTCAAGGCGGCCCGGCCCGACCTGATGGTCTGGGTCATCACCGGCGACGGCGACGCCCTCTCGATCGGCGGAAACCACCTGATCCACTCCCTGCGCCGGAACGTGGACCTCCGGATCATCATGTTCAACAACCGGATCTACGGCCTGACCAAGGGCCAGGCCAGCCCGACCTCCGAGATGGGCAAGGTCACCAAGTCGACGCCCTACGGGACCATCGACTACCCGGTCAGCCCGCTGGCGATCGCCCTGGCGGCCGAGGCCAGCTTCATCGGTCGCTCCGTGGACACTCACACCGAGCACCTCCAGGGCATGCTCGAGGCTGCCGGCAAGCACCATGGCTCGGCGTTCGTGGAGGTCCTCCAGAACTGCAACATCTTCAACGACGGGGCCCACCGCGAGTTCACCGATCGCGAGGTCCGCGATGACCGGACCCTCCAGCTGGTCCACGGCCAGCCGATGATCTTCGGCAAGGACCGCGACCGGGGCATTCGGCTCAACGGTCACCAGCCCGAGATCGTGACGATCGGCGAGAACGGGATCAGCGAGGCCGACGTCCTGGTCCACGACGAGACCGACCCCCTCATCTCGTTCATGCTCGCCCACATCTACTGGCCCGAGTTCCCGGTCCCGGTCGGGGTGATCCGGCGCGTCAACCGGGCGACCCACGACCAGATGCTCAACGGCCAGATCGAGCAGGCCATCGCCGGGCGGGGCAAGGGCGACCTCCGTCGCCTGCTCGAGGGCGGCGAGACCTGGACCGTGGAGTAGGCGGCATGATCTGTCCCGTCTGCCAATACCGGAACTTCGTCGGCGACGACCTCTGCGAGAACTGCGGCGCCGATCTCCGCGCCTCGGATACGCCCGAGCCCGCGACGGGCTTCCATGGCCGGCTGCTGGGCATCCATCTCGACGAGCTCGGGGCTCCTGCCCCCGAGCTGGTGGAGCCCGATGAGGACGTCGCCGATGTCATCGAGCGGATGCATCGCGAAAGGATCGATTGCGTCCTCGTGACCCAGAACGGCAACCTCGTCGGCATCTTCACCGACCGCGATGCCCTCATCAAGCTGGCCGGCCATGGGCCGGAGCATCGCCCGATCTCGGAGCTCATGACCCGGGATCCCGTGGTTCTCCGCCAGGACGACACGATCGCCGTGGCGATCAACAAGATGGCCGTGGGCGGCTTCCGCCACGTCCCGATCGTGGACGGCAAGCGGCCCGTCGCCGTGGTCTCGGCCCGGGACGTCTTCCGCCACATCGCCACGCGCCTCGGCTGATGGCCTCGCGGCCGGTCATCCCGGACGAGCGCTTCGGTGCGCGCCTCGGCCGGGCCCAGGCCCTGGCTGCCGACCGCGGGGTGGCGGCGCTCCTCATCGGCGTCAGCGCCGACCTCCAGTACCTGACCGGCTACTCGGCGATGCCGCTCGAGCGACTCACGATGCTCGTGGTGCCTGCCGCGGGCCGGCGGATCCTCCTGGCTCCACGGCTCGAGGCGATGGCGGCAGCAGGGTGCGCCGCCGCTCGGATCGGGGCGGTCGATGTCGTTGGCTGGGACGAGACGGACGATCCGCCGGCGCTTGTCGCGGCCATCCTTACGAACGCGCGCGGGGCGGCGGTCGCGGGCGGGGAGCGAGTCCTGGTCAGCCATCAGCTCTGGGCGATGTTCGTCCTCGGCCTCCAGGGGACGCTCGCCGGCTCGTCGTTCGGGCTGGCGACTGAGGTCCTTCGCGAGCTGCGCATGGTCAAGGACGCCGACGAGATCGAGCTCCTTCGCCTGGCGGCCCATGCAGCCGACCGGGTCATCGATCAGGTCGCCGTAGGCCCGTTGATCGGGCGGACCGAGCGGGATGTCAGCCGGGAGGTCCGGGAACGGCTGCTCGCCGAGGGCCATGACAGCGCCGACTTTGCGATCGTGGCCGCCGGCCCCAACTCGGCCTCTCCCCATCACGAGGCCGGCGACACCCCCATCGCGGCCGGCCGGCCGATCGTCCTCGACATCGGCGGTTCGCTCGGCGGCTACGCCTCGGACACCACACGGGTCCTGTGGGTCACGGGTGGCGACCCGGCGAACGGGCCGACGGCCGAGTACCGGCGCCTCTACGACATCCTCCAGGCCGCGCAGGCCACGGCCTCGGCCGCGGTCCGGCCGGGCGTCGCCTGCGAGGCCATCGATGCCGCCGCTCGG
Organism: Chloroflexota bacterium; assembly: GCA_041691215.1. Classification (GTDB taxonomy): domain Bacteria; phylum Chloroflexota; class Limnocylindria; order Limnocylindrales; family CSP1-4; genus UBA5189. The sequence continues at coordinate 3,675 of JBEPVB010000013.1, forward strand.
GATGTCATCGCCGCAGGCGGCCACGGTCCCGAGTTCATCCATCGCGTCGGGCACGGGATCGGCCTCGAGGTGCACGAGGAGCCGTACCTCGTCGCCGGCAACGCCGAGCCGCTCCGCGAAGGCGTCGCCTTCAGCGTCGAACCCGGGATCTACCTGGCCGGCCGGTATGGCGCTCGGATCGAGGACATCGTCGTCTGCGGCCGCGATGGCCCCGACATCCTCAACGTATCGAGTCGCGATCTCCGGGTCGTCGCGGGCTGACATCGGCGGGCCGGGTATCATCGGCCCACGGGCAGTCGCCCGTCGCCAATGCACCCGAGCTCCGATGACCACCTTCTCGCGACGCTTCGGCGTCGCTCACTCGCGACGAGCCCTCGTCGCCTGCCCGGCATGAGCCGCCGCGTCCACCACGCCGGACGCCATCACGCCCGGCCGGGTCGGCCCGGCGAGGCGAAGGCCGTCGACGCCCGGAACGGCGAGCGCCGGCCCGGCGAGGTTCGTAGCGCCGACCAGCACCCGGCGTCTCGCCACGACCACGAGCCGGCTTCCGCCTCGGCGCACAAGCCGGCTGCCGAGGACCACAGCGCGGCCGCGGAGCCAGTAGCCAGCGCGGAACCGACCGGGAGCACGCAACCGAGTGCCGGCGCGGACCGGGATGCCCCCGAGGACATGCCTCTGGCTGCAGCCGCGAACCTGGCTTTCGGCGCCACCGCGCTCGATTCCGCCGGGGTGGACAACCCGCCCCGCCCCGCCCCCCCGCAAGGCGGCCCAGCGCCGGCCGGGCCCATGCCGGGGCGACCCTTGGGGCCGTTTCGAGCGCCGGCACCGGGTCCGGAAGCGAGGCCCGCCGCGCACCTTGGCACCGAAGAAGGCGGGCAGTTCGGCGAACGCGCCGGCTGCACCGCGCCGCAGCTGCGCCGTTTCATCAAGAGCCGGGCGTACGTGCCGATGCACGAGCTTCGGCGGCGCTTCGCGATCGAGGGCCAAGACGACGACGTGACCCAGGTGGACCTCCGGACCGGATCGCGGGTCTACGTCGGCCTGCCGACGCGCGAGGGCCTTCTCCTCGGCGAGCTCCTCCGGGCCGGCGACGTCGGTTACGAGCTGTCGCTCGACCCGATCTCGCCGATCGTGGTCGGCGTCTTCCCGATGCGGCCGGTCCCGCGCGTCTAGGGCTCGTTCGGGCCGGTCCTGGCCGGCCACGCTGGCGCCATCCGATCAGGCGTCGCCCGCAGCCTCGGGAGCGGTCGGGGCGAGGGGCTTGGGCTCCCGCCGACGCCGTAGGTCCTTGAGATCGCGCTGGTCGAGCCCGGCCAGACGGATCAAATCCGCGTTCGCGGTCCGGGTGAGCCGCTCCTGGAGCTTGGACGTGATGAGCGAGTTCATCGCCGGGACGTCCATGAGGGCCTTCAGCGTCGTTGCCGGCACCTCGACGAAGTTCGTCGGTTCGTCGGCCACGACGTTGGCGGTTCGCGGGCTGCCCGTGATCGCCGCGATCTCGCCGAAGAAGTCGCCCGGGCCCATGGCCGACAGGGATCGGGTTCCGCCGTCCTCCTCGGGGACGCCGGCGACCGCCCGTCCATCGACGACGAAGTAGGCGGAATCGCCGGCATCGCCGACCTTGACGATCGCCGCTCCGGGGTCGGCGTGCCTGACCATGGCCCCGACGAGGAAGTCGGCCCGACGCGACATGTCGAGCCCACCGAGCTCGGGAATCAGGTTCACCAGCTGGTCGAAGTCGTGGATCGTCGCGGGGCGGCCGCCGCCGGCGAGCGGCGCGGTCTTGGCGACGCGCAGGAGCTGGGCCGCGCGGCGCCATTCCGCGGCGGGTGTCCCGAGGCCCGGCATGAACTGGGTCAGGACGCCTGCTCCAAGGAGGATGAGCGACGCGATGATGATCAGCGGTCGGACACCGACCAGATCGGCCAGGCCGGCGGTCGCCATGCCCCCGAGGAAGACGAGGTCGCGGGACACGGAGAAGGCCGAGAAGACCCGGCCTCGCATCTCGCGCGGCGTGTTCTTCTGCAGGATCAGGCGCCGGGCGATGCTCAGCGGGGAGTTGAGGAAGCCCGACCCGACGACCATGGCGATGGCGAACCAGATGTCATTGGCGAAGCCGTAGAGCACGCCGAAGACGCCCATCCCGAAGGTCGCGACGACCATCCACTGGCCCTCGCGCAGGCGATCCGCGTACTTGGCCATGAGGAGGCTGCTGACCACGAATCCCACCGAGGTCAGGCCTTCCTGGAGCCCGTATTCGAAGGTCGTGGCGTTGAGCTCCTTGATCGCCATCGGCAAGAGGAGGACGTTCCACAGCCCGAACGAGAAGAGGATCGGGATGTTGACGAGGAGCGACGAGCGAAGGAGGGCGTGGCCCCAGAGGAAGCGGACGCCGGTCCTGAGGTTTTCGACGACCACCGCGACCGTCGTCGAATCCTCGGCCACGTGGCGGGCGATGCTGACCCCCAGGACGCAGATGAACGAGGCGAGAAAGGTCAGGCCATCGATGTAGAACGGCAGGTGGATGTTCACGGAGGCGAGGAAACCTGCCGCGGCAAACCCGATCGCCGTTGAGCCGAATGACGAGATCGACAGGAAGGAGTTCGCCGCGGCGAGCTCCTCGTCGCTGGCGATCTCGGGCAGGACGCTCTCCCAGGCCGGATCGAAGAACTGCCGGACCGTGGCGGCCAGGAAGAGGATTCCGTAGAGGGCGATGAGCCCGAAGTGCTCGACCCCGAAGGGGATGCAGATGACGAGCAGGCCGCGGAGGAGGTCGGAGGCCAGGAGGATCTTCTTGCGGTCGAAGCGATCGACGAAGACCCCCGCCACGAGGCCCACGAAAAGGGTCGGGATGGCCGTCACCATGAGCGTCAGGCCGACGCTGAGGGCCGAATGGGTCGCCTGGTAGACGAGGATGCCGGCGGCCAGGTCGGTCAGCGACGACCCGATCGTCGAGATGAGCTGGGCGGTCCACATCAGCGAGAAGTTCCGCTTTCGGAAGACCGCGAACATCGACGCCGGGCGGGCCTCGGCCAAGGCCATCGACTGGGCTCCTTCTTCACGCCGCGAGCCCGATCCGATCGGGCCTCGGGTGGCTCCCGACGCTGGCGGCCAGTCTAGCGGCCGGCCCTCTGCTCGGAGGGCCGGCGCCGCACGTCCCGACCCTCGCCGGCGAGCAGCTCCGCCTTGAGGTCGAGCAACCGTTCTCGGTCACCCCACCAGCCGCCACCGTAGCCGCCGAGGGTGCCGTCCCCGGCGATGACGCGATGGCACGGGATCACGAAGGCAAGCGGATTTCGTCCAACGGCCCCGCCAACCGCCCGCGCGGCCCCGGGCCTGCCGATCTGGCGGGCGATCTCGCCGTAGCTCCGGGTCTCGCCCCGCGAGATCGTCCGAACCGCGCCGAGGACGGCGCGATCCCAGCCCGGCCGGTCGCCGAGGTCCAGCGGCAGGAGGCCAAGGTCCCGGTCATCGCCGGTCAACGCCTTGGTCACGGCCACCGCACCATCCCGGAGGTTCCGCGCGGCGGCGACGTCGGGCGCCGGCGCGGCCGCATCCTCGACCCACCGGACCGGCCCCCGGAGTCGGCCCTCGAGCGCCGCCGCGAACCGGTCTCGACTGGTCATGAGCTCGACGGCGACGATCCCATCGCCGGTGGCGGCGAGGTGGACCGGCCCCCAGGGCGCGTCGATCGAAGCGGCCACGATCGGCTCGCGGGCCTGCCGCGGGGGGTGCTTCGGCAGCTCGCCTGACGATCGGGATCCCATCAGAACCGGAGGGTACACTCGGGCCCATGGCTTCGACCGCCGCGCCCCGCTCACGGGTGTCCATCCCCGCGGACCCACGTGACCTCCCGGGTGACTTCGGCCATCTCCACGCCGTCGAGGTCCGCTTCGCCGATACCGACGCGATGGGCCACGTCAACAACGCGTCCTACCTGACCTTCGCCGAGATCGCCCGGCTCGCCTACTACGAGCGCGTAACGGGCGAGCCCCTGCCGCTGGCGACCCACGGCGCGGAGGAGGGAATGATCCTGGCCGAGATCCGGATCACCTACCGGAACCAGGCCTTCTATGGCGAGACCCTCGACATCGAGACACGGGTCGATCGGATCGGGCGGACGAGCTTCGCGATGGGCCATCGCCTGACCGCGCCCAAGAGCCGCTACGGCCCGGCTCGCCTGATCGCGGTCGCCGATTCGGTCCTCGTCATCTACGACTACCAGGACGAGCAGCCCATTCCCGTCTCGGCCGAGCTGACGGCGGCGATCGAGGGCTTCGAAGGCCGTCGCCTCCGGGCGTAGCCCGCCGGTCAGTCCGCGAAGCGCCGGAAGATCGCGACCGCGTTCTGGCCGCCGAAGCCGAAGCCGTTGATCATCGCCGTGTCGACGCGAAGCTCGCGCTTCACGTTCGGGGTGTAGTCGAGATCGCAGTCCGGGTCGGGTTCGTGGTAGTTGATCGTGGGCGGGATCCAGCCGTCCCGGATCGCTCCGACGGCCGCGATGGCCGCCACGGCGCCGGCGGCGCCGAGGAGATGGCCGACCATCGACTTCGGCGAGGAGATCGGCAGGCTCCGGGCCCGTTCGCCGTAGGCCCGCTTGATGGCCGTCGTCTCGGTCGCGTCGTTGAGCGGCGTCGATGTCCCGTGGGCGACGAGGTAGTCGATGTCGGTCGGCCCGATGCCGGCGTGACGCATCGCTCCCGTCATCGCCATCGCGGCGCCTCGGCCCGTTGGCTCCGGGGCCGAGATGTGGAACGCGTCGCTGGTCATGGCCGCCCCCACGATCTCGGCGAGAATCGGTGCGCCGCGCTCCTGGGCGTGGGCCAGGGACTCGACGACCATGATCCCGGCGCCCTCACCGAAGACGAATCCGTCACGCGTCCGATCGAAGGGTCGGGAGGCCCCGGCCGGGTCGTCATTGCGCTTCGAGAGGGCCCCCATGTTGCCGAGGGCTGCGAAGGCCATCGGCAGGAGCGGCGCCTCGGCTCCGCCGGCGATCACCACGTCGCACTCGCCGCTGGCGATGAGCCGGAGCGCATCCTGGAAGGCGATCACGCCCGAGGCGCAGGCCGCGACCTGGGTGATGACCGGGCCGGTCAGGCCGTACTTCATCGAGACCTGGGCCGCGCCCATGCTGCCGGAGAGGGCCGGGATCGCGAACGGGCTGACCTGCCCGGGGCCCCTGTCCCAGAGGATCCGGACGCCGTCGATGACCTGCTCCATGCCGCCGCCGCCCGTGTTGAGCACGACCGCGACGCGGTCGCGCCGCTCGGGCGCCCAGGTCGAGAAGTCGATGCCGGATCGCTCGATCGCCTCGGTCGCGGCCGCCACCCCGAAGTGGATGAAGCGGCTCATCCGGCGGGCCATCTTGCGATCCATGGTCGCGGTGGCGTCGAAGTCCTTGACCTCGGCCGCGATCTTCACGTCGAAGCCCGTCGTGTCGAAGGTCGTGATGAGACCGCCGCCCGACGTGCCGGCCAGGAGATTGGTCCAGTAGGTTTCGGCGTCGTTGCCGATCGGGGTGACCGCGCCCATCGCGGTCACCACGGCTCGACGGGCCGGATCCTGGCTAGGCACGCAGGTCACCTCGGCGGTCGGTCATGGCTCGCCGATTGTAGCCCGCACGAACCGGGCGCCCGGTCAGGGGAGATCGGCCCCAGGCTCCAGGCAAACGGCACCCAGTCTGCGATCGGCTCAGGTGGTGCCAGCGCGACGCGGTCCGAGGAGCGAGGCGAGCCCACGGCAACGTGCATGAGCAGAGAAGCGGAAAGGACCAACGCCACGACGGCGCCGCGCGCGCCGACTGCTCAGTCCCCGGTGTAGCGCTTGAAGATCACGGCGCCGTTGTGCCCGCCCAGGCCGATGTTGTTCGAGAGCGCGTAGCGGATCGGCATCTGGCGGGTCTCGTCGACGACCCACAGGTCGCATTCCGGATCAGGATCCCGGTAGTTGAGCGTCCCGGGGACGGTCTGCTCGGCCACGGCCATGACCGTGGCGAAGGCCTCGAAGGCACCGGCCGCACCCATCATGTGGCCGGTCATCGACTTGGTGGCGCTGATCGCGAGGGACTTCCGGGCGGCGGCCGACCGGTCGCCGAAGACCGCCCAGATCGCCTCGGCCTCTCGCGCGTCGCCGACCGGCGTCGAGGTCCCATGGGGATTGATAAGGTCGACCTCCTCGGCCGGCACGCCCCGCCGGTCAAGAGCCATCTTCATGGCCCGCGACGAGCCCGTCCCGTGCTCGATCGGCTGGATCATGTCCCAGCCGTCGGCGGCCGAGCCGTACCCCACGACCTCGGCGTAGATCTTCGCCCCGCGGGCCTTGGCCAGCTCGAGATCCTCGAGGAAGAGCCCGCCGGCGCCCTCGCCCAGGACGAAACCGTTGCGGGACGCGTCGAACGGCCGGGACACGGTCTGGAGGGGCTCGCCGGGCCGGGGTGAGCCGAGGCCGCGCATGTTGCCGAACCCGGCGTGGGCGACCTCGATGAGGGGCGCCTCGGTCGAGCCGCTGATGACGGCGATGCAATCGCCCCGGCGAATAGCCTCGGCCCCCTCGGCGACGTTGTGGGTGCCGGTGGCGCAGGCCGAGACGATGCAGATGTTGTGGCCGATGGCCCCGGTCTCGATGGCGATCATGCCCGAGGTCGAATCCACGAGGGCGTTGGCAATGAAGGTCGGCGGGACGCGGTTGGGCCCCTTCTCCTTCAACGTCGCGTAGCTCTCGATCATCAGGCGCTGGCCGCCGGCCCCGGAGCCGAAGACGACGCCGACCTCCTCGCGGTTGGCGTCGTTGATCTCGAAACCGGAATCCGCGAGGGCCTGCTTGGCCGCCGCGACGCCGAAGTGCATCTCCGTCTCGCTCCGCCGGACGGCCTTGGGATCCATCCAGGCGATGGCGTCGAAATCGCGGACCTCGCCGGCCGCCTTGTGCTCATAGGGCGTGGCATCGAAGCGGGTGATCTCGCCCAGTCCGGAGACGCCATTGACGAGGTTCGACCAGGCGGTCGCCACGTCGTTGCCGACCGGGCTGATGACGCCGAGGCCGGTGATGGCGACGCGACGGGTGTAATCGGGTTTGCGCACGGGGGCGGGGCTCCTTCGGGACGATGGGTTCGGGCTGCTGGCCCGGGCTGCTGGGCGGGGCCGATTCAGGCGGTGAGGTGGACGGGGTCGAGATCGGGCATGGCCAGGCTGCCCGGGAGATTTGGGTCGTCGGTCGCGACCGACCTGGCCTCGGGCGCGATTCGCTTGGTGAGGCCGGTGAGCACGCGCCCCGGCCCGACCTCGATGAAGGTGTCGACGCCGTCGGCGGCCATGGCCTCGACGGCCCGGACCCAGTCCACGCCCGTCGTGAGGTGCTCGACGAGCTCGGCGCGCGCCCCTGGGCCGGTCGTCAGCACCCGCGAGTCGGCATTGGCGAGCAGGGCGGTCGTCGGGTCGGCGAAGGCGATGTCGGCCAGGATCGCCTGCATCTCACTGGCGGCCCCGGCCATGAGCGGCGAGTGGGCCGCCACGCTGACGGGCAGGACGATCGCCCGCCGGGCCCCGAGCTCACGGGCGATCTCGGCGCCCGCCTCGATCGCGGCGCGCTCGCCGGAGACCACGACCTGGCCAGGGGCATTGCGATTTGCCACGCCGAAGGTGCCGGCGGCAGATGCCCGGGCGACGAGCTCCGGCAGCGCCGCATCGTCGAGCCCGATGATCGCGGCCATCCCGCCGTCGCGGCCCTCGCCCGACGCCTGCATCCGGCGGCCGCGCTCCCGGACGAGGCGCAGCCCGTCGGCCAGTCCCAGGACGCCGGCGGCGACCATGGCCGAATACTGGCCCATCGAGTGACCGGCCATGTACGCCGGGGCCGGCATGGGCCCGCCGTCGGCACGCCAGCGCTCGCGAAGTGCCTCGTAGTAGGCGATGGAGGTGGCCAGGAGCGCCGGCTGGGCATTCTCGGTCAGGTCCAGCTGCTTCTCGGGATCGTCCCAGGCCAGGCGGCTGATCGGGCTCCCGAGGACCGCATCGGCGGCCGTGAACACGGCCGCGGCCGCGGGCGAGGCGTTGGCCAGGGCCTGGCCCATGCCGACGTACTGCGAGCCCTGCCCGGGAAAGATGAAGGCGATCTTGGTCATGAGCTCCAGCCAGGACGAGCAAAGGGATCAACGTGGGGGTGCCGCACCGTGGGCGGCTCTCGAATGGTGCCCCCCCCGGCGACCGGCTGAGCGTGGATTGCATGCGTCCGTGCACACGACCCGGCCGATGCGCTAGGCTCAATCCCCTCATGGCGATCCCCTCCGATCCTCGTCCGCGCCGCCGGGCCGCCAGCGTTCGCGCCATTGCCCGGCGCTTCGAGGCGGATCTTGGATCGTCGGTCCTGGCGTCGGGTCCGCGGATCCCCAACGTCCGCCAGATCTCGGAACGGGTGGCCATGGGCCGGGCCCTCTGGCGCGAGCTCGTGGTCGGCTTCGCGTCGCAGCTGGCCGACCTCCGCCTCGGCTTCACCCAGCTGGCCGCCCTCTACGTCCTGGCCGACGGCAGCACGACCACGATCGGCGAGCTGGCCGAGTCCCTGGGCCGATCGCCGTCGGCCACGAGCCGCCTCGTCGACGGCCTCGTCCGCCGCCGCCTGGTCGAGCGCCACGAGGAGCCAGAGGATCGCCGCCAGCGCTCGATCTGGCTGACCCACCGCGGCCGGGCGCTCCTGCGGGCCGTGGATCGTGCTCGGGCGGACCAGTTCCTGACGGCAGTCCGGCCATTGCCGACGGCAGAGCGGGCCCTCGTGGCCATGGGCGTGGCCGCGCTTGCGACGCGGGCCTTCTCGCGCAAGGGCCGCGTCGTCCGCGGCGAGGTCGAAGGGCGCTAGGGCCTCAGGCGCCGCGGCTTGCCCGGCGTCGCAGTAGGCGGAGGAGCAGCAAGGCGACGCCAATAGCGGCAGCGGTACCCAGCAGGAGAGGCGCTGCAATGCTGGCTCCGTCCGCGACCACGGGCGAGGAGATGCCAGCCGACGGAGCGGGCGCCGATGACGCCACGGCGGTCGGGGCTGGGGTCGACGATGGAGACGGGGACGGCGACGCAGTGGCCGAGCTTGTCGGGGCCGGCACAGCTGTGACGGGTAGCGTCGCCGTTGGCGCCGCGGTCCGGGCAAGCGTCGGACGCGGGGTAGGACGAGCCGTCGGGCGAGGGGTCGACGGCGCGAGGACCTTCACGATCCCGAACATCTGCTCGGGATGGATCTCGCAGAAGTACGGGAATGTGCCCGCCGCCGTGAACTTCGCCGTGAAGGTCTGGCCGCTCGTGAGCAAGCCGGCTGACGCCGGATGGTCCGGGAACCGATTGTCGACCGCGCCCGGGCTGCCGCTCGTCACGGTATGCGGATCGCTCACGTTTGCCACGACCCAGGTCACCTGGTCGCCGGCTCGGATCGTCAGGGTCGTTCCACCATCCGGCGCAACGAAGCCGTAGTTGTGGGCCTGCACCGTATACCCGGTTGCCTCGGTAGGAGCTGTCCCGAGGAGGACCGCCAGGATGACGCCCAAGGCCATGGGGGTCGAAACCAGCAAGGGGCCGGCCCATATCGCTTGCGATCCCGGATGAGGACGCTTCACGCTGGCATCTACGTCGCCGCGGAGCGTCCGGATCGGCGTGATCCGATCGGGTTCAGCGGACGTAGCGCGTCTATCGGCTGGCCAGGCACGGGATCGTCCCCTCGACCGGCCACAAGGAGGTAGGCATGCGCGCTCGTCTGATCACCCTCATGGTCGTCGGCCTCTTGGCGATGACCGCCGTGCCCGTGATGGCTGCGATCCCACCAACGCCCGCCTTCGGTGGTCCGATGGACGGCGCGCAGGAGGTCCCGGCAGTTGCCACCGCCGCGACCGGAGAGGCGACCGTCGTCATCTCGGCCGACGACTCGAAGATCTGGTACGTCGTCACCTACTCGGGCCTGTCCGGGGCGCTGGCCGCGGCCCATATCCACACGGGCGCCGCGGGCGTCGGCGGCGGCATCATCCTGCCGCTGGTGGCTTCGGCGAGCCCCATGGTCGGGGCGCTCACCGCGGCAAACTTCACTCCGAGCGGCGCCGTCACGACCTTCGCCCAGGCCGTTGCTGCGATCAAGGCCGGAAACACCTATGTCAACCTCCACACGGCGGCCAATCCGGGCGGGGAGGTCCGCGGCCAGGTCGTTGCCAAGGGGAACGCCCACTTCGCGACGCTGTCGGGGTCGCAGGAGGTTCCTCCGCTGACCACGGCCGGCAGTGGCAGCGGCTGGGTCGTCATCAGCACCGATGGCAGCACGATCACGTACTTCCTTTCCTTCGGCGGCCTCTCCGGCCCGGCTGTTGCAGCCCACATCCACCTCGGGGACGTCGGCACCAAGGGCGGCGTCATGCTGCCGTTCGTGGCCGGCCCCAGCCCCCTGAGCGGCACCCTGACGGCCGCGGACTTTGCGCCCCAGGGATCGGTGACCGACTTTGCCGGTGCAGTCGCGGCGATCGCCGCCGGAGGCACCTACATGAATGTGCACACCGCCGCGAACCCGGGCGGCGAGATCCGTGGCCAGCTTGCGGTGACGGTCGCGCCCGCACCGAGCTCCAATCCGACCCCGCCACCGACCTCGACGCTGACGGGTGCCCCGAGCTCACCGGGCTCGGAAACCATCGGGCTGTTCGCGCTCGGGATCAGCGTGTTCCTGGCCCTCATCGTGCTGCCCCGGGTCCGGGTTCGAGCCCGAATCCGCATCGACGAAGTCCAGGACTCAACGCTCGACCAGTGACCTGGCGACGGGCCCGGCCGGGGGACCCGGCCCGTCAGCCGCAGAAGGTCCGAACGGCGTCATAGAGGACGGGCAGGCCCCAGCGCAGGGCTTCGAGCGAGACCCGCTCGTCGACCCCGTGATAGCGCTCGAGGTATGTCTCGCTCGGGTCGAGCCGCAGTGGCGAGAACCCGTAGGCCGGGACCCCGAGGCGCAGGAGGGTCTTGTTGTCCGTCGCGAACGGCGCCATGACAGGCAACGGGATGCCCTCGGGATCGTGGGCCAGGACGGCGGCCTCGAGGACGCGGTAGAGCGCCGAATCGGCCGACGCGACCACGGGCGGGGCGGTCGTCACGAGCTCGATCCGGCAGGCATCGAGGAGCTCGGCGCCGATGCGCCGGTCGATGTCGGCCCGCATGGCCGGCTCCTCGGTCCCGGGCAGGAGGCGGCAGTCGACCTCGATGATCGCCTCGCCCGGAATGACGTTGTACTTGACCCCCGCGCGGATCACGTTCGGCGAGACCGTGTCGCGGAGGAGGGCCATGGCCGCTCGGGCGTAGACCGGCGAGCAGATCCGGCTGAGCGCGGCCTCGGCGCGACGAGGATCCGCGCCGGCCATTGCCCGGAGGAGCGTCGCGGCTTCGCCATCGAGGGCATCCGCGGCAGCCTCGAAGAACGTGGCCATGACCGGGGTCAGGCGTGGTGTCCCCGCCTCGGCCAGCCGTTCGACGATGGCGGCGGCAAGGACGAGGGCGTTGTCGGGCCGGGGCATGGACCCGTGGCCCCACGTACCTCGGACGGTGATCCGGTAGACCGCGTAGCCCTTCTCGGCGACCTGGACCGGGTAGAGCCGCCGCCCGCCGATCTCCAGGCTGACGGCGCCGGATTCGTTCAGCGCGCCGGCGGCCAGGAGGTGCTCGGGGTGATGATCGGCCAGCCAGCCGATCCCGGCCACGCCGCCGGCCTCCTCGTCGGCCGTGACCGCCAGGAGCACGTCCCGGCGGAGGCCGGGGATCGGGTCCCTCGCCGGATCGAGGCCGGCCTGACGGGCCGAGGCGGCGAGGAGCCGGACGACCTCGATCTCCATCGCCACGAGATTCTTCATGTCGACCGCGCCACGGCCGTAGACGTAGCCGTCGGCGATGTCGGCGGCGAACGGGTCGTGGGTCCAGCGATCCGGCGGGGCCGGCACGACGTCGAGATGCGACAGGAGGAGGAGGGGATCGCCGCCGGTCCCGTCGCCGCGGAGGCGGGCAACCACGGAGCCGCGTCCCGGGACGGGCTCGTAGACCGTGGCCGGGACGCCCGCCTCGCCGAGCCACGTCGCGATCGCTCGAGCGGCATCCAGCTCGGGGCCGGCCGGGTCAGGCGGGTTCACCGACGGGATCCGGATCAGCTCGACGAGGGTCGCGATCAGGCGGTCATGGGCTGCCGCCCACTCGTCGGCCGACAGCGCGGCGCTCGGGCGGGCCGAGAGGGTGCCGGTCATGGGACACTGAACCCGAGGAGCGTGGCCACGATTCCGATCGCGAAGGCCGACACGATGAGGACGACGACCATGATCACCAGCCAGCGAAGGTAGCGACGCTCCTCGGCGAGGCCGGCGTCAGGGTCGGGATCTCGCCCGCCGGCGATGTAGGGTGCGGCCAGCCCGCGCTTCCTGGCGTGGGCATTGCGCTCGGCGTCGTAGGCCGCAGGGTCAGGCGGCAGGGCGGGCTCGCTCACCCGACGATTCTGCCTCAGGCGCGGGATCGGGTCGCGCGGCCGGTGGCGCGAGCGTCGAGGCCCGCGACCGCGGCCCGTTGCTGGACAGGACCGACCCTCGCGGGATCGGTCCTGTCGGCGTTGGAGTCAGCTGTGGTCGTTCCCGGAGCGGTCAGCCCGGTCCGCGGCGCATTCCGCCGGAGCGATTCAGGGAGCGGGCGATGAAGATAACGGCGATGGCCCCGAGGGTCGCGATGACGATGCTCTCGAGGTTGATGCCGTCGACGGTGCCGATCTTGAGGACGCTCGCCGCGACGAAGCCGCCGATGAGGCCGCCGACGATGCCGAGCACGACCATCATCACGAGACCTTCTCGCGAACCCATGACCTGGTTGGCCAGGAAACCGGCGATGGCACCGACGACGATCCAGGCAATGAAACCCATCTATTTCTGTTCCTTTCGATCTGGTCGATCGCGCACCGGCGGCGGCGTATCGACGTCACATTATGCGGCGATCCGGGTCACCGGGCGGCGGCCGCGCTGAGCGCGACGGGAAGCAGGAAGATGATCAGGACGGCCGCCAGTGAGATGCCCAGGACGCCCTGGATCGTCGCCCTGGCGACAGGCTTCAGAACCGTGCCCCAGACCCGTCCGGCGGCCCAAGGTGTCACGCTGGCTCGCGTCGGAAGATCCCGACCGCCCAGAGCACGATCATCTCGACGATCGTCCAGCCGACGAGGGCCACGATCGCGGTCACGTCGAAGATCGAACCGGCCTGGTGCAGGTTGTCCGTTCGGAGGATGCCGTCGAACGGGGCAACGAAGATCTGGCTGATGTTGAGGATTCCCGAGACGAGACCGTTTGCCTCGCGGGCATCGAGCAGGAGAAGCACGAATCGCAACACGATCACGAGCTGGATGAGCCCGAAGACGAGGACGACGACCCGGCGGGTGAGCTCGGAACCCTGCGGACGGACGGTGGTCGCCCGCGTGCTCTCCGTTCGGATTGCCGTTCGTTCGGCGCCCCCGGATGACGCGTCGCTCGATGGCGTCGCGACGGATTCCTCGGTTGATACCGTTTGATCGGTCTGGTTGACGGTCATGATCTCCTCGTCCCTTGCACGTTGGGAAGCGCAGCCAGGATGACCACAGCGCTTCAGACCGGACGAGTGTCCGCTCGAAATGTCGGGCCGTCATGACCGGTCGTCATCCAAGCACGAAGCGGGCAGGAGCGCGTCCCCGGAGGTCCAACGTACGCTCCAACGATTCACGATCTGGTGCGAATCCTTGGGAGTACAATAAGAATGAACCCGGCCAGTGGGTCGGAGTTGAGGTGAGGTTTACCTCCCTTGGACGAGCAGACAAACGAAGCCCGTCGCGCGCTCGTGCTCCACGATCGCCCACTGGTCGTGGATCTCATCGAGCTGACCCTCAACCACGGTATGTTCGTGGTGCGCGCCGCCCGCACAATGGCCGAGGCGGAGGCGATCCTCAGAGACGTTCGCCCGCACCTCGCGGTCGTGGACATGGACCACGACGACAGCACGGCCCTCCTCCAACGGCTGGGCGCTTCGAACAGTCTGGCCAAGAGCGTGACGCCGGTCCTGGGCCTGACCCGGCGAGGCGACCTGAAGACCAAGCTCCGGGCGTTTGACCTCGGCGTCGACGACATCATCACGATGCCATTCTCGCCGGAGGAGCTCCTGGCCCGGTCGATCGTCATCACCCGGCGGGCCTCGGGCAGCGACCGGCCGATCGTCCCGACCATCACCCTCGGCGAGATCGAGATCGACATCGTGAATCGGATCGTTCGCACGGGCACATCCGAGATCCACTTGACGAGCATCGAGCAGAGCCTGCTCTACCTCCTGGCCAGTCGAAGCGGGAACGTGGTCTCGCGGGACGAGATCCTCGACGCCATCTGGGGCACCGATTTCGTGGCCGAGAGCAACATCGTCGACCGCCACATCAGGACGCTCCGGATCAAGCTCCAGAACGACTACCGCCACCCCCGGTTCATCGCCACGGTCCCCGGCCAGGGCTACCGCTTCATTCCCACCTTCTCGAACCTCGGCTGGGGGGGCGAGACCGTGACGAGCCAGAACGCTGCCGGCTGAAATACCACCGAGGCAAAGGAAGAACCCGGACAGATGATCAGCGGGATCTCCAGGCATGGTTCCGCAATCGCAGGCAACGTCAGGACCGAGGGTCGGCTGAGCGCCCCAGGTTCCGAAGCCCGACGCGCGCTGGTGCTCCACGGTCGCCGTCTCGTCGTCGATCTCATCGAGCTGACCCTCAACCACGGGATGTTCGTGGTGAGCGCGGCTGCCACGATGGCCGAGGCGGAGACGATCCTTGCAACGACCTGCCCCAACCTTGCCGTCGTGGACATGGAGCACGAGGAGAGCGCCACGCTCCTGCGGCGGCTCGGCGCTTCGGCCACGCTGACCAGGAACATGACGCCGGTCCTGGGCCTTACCCGGCGAGGCGACCTGAAGACCAAGCTCCGGGCCTTCGACCTCGGCGTCGACGATATCCTCACGGTGCCCTTTTCACCCGAGGAGCTCCTCGCCCGGTCGATCGTGATCACCCGCCGATCCACGGGGGCGGATCGGGCCATCATCCCCACGATCTCGGTCGGCGAGATCGAGATCGACATCGTCAACCGCGTGGTCCGGGCCGGCGACTCGATCGTCCACCTGACCGGCATCGAGCAGACCCTGCTCTACCTGCTGGCCAGCCGAAACGGGCGGGCAGTGTCGCGGGACGAGATCCTCGACGCGATCTGGGGCCTGGATTTCGTGCCCGAGAGCAACATCGTCGACCGCCACGTCCGGGTGCTCCGGATCAAGCTCCATGACGACTACCATCACCCTCGGTTCATCGCCACGGTCCCCGGCCAGGGCTATCGCTTCATCCCCTCCTTCTCGAATCTCGGCTGGGCGAGCGACGTCCCCGGATGACGACGCGTCATGACGGCCACCGGGCCGCATCGCATATTCCCGTTCTCGGGGCGCAGGGCCTCGCCCATTGCCGAAATCTTCCTCCCTCCAACTAGGTGGGCTTGTCTCTGGGGGATGGGCCCACCTAGCTTTTTGCCCGCGACGAGATCTAGGCGGTCCGGAGGGCTCCCTTAAGGCGCCGGCCGGTGGTCACGGCGCCCTCGGAGGCAGACGATACGAGGGCCGCGTACTTGGCCATGACCCCCGAGGCATAGCGCGGCGCCGGGGCCGACCAGGCGGCCCGACGCCGCTCGAGCTCGGCCGGTTCGACGAGCAGATCCAGGCGCTTGGCCTCCACGTCGATCTCGATCTCGTCGCCTTCCTGGACCAGGGCGATCGGACCACCAAGGGCGGCCTCCGGCGCGACGTGGCCGATCATCAGGCCGTGGGTCCCGCCCGAGAAGCGGCCGTCGGTCAGGAGCGACACCGAATCACCGAGGCCCTCGCCGACGAGGGCCGCGGTCACCGACAGCATCTCCTGCATGCCCGGCCCGCCGACCGGTCCCTCGTAGCGGATGACGACGACGTCGCCGGCCACGATCCGGCGGGCGCTGACGGCCTCGAAGCAGGCGTGCTCCGTATCGAAGACCCGGGCGGGACCGCGGTGGTGGCGCCGCTCGTGGCCGGCCAGCTTCACGACGCAGCCGTCCGGCGCCAGCGAGCCGCGCAGGATCGTGAGGCCGCCGCTGGGCTTGATCGGCGTCTCGATCGGCACGACGACCTTCTGGCCCTCGGTCTCCACGGCAGCCGCCGCGATCTTGGCGATCGTCCGGCCGTCCACGTTCTTCTCGTCGCCGTGGAGGAGGTCGCGCTTCAGGAGCTCGCGCATGATCAGGCCGATGCCACCGGCGGCATAGATATCGGCCGCGGTGTAGCGGCCGCCCGGCAGCATGTCGGCCACGATCGGCGTTCGATCGGCGATGAGCCCGAACTCGTCGATCTCCAGCTGGATCCCGAACTCGTGGGCGATGGCCAGGAGATGGAGGACGCCGTTCGTTGACCCGCCGCTCGCCGCGACCGAGGCGATGGCATTCTCGATCGCCTTGCGGGTCACGATCTGGGACGGCCGGATGTCGTGGCGGACGAGGGTCATGGCCAGCTCTCCGACCCGCCGCGCGGCTTCGTCCTTGCTGGGGTCCTCGGCCGGGATGGCGTTGAGGCCGCCGGGCGAAAGGCCCAGGAACTCCAGGGCCGCGCTCATCGTGTTGGCCGTGAACTGGCCACCGCAGGCGCCGGGCCCGGGGCAGGCCGCGCTTTCGATCTCGTACAGCTCCTCGAGCGACAGCTTGCCCGCCCGATAGGCCCCCACCGCCTCGAAGACCGACACGATCGTGAGGTCGCGACCCTTGTAGGTTCCCGGGTAGATGGTGCCGTTGTAGAAGACGAGGCCCGGTACGTCGAGGCGGGCCAGGGCCATGGCCGCGCCGGGGATCGTCTTGTCGCAGCCGACGAGGCAGACGATCCCGTCGAGGAGGTGACCCCGAACCACGAGCTCGATGGAATCAGCCACGACCTCGCGACTGATGAGGCTGGCCTTCATCCCCTCGGTGCCCATCGAGACGCCGTCGGACACCGCGATCGTGTTGAACTCCATGGGCGTGCCGCCGGCTTCGCGAATGCCCTGCTTCACGAACTCGGCGAGGCGCCGCTGGTTCAGGTTGCAGGGCATCGTCTCGATCCACGTCGTCGCCACGCCGACGAGCGGCTTGGCCAGGTCGTCATCGGTGAAGCCGACCGCCTTGAGCATCGCCCGGGCCGGGGCGCGATCGGGGCCGTCCGTCAGGGCGGCGGAGTGGCGCTTGCCAGGGTCCGTTGGCCTGCCGTAGGGGAGATTGCTCATGGCCGGAAGTGTAGGACCGCCCTCGGGCAAGCCGCTGGTTCTCAGCTCGAGGTCGCTGATTCGGTGAGAGCCGGCCCCGACCGGAGGAGGTGCGCCTGGGCCATCCGTTCGGTCACGGCGGCGGCCGCGGGACCCGAGACGGCGGCCAGGAAGACCGAGCAGGCGACGCGGTAGGCGCTCACCTCCGTCGCAGCGACGACCGTCGCCGTCCGTGGCGACCGCCGCAGGAGGGCGATCTCACCGAACCCGGTGCCGGGTCCGAGGCGCTGGATGGACCGACCATCGACGAGAACCTCGACCTCGCCCTCGGCGATCACGATGAACTCGTCACCCGGATCGCCCTGGCGCATGAGCTCCGATCCGGCGGCATATGCGGCCGGGACCATGCCTGACGTCAGGCGCTCCACGGCCGTGAGCGGCAGCTCGGCGAAGGCCGGCACCTGGCGAAGGAGGCGAACCATTCCCTCGTCGACGACGCTGACCCGATCCATCCGCCCGATCCGGCCATAGATCACGAGGGCGACGATCGGCAGGATCGCGCCGATCACGGCGAGGGCGCCGCGTGTGCCGAATTCGGCGATGAAGACCGGCGCCAGGAGGCTGCCCGCGACGAGGCCCAGGCCGGCGACGCCTTCGAAGACCGAGAAGACCGGGCCCCGCTC
The DNA here is from genome assembly GCA_041691215.1 of Chloroflexota bacterium. GTDB lineage: Bacteria > Chloroflexota > Limnocylindria > Limnocylindrales > CSP1-4 > UBA5189. The sequence continues at coordinate 21,626 of JBEPVB010000013.1, forward strand.
GTCGTTCGACGAGCCGCGCTGGAAGATCGTGAAGACCGCGACGTCATAGGCCGCATTCGCGACCCCGACGACGGCCATCGCCCCGATCGCGACCGCCGGCACGGGCAGCAACCCGATGACCGCGATCGGTGCGCCCCAGTAGGCGAGCGTGGTGCACATCGTCCGGACGAGGCTGCCGGCCCGGGTCAGCGACATCGCAAACAGGGCTCCGAAGAGGCCGCCCAGCCCGAGGGCCGCGTTCAGGAGCCCGACGCCCGGGTCACCCAGCCCCAGGACCTCGATCGAGGCCACGACCACGAGGGAGTTCAAGAGCCCCCGGGTGAGGACCTGGCCGAAGACGCCGAGCATCGACCAGCGCGGGATCGGGCGCCGCTGGAGCGCCCGCAGGCCTTCGGTCAGGCGGAGCCCACCGCCGCCGTCGCCGGCACGCGAATCGCGGGCCTGCTCGAAGCGAAGCCGGACCACGACGAAGGCCGTGCCGAGGAAGCCCAGGGCCGCGGCGGTGGCCGCCGCGGTCGGCATCCCCTGGGCAATGAAGAAGCCCGCGATCAGGGGCCCGGCGAACGCCCCCAGGCCCTCGCCGGTCGTCCAGGCCGTGTTCGCGGCGACGAGCTCCGTCGAGCTGCGGGCCAGGGCCGGCATCAGCGTGGCCTGGGTCGGCCGGACCGGTGCCCCGGCCGCGGCGGCCACGGCGGCCACCACGAAGAGCATCGCCGTCGAGCCGCCGGTGGCGATGACGAGGGCGCAGGCCGCGGCGCTGGCCGTCCGCAGGATGGCGATCGTCAGGAGGATCCGATCGCCCCGGAAGCGGGCCAGCATCGCCCCGCTGAGCATGCCCGAGACCACGCCCGGGACCATTCGGACCGCCCCGAGCAGGGCAGTGGCGACGACGCCGTCGCGCGCATAGACCTCGATGAGGAGGACCACCAGGAGGCCCGTGTCGGCAGCGATCCCGAGCGCCCAGGCGATCTCGAGGCGGCGGATGCCGTCGTTGGCCATCGCCTGTCGGAGGGCGCCGATGGCCCCGGCGACGGCCTGCCGAAACGACCGCATGGGCCTACGGTCCGGAGGACGACACGGCGACGAGGGTATCCCGCCCGGCGATCCAGGCCTCGACGATCCCGCTCAGGGTCGTCAGGCCGACCGCTCCGGATCCCAGGACCACGTCGTGGAAGGCCCGGATGTCGAAGCCGTCGCCGAAGGCCGCCTCGGCCCGTGCGCGGAGCCGCAGGATCTCCAGCTGGCCCAGCTTGTAGGCCAGGGCCTGGCCGGGCCAGGCGATGTAGCGATCGACCTCGTTGGCGATGTTGCCGTCATCGAGGGCGGTGTGCTCGCGCATGAAATCGATGGCCTGATCGCGGGTCCAGCCGAGGGCGTGCATACCCGTATCGACGACCAGGCGGCTCGCCCGCCAGGCATCGAAGGACAGGATGCCGAAGCGGTCCATGTCCGATGAGTACAGGCCCATCTCGTCGGCCAGGCGTTCGGTGTAGAGGGCCCAGCCCTCGACGAAGGCATTCGAGCCCAGGATCCGCTGGAAGGAGGGCAGGTCGTCGAGCTCTGCGGCCAGGGCCATCTGGAGGTGATGGCCCGGGACCGCCTCGTGGAAGGCCAGCGCCTCGGCCTCGTACCGCGGGCGCGTCTCGGGAGCGTAGAGGTTGATGTAGAACCGGCCGGGCCGCGAGCCGTCGAGGGTCGGCCACGAGTAGTAGGCCAGCGTCTGGTGGGGAGCCGATTCATCGGGGATCGGGAGGACCTCGCAGGGCAGCGCCGGACGCTTGCCGAACCAGCGCGGAACTGCGGCCTCGGCCCGGGCCAGCGTCCGGACCGCCGTCTCGAAGACTTCCTCCGACGAGCCGAAGCGAAGCCTCGGGTCCGAGGCAAGCGCGGCCATGGTGGCCTCCAGCCCGTGGACGCCGAGCACCCGTGCTCCGAGGTCCGAGAAGGCCTCGTCCAGCCGCTCGATCTCGCGCAGGCCGAGCTCGTGGACCGCCCGGGGATCGACATCGAGGCCGACATGGCTGCGAGCCAGGGCTCGATACGCCGCCTCGCCCCCCGGAACGTGGATCAGGCCAGGACGATCGGACGGTCGGGCCACCGGCTGGATCTCCTGTTCGAGGACATCGAGATAGCGCCGGAAGGCCGGGATCACGACGCCCTCGATCGCCTCGAGGAGGTCGGACCGAAATGATCCGAGGGCGGCCGGGTCCCAGTCGTCGTGCTCCTCGCCCGCGGGTGCGGCCAGGCGCCACGAATCGGCCGGCACGGACACGAGGAGCGCGACCTCCTCGATGACCCGGGACAGCGGCACCGCCGAGGCGACACAGCCGCGGGCCAGCCCGGTCCGGAGTCCGTCGATCGCCTGGTCCATGTACGGCCCGACCGCCCGGGCTCGAGCCACCAGGTGCCGGCCGTCCTCGACGGTCTCGATCGGCTGATGGTCGACGAGATCCACGATCCAGGTCTGGGGACCGTCGATCGGGTTGACCGACCACTCGTCCGTCCGCGTTTGGAGCGCAGCCAGCTGGCCGGATGCCTCCTCGATCAGCATCGACAGGGAGACCCGGTCGACGGGGCCGAGAAGCTCCGTCGAGAAGCCCGACGCTGCGGCGAGGGTCGCCTCGAGGCTGGTCGCGCGCGCGCCCCGAGCCTTGCCCGAGAGATCCTCGAGCCGGTCGTCGAAGCGGCGGTCGCCGATCCTCGTCGCGAAGCTGGGATACGCGCTGAGGAGGGTCTCCCAGAAGTCGTCGGCCAGCGCCCGGAACGCGGCCGCGGCCGCGGTGCTGTCGCCGCGGGGGGCTATCACCTGCGAATGGTAGCGCTCAGTGGAGGCATGAGCCCGTGGGCACGGCCGTCGTCCGGCTCAGGGCCGGCGTGATCGCCGCCCCAACCGCCGTCGGCGAGAGGGCGTAGCCGACGGACGGATCGGCCCTCGACTCGGCGAACACGAGGCCGCCGACGGTGCCGTTGGCGAGGAGGAACGGACCGCCGCTGTCGCCGGGATCGACGACCGCCTGGAGCTCGATGATCTCGCGCGTGACCGGCTTCCGGCCGTTGATATCGAGGCCCTTCGCCTCGTACGTGTCGGTGACCGCGGCCGGCCCGATGACGGCGGAGCCGCCGTTCGGGAACCCGATGGTGGCCCCGACCGTGCCGCGTTGGGGTTCCGAGGTGGCGAAGATCAAGGGGCTCAGGTCCAGGCCCGCAACCTGCAGCAGGGCGACATCGAGGTCCGGATCGACGAAGACGGCAATGGCCGCCAGCGGCCCGCGAGCGGTGAAGACGCGGATGCTCCGGGCGCCGGCAATGACGTGGGCGTTGGTGACGACGTAGCCGGCCCTGACGACCACACCGGTGCCCGTGGACCGGTACTCGCAGGCGTCAGCCTCCACCCGCGGCACGGATCCGAGGACCAGCCGGCCGAAGGCCTCGGCGGCCGCGGCCGACGGCATCTCGACGGGCTGGGCCGGCAGGCGCTCGACGCCGAGGAAGACGTTCTGGAGGCCCGATTGCCTGAGGGCCCTGTCGAGCTGGAGGACGAGATCATCGGGCGGCGGCAGGACCAGGTCCACGCCCCGGATGGCGAGCGACGTTTTCGCCTCGCCGGCCATCTGAGGAACGAGGCCCGTGGCCAGGATCCCGCCCATCAGCCACACGATCAGGACGGCCTGTCCCGCGCCGACGAGGCCGCCGCCCACTCGATCGAGGGTCGAGAGGATGCCCGAACCCAGGAGGCGCGATGCTGCCCGGCCGGTCCTGGCCCCCAGCATCTCGCCGAGGCCGACCGCCACGAGAAGGACGATGAGGACCGCGGCCACCCGGACCGCCGCCGGCTTGTCCTCGACGTAGGGGAGGACCGTTGGCATGGCCGCCAGGCCGACGAGGGCCCCGAGGGCCGCCCCGACGAGACCGCCGACCTGGGGCAGCGCCCCGGACCGGGTCCCGAGGATGACCGCAAGGACGAGCAGCGCGATGGCGATCGCGTCGAGGGGGTTCACTCCGGCGATCCTCGCACAGACCGCGTGGAGGGGGCCCTCAATCGAAGGTCCGCCGAGTGAACGGCACCTCGCAGCTACTTGATCGTGATCCCGATCGGGGCCAGGTCCCCATGGGCGCCGAGCGTGTAGGTGCCCTGCTCGAGGACCCCGAGATCGACGAGGGTGCCTCGGAGCATCGCGATCGCCGGGCAGGCGACCTGGCCGCCGGTCTTCGGGTCGGCGCCTTCCATCGGCGTCATCGTGAAGGTCGTGCCGGTGCGGGCCACGAGGACGGAATCGAGGACCGAGCAGGGCGGCGGCCCGCTCCACCATTCGAGGAGGACCCTGACGTGGCGTCCGTCGGTCGTCGGCCGCATCGCCCAGACATTCGCCGCGACTGGCTGGGCCTGGCCCGGCACGGGTGTCTCGATGGACGGCTTGATGCCGGTGATCGGATCGATACCGTCGGGGCCGGGCGTGGCTCCGGGATCCGGCACGATCACCCCGCCCCCGCCTCCGCCGCCACCGCCGCCGACGGCGCCGGCCCCGCCCCCGAAGCCGGGATCCGGGTCGGGCGGCGACACGACGGTGCCGTTGTCACGCTGCCACGGCAGGGACAGGCCGGAACAAGCCGAGGTGCCGATGGCGAGAGCGAGGACCAGGAAGGGCAGTCCGAGGCGGTGTCGCTGCATGGCCGCAGGACGCCGGCCCTTTGGCCTCGGTTCCCGTGCCACGGATCCGGGCACGGGTCGTCTCGAAGCCTCGCCGGGCCTGTCGCGCGCTGCTATACTCCCCTGGAGTATCCCATGAGCACGACGAGCACAACCCCTGCCGCCCCCACGTCCGCGCCTGCGGCGCGTGATCCGCGGCGAGCGCCAATCGAGCTCGAGCTGCCGATCGAGGGCATGACCTGCGCCTCATGCGTGGCCCGCATCGAGCGCTTCCTCAAGAAGACGCCGGGCGTCGAGGACGCAGCGGTCAACCTGGCGACCGAGCGGGCGACGATCGTCCTGGATCCGGCGGTGGCAGGCCGTGAAGAGGCGGTCGAGGCCATCCGCGCGGCCGGCTACGACGTCAGGGACGTGCCGACACCGGATCCGGAAGCCGCGGTCGGCAGCCTCGTCGCGGCCGTCTCCGGCGAGGACGCGGATCGCGACCGCGCCCAGCGCCAGACGCTGATCAAGGCCAGCGTCTCGATCGCCGGCGGGCTCACGATCATGGCCCTCATGTTCTCGCCCCAGACGGTGATCGGACTCGAGGACCTCAACCGGCTCATCCTCGGCCCGGCGACGGCCATCCAGCTCTGGGCCGGCGGCCGCTTCTACCGGGCCGCCTGGCGCGCCGGGCGACACGGCAGCGCGACGATGGACACCCTCGTGGCGGTGGGGACCACGGCCGCCTGGGGCTACTCCGTGTTCGTGACCTTCTTCCCACATCTCCTGGGCGCCGCGGGCCTGCGGCCCGAGACCTACTTCGACTCGGCCACGATCATCATCGGCCTCATCCTCCTCGGACGGTGGCTGGAAGGCCGGGCCAAGGGTCGGACGACCAGTGCCATCCGCCGCCTCGCGGGACTCCAGGCGACAACTGCCCGGCGCATCCAGGACGGCATCGAGACGGACGTGCCGCTGGCAGCCGTGGTCCCGGGCGACCTCCTCCGCGTCCGGCCGGGCGATCGGATCCCGGTCGATGGGGTCGTCGTCGAGGGAACCTCGGCCGTCGACGAGTCGATGCTCACCGGCGAGCCGATCCCGGTCACGAAGCGGGCCGGCGACGAGGTCATCGGAGCGACCGCCAATACCCTCGGCTCATTCGTGATGCGGACCGTGAAGGTGGGCAGCGATACGGCCCTCGCCCGGATCGTCGAGCTGGTGCAGCGAGCCCAGGGTTCCAAGGCGCCCATCCAGCGGCTCGCCGACCGGATCAGCGAAGTCTTCGTGCCGGTCGTCCTGGTCCTTGCCGCGGTGACCTTCGGGGCCTGGTACCTCGGCGGACCCGAGCCGCGACTGACCCTCGCCATGACGGCCTTCATCGGGGTCGTCATCATTGCCTGCCCCTGCGCCATGGGACTCGCCACGCCGACCGCGATCATGGTCGGGACGGGCAAGGGCGCCGAGGCGGGCATCCTTATCCGTGGCGGCGAGGTCCTCGAGGCGGCAGGGCGCCTGGACACCGTGGTCTTCGACAAGACCGGCACGCTTACCCTCGGCCGGCCGGCCGTCGCCGGGGTCGTGGTGGCGCCCGGGTCCGGGTTCGACGGCCCGCGCGTGCTGGATCTCGCCGCGTCGCTCGAGCGCGGCAGCGAGCACCCGCTCGGCGAGGCGATCCTTCGCCGGGCTCGCGAGGACGAGCTGGGATTCCTGGCGACGGACGGCTTCGAGGCCATCACCGGCCGCGGCGTGCGCGGCCGTGTCGAGGGTCACGACGTCGTCGTCGGCAGCCCTCGGCTTCTCGCCGACCTCGGCATCGACGCGCCCGCGCCGACCGCCGGGCCGGGAGGGCAACCGCCGCCGGCCGAGGATGCGAGCACGGCCGTGATCACTGTCAGCGTGGCCGTCGACGGCCGCTGGGCCGGGCGCATCGAGATCACCGACCCGGTTCGCCCGGAGGCGCGCCAGGGGATCGACGAGCTGCGGGCGCTGGGTCTCGAGGTCTGGCTCCTCACCGGCGACGCGCGCGCCACCGCCGACGCGGTGGCGATGGCGGTAGGTATCCCGCCCGAGCGCGTCGTCGCCGAGGTCCTGCCGGGCGACAAGGCCGCCACGATCGCGCGCCTCCAGGCTGCCGGGGCCCGCGTGGCGATGGTCGGGGACGGCATCAACGACGCGCCTGCCCTGGCCCAGGCCGACGTGGGGATTGCCATCGGGACGGGCGCGGACGTGGCCATCGAGGCCTCCGACATCACCCTCGTCGGAGGCAATCCCCGGCTCGTCGCGGCCTCGATCAGGCTGTCGCGTTCCACGATCCAGGTCATCCGCCAGAACCTGTTCTGGGCTTTCGCCTACAACGTTGTCCTGATCCCGGTTGCCATGGGCGCCCTGTATCCGGCCTTCGGGATCACGGTCAGTCCGGCCCTCGCGGCCGGCGCCATGGCCCTGTCATCGGTGTCGGTGGTCACGAATTCGCTCCGACTGCGCGGCGCGAACGTCGGACTCCGCGGCCCCGCAGGGCGACTCGAGCCAGGGACGGCCTGACGCCCGATCCGAAGCCGCGACTCAGCTGTGGTGAGCTGTCTCGTCGCGGGTGTCGACGCGAGCCGGGTGCGAGGCCTCCCAGGCCTCGATCGCGGGCAGCATCTCGAGGACGAAGCCGATCTCGTCGGTGCCCCGCAGGAGCATGAGCTTGGCGAAGTCGTCGACGTCGAACTCGACCGTCGTTCCATCCGGCAGGAGGATGCCCTGCTCCGCGAGATCGATCCGGAACTCCGAGTCGGGGTCGTCCTCGACGAGGGACACGAGGTGAGCGTGCGCCTCGGGGTCGACCGAGATCGGCAGGACGCCATTCTTGAGGGCGTTGCTCCGGAAGATGTCGGCGAAGCTCGTCGAGATGACCGCCTTGATGCCCCACGCGTCGAGGGCCCATGGCGCGTGCTCGCGTGACGACCCGGTCCCGAAGTTGGTGCCGACCAGGAGGATGTTGCGGCCCGCCATGCCGGGCTGGTCGAGGATGAACGGCGGATCCTTGAGCGAGCCATCCTCCTCGAAGCGCCAGTCGCGGAACAGGACGTCGGCGAGACCGGCCTTGTCGGTGATCTTGAGATAGCGGGCCGGCACGACCTGGTCGGTGTCGACGTTCTCGGCGGCGAGCGGGACGACCTTCGAGCTGAAGCTGCGGAACGGTTCCGGCATTTGGGCTAGCGGCCGCCGATGCCGGCAACGGCTTCGATCCCCGGCAGGAGGCGCGGGTCGGCGACCATCCCGGCCACGGCCGATGCCGCCGCCGTGAGCGGCGAGGCCAGGAACGTCCGGCCGCCCTTGCCCTGGCGGCCCTCGAAGTTGCGGTTGCTGGTGCTGACCGCGTATTGGCCGGGCGAGAGCTGGTCGCCATTCATGGCGATGCACATCGAGCAGCCGGCCTCGCGCCACTCGGCACCGGCGGCGCGGAAGACCTCGTGGAGGCCCTCGCCCTCGGCCTCGCGCTTCACCTCGTCCGAGCCCGGCACGATCATCATCCGGACGTTCGATGCAACGTGGCGGCCCTCGAGCGCCGCGGCCGCAAGGCGGAGGTCGCTGATTCGGCCGTTCGTGCAGCTGCCGATGAAGACGACGTCGACCGGCTGGCCGAGGATCGCCTGGCCGGGCGTCAGGTCCATGTACTCGAGGGCCCGCTCGAGGGCTCGGCGAGCGGCGGGATCCGTGACGTCCGCCGGGTCCGGGACGCGGCTGCTGATGGGGATGCCCATGCCCGGGTTCGTGCCGTAGGTGACCATCGGCTCCAGGGCCGAGGCGTCGATGACGATCGACTTGTCGAAGACGGCGCCGTCATCGCTGGGCAGCCGCTGCCAGCCCTCGACCGCCCGGTCCCAGGCGGGGCCATGGGGTGCATGGGCGCGCCCGTTGAGGTACTCGAAGGTCGTGTCGTCGGGGGCGATCAGACCGGCCCTGGCGCCGCCCTCAATGCTCATGTTGCAGATCGTCATCCGCTGCTCCATCGTCAGGGAGCGGATGGCCTCGCCGCGATACTCGAAGACGTGGCCGTTGCCGCCGGCCACGCCGATCCGGGCAAGGAGCGCGAGGATGATGTCCTTGGCGCTGATGCCGGGCGTCAGCTGCCCGTCGACGCGAACCTCGTAGGTCTTCGGCTTCCGCTGGAGGAGGGTCTGGGTCGCCAGGACCATCTCCACCTCGGACGTTCCGATCCCGAAGGCGAGCGCCCCGAAGGCCCCGTGGGTGCTGGTGTGCGAGTCGCCGCAGACGATGGTCATCCCGGGCTGGGTCAACCCCAGCTGCGGTCCGATGACATGGACGATGCCCTGGCTCGGGTCGCCGATCCCGTGGAGCGGGATCCCGAACTCGCGGCAGTTCGTGTCCAGCTGCTGGACCTGGGCCGCGGCCAGCTGGTCAAGGAAGGGCAGGCCGCGTGGGGTCGTGGGGACGGAGTGGTCGGCAGTGGCGACCGTTCGCTCCGGGTGGCGAACCTTGAGCCCTCGCTGGCGGAGCCCCGTGAACGCCTGCGGGCTGGTGACCTCGTGGACGAGGTGGAGGTCGACCGCCAGGACGCTCGGCGCGCCGGGATCCTCGGCGACGACGTGGTCGTCCCAGATCTTCTCGACGAGGGTTCTGGGCGAGTTCGGCTGGGTCAAGACGGCGGCTCCGGACCTGGGGTTTCGCGGAACGGGAAGGGTAGCAGCGATGGCTCGTGGCATCGCCGGATCGGGCGACGTTCGGCCGCGACACGGCCGGACCCTGGCCTGGGTTTCGCACTCGCACCTTTGGCTCTCCATCGTCGGTGTGGCGTCGAGGGACGCCGCCACACGGTCCATCGGTGCGCCGGCGGTGCCAATGGACCAGTGGTCAAGGCATCGCCCGATTGGGCGAGGTCCGGACGAAGCCACTACGCCGCCGCGATGCGATAGGCGCTCTCTCTGGGCATGGCCGGCCCAAGATGGAACGATCCCCACGGCCCGGGACTCATGGTTCGTGAAGGCGGCGGGACTGCCGCCACGGCGAGGTGGCGCGATGCAGCGAGACCTGGTGGAACAGGCACGGCAAGGCGATCACGCTGCCTTCACCGCGCTCGTCACCGGCTCCATCAACGGGCTGTACGCGACCGCACGTCTCATCCTCCGAAGTGACGACCTGGCCGACGACGCCGTCCAGGACGCGCTGCTTCGGGCCTGGCTCGGGATCCGAGGTCTGCGCGACCCAGACCGATTCGAGGCCTGGCTCCGGCGCCTGACGGTCCACGCCTGCTACCGGGCCGCCAGACACACGCGGAGGCGCCGGATCTTCGAGATCCACGACCTGCCGTTCAGCGGGCCAACGACCGCAGATGGCCAGCTGTCGCTCGCCATCCGGGACCAGCTCGAGCGCGGCTTCCAGCGTCTTGCGCCCGAGCAACGTGCGGTCGTCGTCGTTCACCACTACCTGGACCTTCCTGACGCAGAGGCGGCCGATGTCCTGGGGATCCCGATCGGCACCCTGAAGTCACGACTGAATCGGGCGAAGTCTGCCCTCCGGGCCGCACTCGCGGCCGAAGATCGGGAACCGACGATCACTGAGGGAGCGGTCCGATGAACCATCGCGACGATGTCGACCGCACGCTCGAGGCATGGTTCAGGGCTGATGCCCCATCGACCGCGCCGCGCCACGTATTGGATGCCGTCGTGGCCGAAACGGGGCGTCACGGACCCCGACCCTCCTGGCTTGTCTCACTGCGCGGCGATGGGATGGGGACCCCGGCACTCGTGCTTGGGCGGCCGGCGCGACCCCTCGTCCTGCTGGCCCTCCTTGGGGCCTTGATCGTGGGGCTCATCGGAGGCAGCCTCCTGGCGGGTGGAGGTCCGCGCTTTGGGCTGGCCGTCCTCCCGACTCCCACGGCCCAACCAACGGGCTACGTGCCGCCCGAGCCGACGCTCTTCCCCTTCGGCGGCGCTTTGCCCGGCGTCGATGTCCCTGCCGGCCTCAACCCCGGAACGACGGCTGCTTCGTGGGAGCGCCACGTCGCCGCGCTGCTGGCCGAGAACGTCCGGCAGCTCGGCTGGGAGGTGGGGCTGCCAAAGATCAGCGCCATCCGGCTCCTTCCGCCGGGGGCGACCTACACCACGACGTTGGTCGACGGGCTCGATCATGGCGCCACGGGCTTTACCGCCGAGCGGCTCTCCTGGGCGATCGATGCCCAGGGAACGATGCTCACGTGCGGCACAAGATGTGCCGTCTTCGCCGCGGGAACCTTCTTCTTCGACGACGCCTCCGAGGCGCTCCTGGCCACGGGCGCCAGCGGATCAACATCGCCGATCCCTGGTGTCGAGTTCCGCAGCTGGCTCCGGAGTTATGACCAGACGTTTCGACCGGTGGCAGACGTCCCCAAAGGTGCGCTCAGCCAGGCAGCGATCCGTGCCCGGATGCAGGCAGTGGGCGAGGTGACGGCGGCGACGTCTGTCGACGCGATCTACGGGACCGTCACCTGCACCGGCCTCAGCCAGACGTGTCAGGACCGCGGCCTCGCCCAACCCGGGCAGACCCGCGAGATCTGGTGGATCGGGTTGCCCGAGATCGTCCTGCCTGCCGAGGCGTTCGGCGCTCCGGGAACCGCCTGGTACTCGTTCGATGCGGTCACGGGCGAAGAGCTGCTTTCGGCCGTGCCGTAGGCGGGTGCCGGAATCCGGCCGGGGTGCGGCCGGCAGTACGGTCGAGGTCATCCGGTCGGCCCGCCGATCGTCCCGAATGGCCCGGAACCACCGGGGTGGTGCGAGGGCACTCGCGCGCGCACAAGACAGGGGCGTCGTTTCCTCATCGCTTCGATGACTCACGCGAGCTCTACTCTCGTCGTTGAGCAGGGCAGCGCTGGATGCAGCGGTCGAGCAGCGTCATTCTCGTTTTCCGGCCAACGCCCGGCGCTGCCTGAGGCAGCGCCATGGTTGCGCGTCGCACGATGGCCACGTAGACTGCCCCCACCTTGCGAACCTCGAACGGTTTCGATCGCCGCCGTGTCGCCATCGTCGTGACGAGCGATGGCCGGCGCGTGCAGATGCCGATCGAAGACGATTCCTTCGAGGTCGTCCTCCTCTCCCTTATTCGCTCGCTCCTGGTCGGCATTGAGAGCCTTGTACGCCTCATTACCGTCGGGCGGCGGGAGAACCGAGGAACGCGGAGGGACGGGCGCTCGTAGCGCGACAGACCACCGAAGACCGAAGGGACCCTCGCCGGGTGGCGAGGGTCTTGTCATTTCTCCGGACGATTCGACGGCAGTGGCCGGCGGCCGAACCGGGCAAACGGAGGGACCAGCAACGATGACGATGACGAAGGGAGGCTCGGCAAAACCGCCGAGTCCACAGGGCGCCGATGGGACGGCCGCGCCGGCCGCCGCGGCGGGACCGACCGCCCGCGTCCGCCGCAGCCACATGCCGGCGGCAGGCACGGAGCACGCGGCGGCCATCGAGAAGGCCCAGCGCGAGATGCTCCACGAGGGCACCTCGGCCCCGTCCGTCCC
>JBEPVB010000014.1:0-31894 GCA_041691215.1 Chloroflexota bacterium
CGTGCCGGGGACCTCGATCCCGGCCGTCGTGGCCGCCGAGCTGACCCGCCTCAAGCCGGCGAAGATCACCATCCTCGGTGGCACCGGCGTCGTCTCCAATGGCGTGCAGGCCGGCATGCGGGCCTACACCAACGGGATCATCGCCCGCCTCGCCGGCCCGGACCGCTACAGCACCGCGGTCGCGATCAGCAAGGCGTCCTTCGGGCCCGGCGTCCCGGTCGCCTACATCGCGACGGGTCTCGGCTTCGCCGACGCCCTCGCCGGGGCGGCCGTCGCGGGCCACGTCGGGGGCCCGATCCTGCTCGTGCCGGGGACCTCGATCCCGGCCGTCGTGGCCGCCGAGCTGACCCGCCTCAAGTCGGCGAAGATCGTGGTCCTTGGCGGTACGGGCGTCGTGTCCGACGGCGTCAAGGTGGCGCTCGCGCCGTACGTCGGCCCCTAGCTCGTCGTCCTCCGGGCGGCCGGGCGGCCCGGGATGGTAGGCTGGCGGAACTGCCTTGGAACCCGGCCCAGAGAGCCCGGGCTCCGGTCCAGAGAGGCCGACAAGGAGGACTGCCTGTCCGTGCCCGCCGCACGCCCCGCCGACGCTGGGCCCGCGGAATCGCGATCCGCCAGCAAGCCGGCCTCCGTCCTCATCATCGGCTCCGGTCCCGTCGTCATCGGTCAGGCCGCGGAGTTCGACTACGCCGGGACGCAGGCCTGCCGGGCCCTCCGCGCCGAGGGCGTCCGGACCGTCCTCGTCAACTCCAACCCGGCCACGATCATGACCGACCCGAACGTCGCGGATGCCGTCTACCTCGAGCCCCTGACCGTCGAGTCGATCGAGGCGGTCATCGCCCGGGAGCGGCCCGAGGGACTCCTCGCCGGCCTCGGCGGTCAGACTGGCCTGAACCTGGCCATGGACCTGTCACGAGCCGGAATCCTCGAGCGCTACGGCGTCCGCCTCCTCGGGACGCCCCTGCGAGCCATCGAGATGGCCGAGGATCGCGAGGCCTTCCGCGACCTCCTTGACCGGATCGGCCAGCCCTATGCCCCGTCGCACATCGTCGGGGGCAGCACGCCGGCAGCTCGCGAGGCCTCGGCCGATGCCGCCCTTGCCGAGATCGGCCTGCCCGCCATCGTCCGGCCGGCCTTCACCCTCGGAGGCACGGGTGGCGGCATCGTCGAGACGGAGGTCCAGTATCGCGAGCGCGTCCGGTCCGGGCTGCGAGCCAGCCCGATCGGCCAGGTGATGGTCGAGCAATGCCTCGTCGGCTGGCAGGAGATCGAGTACGAGGTCATGCGCGACGCCGACGACACCTGCATTGCCGTCTGCTCGATGGAGAACGTGGATCCCCTCGGGGTCCACACCGGCGACTCGATCGTCGTCGCCCCGGTCCAGACCCTGCCGGACCAGGTCCACCAGCGCCTCCGGAGCGCCGCCCTGGCGATCATCCGGGCCCTCGGCGTGGAGGGCGGCTGCAACGTCCAGTTCGCGCTCTCGCCCGATTCCACCGACTATGCGGTCATCGAGGTCAACCCTCGGGTGTCGAGGTCGTCGGCGCTTGCCAGCAAGGCGACGGGCTACCCGATCGCCCGGGTCGCCGCCCAGATCGCGATCGGCCGGCGCCTGGCCGAGATCCCGAACATCGTGACCGGGACCACGGTGGCGGCATTCGAGCCGGCCCTCGACTACGTGGTCGTGAAGCTGCCCCGCTTCCCGTTCGACAAGTTCCCCACCGCGGATCGGTCCCTGGGCAGCCAGATGAAGGCGACCGGCGAGGTCATGGCCATCGACCGGACGTTCGGGAGCGCCCTCAACAAGGCCCTCCGCGGCCTCGAGCAGGCAGGCGCCGGGCCGCTCGCGGAGGATCCCGCCTGGGCGGGCACGGTTGCCTACCTCGCGGCGGTCCTCGGTGGCGGCCACGACCCTGACGACCCCGATGCCGACGCGACTGAGGGCGCCCCCATCCGCTGGATCGACGAACGGGGCGTGGCCTGCGAATCGACACGGCTGGCCCAGCGGACGGCGGCGCCGATCGTGCTGAAGCGATTCCTCAGCCCGTCGGATGACCGTCTCTGGCGGATGCTCGCCCTGCTCCGCCGGGGCGTCCCCGAGGCCGTGATCGCCGCCGTCACCGGGGTCAATGCCTGGTTCCTCGCGGAGCTGGGACGGAACGTCGCCCTGGAGGCCGACGTGGCGGCGGTTGGCGGGCGACTCGTAGACCCGGCCGACGACGGCGCGGCAGAGCTGCTGGCCACGGTCAAGCGGGCTGGCTTCGGGGATCGCGAGCTGGCCGGCCTGGCGGGGGTCACGGAGCCTGAGGTCAGGGCCGCCCGGCTCGCCCTTGGGATCGTGCCGGGCTACGCCATGGTCGACACGTGTGCCGCCGAGTTCGCCGCCGAGACGCCCTACTTCTACGCCACCTATGCCGCGGCCGGGTCTGTCCCGGAGGCGCCACCGGTGCCGCGCCCGGCGGCCCTTGTCATCGGCAGCGGCCCGGTCCGGATCGGGCAGGGGATCGAGTTCGACTACTGCGCGGTCCAGGCCGCCGACACGCTCCAACGGGCCGGTTGGTCGGCGGTGATGATCAACTCGAACCCCGAGACGGTATCGACCGACTTCGACGCCTCGACGCGCCTGTACTTCGAGCCCCTCGACGCCGAGAGCGTGCGGAGCGTCATCGATGCCGAAACGGGGGTGGGGGAGGCCCTCCTGCCGGCGCTCGTCGCCTTCGGGGGACAGACGCCCCTCAACCTGGCCGCGACGCTCGCCGCTGGGGGCGTCGAGCTCCAGGGCTCCGATCTCGAGGCCATCGACCAGGCCGAGGAACGCGTCCGCTTCTCGGCCCTCCTGGACCGCCTGGGGATCCCGCAGCCGGATGGCGGGATGGCCCACTCCGTCGAGGAGGCGCTCACCCTCGCCGAGCGGATCGGCTACCCGGTCATCGTCCGGCCGAGCTTCGTCATCGGCGGCCTGGCCATCGATTTCTGCTACTCGCCCGAGGATCTCGCGCGGCAGCTGGCCGCGGCGACCGTCGTCGACCCGGACCGGCCCGTCCGGATCGACCGCTACCTGGAAGGCATCGAGGTCGACGTCGACGCCGTGTCTGATGGGCGGCAGGTCCTCATCCCCGGCCTCCTCGAGCACGTCGAGCGGGCCGGCGTCCATTCCGGCGACTCGGTCGGGCTCTTCCCGCCCCAGACGGTCAGCGAAGGAGACCAGGGGCTGATCGTGGCGACGATGGAGCGGATCGTGCTGGCCCTCGGCGCCCGGGGCCTCGTCAACGCCCAGTTCATCGTTCGCGACGATGGGGTCTATCTCATCGAGGTCAACCCCCGGGCATCGCGGACCGTGCCCTTCCTGTCCAAGGTGACCGGCGTTCCCATGGTCGAGCTGGCGGTCCGGATCGGGCTCGGCGCGACCCTGGCCGAGCTCGGATGGTCAGGTGGGCTCCTGCCGCCGCCCGCGCTCGTGGCGGTCAAGGCGCCGGCCTTCTCGACGGCCAAGCTCCGCGGCGTCGATCCCTCGGTCGGGCCGTTCATGCAGTCGACGGGCGAGGTCATCGGCCTCCACACGGATCCGCGGGTGGCCCTGGCGAAGGCGCTCCGAGGCGCGGCCCTGGTGCCGCCCCGGGCCGGGCTTGCGATCGGCGACGTGCCGCCGCAGGCGCTCCTCTCGATCGCCGACCGCGACAAGGACAGCCTGGCGCGCCTCGCCGCCGCCCTGGTCACGGCGGGCTACGAACTGGCCGCGACGCCGGGGACCGCGGCCGCCCTCGCCGCCCACGGGTTCGGGGCGGTGGTCGTGGCCAAGCTGGGCGAGGATCCCGATCCAGAGGCGGGCATCGACGGCATCCTCGAGGTGATCCGCTCGGGCCGGGTCCGGCTCGTCGTGAACACCCCCACTCCCCGCTCGGGAGCGGTCCGGGACGCCGCAGACATCCGCCACGCCGCGGTCGCCGAGGGAATCCTGTGCCTGACCGCGATCGAGACCGCCATCGCGGCGGCGGAGGCACTCGATCCGGCCATCGCGGATCGGCTGGCCGACGTGCGGTCGCTGCTCGAGTGGATGCCGGCCACCGAGCGCCGGGCCCCGCTCGTTGCCGTCAACGCGGCGGCCATCGCATGATTCGGGCGTCCGGCCGACAATGCGGACATGCTCAACACGGCTGCCGGCTCGGCCGGCAAACGGCCCGGCAATCAGACCGGATATAGACCCGGCGTCTGCAACATCGGCCCGGCCGAGGTCGCCCGGCGGCGCCGATCCGCGATCGGGGCCACGGTCATCGCGGCGATCGTCGGGGTGGTGATCCTGGCGGCTGCCTGGCCTTTGCCGGCTCGCCTGGGCCTGCTGCCGTTCGCCGCCGCGGCGGCCGTGAGCTGGCTTCAGGTGACGCGCCGCTTCTGTGTCGGCTTCGGTGCGGCGGGGATCCTGAACTTCGGCGATCTCGGGTCCACGCTCCGCGTCGAGGACGCCCAGGCCCGAGGCGTCGATCGGCGGACCGCTCGCCGCATGATCCTCGAAGGGCTTCTCTACGGAGCCCTCGTCACCGTTGCGTTCTGGCTGCTGCCCGTATGAGCGGTCGTGCCGGCGCCATGAGCCGGCGCCGTTGGGCGTGCGAGGCCAGGGGCTCAGGCGGCCATGCGGCGCGTTGCGTGGGTCGCCGGCGAGCCCACCTTCAACGGCCCACCGGCGAGGCGCACGCCCGCATGGATGAGGAACGTCCCGACCCGGCGGCGGACGATGCCGCTGCCCGCAATGGGGCGGCCGGCCGCGGCCAGGCGCTCATCCGCGGCTTCGGCTCGAAGATCGTTGATCCGCGTCCTGATCACTTCCTGGTTGATGTCGACGTAGCCCTGCATGGCTCGGAGCCCTCTCTGGTTCAGCGTCTGGTTGATTGTTATCTTTTCTGTGTTAGTCATTTGTCTAACCCTCCGGGTGGAAGATGGGCCGTGGCTTCCCACGGCCCGAGGTGGCTGCCCTCAGCCGACGAGGAAGCGCTTCAGGTCCACCGCGGCGTCGTCGAGGCGAGCGCGTCGGAGGCTGTAATAGACGACCGCCCCGGATTCGACCACCGTAAGGAGGCCGGCGGCCCGGAGCTGGGCCAGGTGATGCTTGATGGTCGGTTTCGAGAGCTCGAGCTGCTGGGCGATCTCGGTGAGGTAGAGGTCGCGCTCGGCGAGGAGCTTGAGGATCCGCAGGCGGGTGCCGTCGCCGAGGGCCCTGTGGAGGCGGAGCACCTGTTGCGGCGGCGCCAGCGGGTCGGTGACCTCGAGGGCGTTATCGGCGACCGGGTAGCCGAAGAACCGCCAATCGGCACCGGCCAGCAGGAAGTTGAACGGCCGCGAGAAGTAGGACGGTGCCAGGACGACCCGCCGGATGCCGGGCTCGGGCAACCAACGGACGCCGCCGGTGGTTCGTTCGATGAGGTCGGGCCCGGTGAGGGTCGCCCGATCCGCGGCTCGCAGGTCGAAGTCGCGGGCCAGGATGTCGCGGACCCGCCCTTCGATCGGGCGGAACGAGTTGGCCCAGGCGCGTCCGAGCTCCACGATGTCCCGGTGGGTCCGCTCGGGATCTGCCAGGAGCCCGAGGCGCTCGGTTCGGTGCCAATGGGGAAGACCCGTCTCGAGATCGGTGATGGCGGACGAGTCGCCGGCGAACGCCCGCTCCAGCGCCGGAGCGATGGTCGGATCCGAGGCGATCGACTCGGAGAAGATGCTCTGGAGGAGCGGTACCGGCCCGGCGGCTTCGAGCGCGTCGACAAGCGCGTCGGCCGTGTCCAGGTCGCGATGCGCGACCGCGAACGCGCCCAGGTGGATCGCCACTTCGGTCTCGGCCATCCGCTGGTAGAGCTCCCGCTCGTGGTCCGTGAGAGCAGCCTTGGCAGCCTCGACCCACTGGCGATCCTCGGCCGGCAGGTCGTCCGTGGCCCCGGCCTCGCTGGTCTGCGAGAAGAGGAAGTCGTACACCGGCCGGACATCCCACTCGATCACGTGGCCAGCCGCACCACCCGTGAAGTCACGAACGGCCGGGCGCGCAGGCGCATCCGAGGAGGACGTGACCGCGGCGCGGCGGGTTGCTGGTCTGGCTGCCATGTCATTGCTCCGAGCCTTCGTCGGGCGGTCCACGCGGGGCCGGCTTCCGGGTCCGACGATGTTAGATGAAAGCCTAACACGTGGACGATGGTTGTCAAGCAGTCGCGATGTCCCGACCTGGGGTACCCTTCGCCCCCCAACCCAAGCCCTGGAGCACTCGAGTCCATGCCCGGACCCACTGTCAGGTTCACCGACCAGCGCCTCGCCAACGGGCTGCGCCTCATCATCGCCGAGGACCATCTGGCGCCCGTCGTGGCGGTCAACATCTGGTACGGGGTCGGCTCCAAGCACGAGGTCCCGGGCAAGACCGGCTTTGCCCACCTGTTCGAGCACGTCATGTTCCAGGGCTCGGCCCATGTCGCCAAGGCCGAGCACATCGGGCTCATCCAGTCCGTCGGCGGGACGATGAACGGGACCACGTGGCTCGATCGGACCAACTACTTCGAGACGGTCCCGTCGCACCAGCTCGAGCTCGCACTGTGGCTGGAGGCGGACCGGATGGGTACCCTCCCCGACGCCCTGAGCCAGGAGAACCTCGACAACCAGCGGGATGTCGTCAAGAACGAGAAGCGCTGGTCGTATGACAACCGACCCTACGGGTCCTGGAACGAGCGGACACTGGCCGGCGTGTTCCCGCCCGAGCACCCCTACCACCACACGGCCATCGGCTCGATGGAGGATCTCGACGCGGCCTCGCTCGAGGACGTCCGATCCTTCTTCAAGATGCACTACGCGCCGAACAACGCCGTCCTCTCGATCGTCGGGGACGTCGATCCGATCGCGGTCCAGGGCTGGGTCGAGCGCTACTTCGGTGGCATCCCGGCCAACCCGGCGCTGCCCATCGATCTGGGCGACCTGTCCCTGCCGCTGAGCCTCGGAGGCGAGCGGCGCGAGACCGTCGCTGACCGGATTCCGCTGCCGCGCATCTATTTCGCCTTCCGGGCGCCGGCTTATGGGGACCGTCGGCTCGACGCGCTCGACCTCGCCGGCCAGATTCTCGCCGGGGGCAAGGGGAGTCGGCTCCATCGCCGCCTCGTCCGCGACGAGCGGATCGCCCAGGACGTCGCCCTGTTCTCGCTCGGCCTGATCGGCGGCGCCTCGGTGACGGCAGGCTGGGTGACCGCCCGGCCCGGCGTCGACCTCGCCCGCCTGGAGGCCGGCTACTGGGAGGAGCTCCAGCGCATTGCCGGGGAGGCGCCATCGGAAGATGAGCTGGCGCGAGCCAAGGCGTTGACCGAAGCCGACGAGCTCGAAGCGCTCCAGGGCGTCGCCGAGCGTGCCGACCGGCTCTCGATGTACGCCACGCTCTTCGACGACCCGGACCTGATCAACCGGATGCTGCCCCGCTACCTCGCGGTTACCCGGGACGAGATCCGGGACGCCTGTGCGGCGGTCTTCCGCGACGACAATCGGCTCGTCCTGACGTACCTGCCCGCCGAGCAGGCCGCCGGTGATGCGGAGGCCGCAGCATGACTGCCGCCCGCCCGGTCGTGGTCGCGGATCGCCCCGAACCGGGTGAGCCCCGACCGTACGCTTTCCCGGCCTTCAAGCGGACGCGCCTGGCCAACGGCCTCGAGGTGATCGAGGTCAACCTCCCGGGCCGGCCCCTCATTGATGCCTCGCTGATCCTCCCTGGCGGCGCCGCCGATGAGCCCGATGACCTGGCCGGCGCCACCGTCCTCATGGCCCGTGCCCTCACCGAGGGCACGGAGCGCTACAGCGCGGTCGAGCTGGTCGAGGCCACCGAGCGTCTCGGTGCCTCGATCCACGCCGAAGCCGGCTGGGACGCGACGACCATCTCGGCCGACGTGCCCTCGGAACGCCTCGCGCCGGCCCTGGACCTGGTGGCCGAGATCGCCTCGCGGCCGACCTTCCCGGTCGACGAGGTCGCTCGGCTCCGGGACGAGCGTCTGAACGACCTCCTCCAGGCTCGCGCGGATCCGCGGCGGCGAGCGGAGGAGGCCTTCGTCGAGGCCGTCTACGCAACATCCTCGCCGTATCGAAGATCGTCGGCCGGTACCCGCGAGACCGTCGAGCGGCTGACCGCGGACATCGTTCGAGCGGAGCTGGCCCGCCGTTTCGATCCTGCCCGGATGACCCTGATCGTGGGTGGAGACCTCGCCGGGATCGATATAGTCGAGCTCGCCGCCGAGCGCTTTGCCGGATGGCAGGCCGCCCCGGGCACCGGTCCAGGTCGCGTCGTCGACGCTTCGCCGGCCTCGCTCGAGCGGCGCCTCCGGGTCATCAACCGGCCGGGCGACGTCCAGACCGAGATTCGGATCGGTCACCCTGGAGCGCGCCGGCTCATCCCCGATTTCCACGCCCTGTCCGTGATGAGTGCCATCCTTGGCGGGCTCTTCAATTCGCGCCTCAACCGCAAGCTTCGCGAGGAGAAGGGCTACACCTACGGCGCCGGGGCCGGCTTCGACCTCAGGCGGTCGGCGGGGCCGTTCGCCGCCCGCGCGGCGGTCGCGACCGACGTGACGGTGCCCGCGGTCCAGGAAATTCTGGTCGAACTCGAGCGGATGCGGACGGGCCTCGTCGACGAGGACGAGCTCCAGGACGCTCGCGACTACCTGGTCGGCGTCTTTCCCCTTCGCTTCGAGACGCCGGGCGCGGTGGTCGGGGCGCTTGGCGGGATCGTGGTCCAGGGCCTTCCCGATGACGAGCTGGCGCGCTACCGGCCCTCGATCGAGGCCGTTACCCGGGAGGACGTCCTCGCCGCGGCGCGGGCCCACGTCCGCCCCGACGAGGCCGCCATCGTGCTGGTCGGCAACGCCGACGCCTTCCTGCCCGCGCTCGAAGCGGCCGGCCTGGGCCCGATCACGATGGAGCGGGATGAGCCGGGGGATGTCGCGGCGCCGGCCGTCGCCGGTGAGGCCGGCTGATCGAAGGCGGCCGTTGGCGCATCCTCGTCCGGGCGCTCTGAAACCTTTCCCCGAGTCGTTGCCTCAGACAAGATGAAATGACCGGTCATCGACCGGCTCGGGGACAGGAGACCAGCTCAGATGAAAGAACGCTTCGGATTCCGCCTGGTGCGGACGATCGGCGTGGCAGTCGTGAGCCTGCTGCTTGTTGTTGGTGGCGCCTTCGCGGCCAACAACCTCGTGAAGTCACCGTCCGCTCACGACAAGAATCCAGATTCGATCGGCGCGTCCACCGAGACAACGGAGACGACCGAGACCTCGGACACGACCGAGACGAGCGAGACCGACACCGAGACCACCGAGACCTCGGAAACCGAGACGACCAAGACCACGGAGAGCAAGGACACCGAGACCACCGAGACCTCGGAAACTCAGACGACGGAAACCGCGGACAAGGACGACAACGAAACAGACAACGAGACAGATACCGAGACGACCGAGACGCACGAGACAAAGACGACCGAGACAAAGACGACCGAGACCCACGACACCGAGACCACAGAAGCCCACGATGGGTCCGGCGGGGACGGCGGCGACGCCGGCTCGGGCGGCGGGGGCGGCTCCGACTGACCCCCCAACCAGATCTGCTCGGACGTGACGAATGGCTCATCGTGGCCGCCAGGCGATCGCATCACCATGGATCCGTCCCCACCGGCGAGCAGCCTGGGTGGGGCGGATTCATGGAGCGGGACCATCGAACGCACGATCACGGCTCGAGCCGCGGCCGAGATCAGAACCGATGACGCGGCGATCATTCGCGCCATCCTGGCCGGCGATCGGGACGCCTACCGAGTACTGGTCGACCGCGAATCGGCAGCCGTCATCCGGACCTGCCATCGAGTTCTGGGCGATCTCGGCGAGGCCGAGGACATCGCTCAGGAGGCCTTCGTGATCGCGTACCGATCGCTAGCCAGCTGGCGCGCCGATGGGCCATTCGGAGCCTGGCTTTCGCGGATTGCCGTCCGCCTCGCGATCCGGCAGTCGGGGCGTCGAAAGAACGTCGCCTGGGCGTCTCCCGCCGCGACCGAGGACGGCGAGGACGCCACGTCGCGCCTGCGTGCCGATTGGACGGCCGATCCTGAAGGCCTGGCCCTCCAGGGCGAGCGCCAGCAAATCGTCCGCCGCGCCGTCGCCTCGCTCGACGAGCCCTATCGCGAGGTCGTCGCCCTGCGGTTCTTCGCGGAGCGCTCGCTCGACGAGATTGCGGTCCTGACGGGCCGCCCGCTGGGAACGGTAAAGACGCACCTCCATCGTGGTCTCCTGCGCCTCCGCGGCGCCATGGGCGAGGACGGCCGATGAGCCAGAACTCGGGCTACTTCCGTCCCGGCGAGCTCGACGGTGCGGACATCGCGGTGACTGACGCCGAGCGCGCCGAGTCCTATGCAACCGCTCGCGAACTCGAGCAGGCGATCGGCGCGGAGCCGTTCCATCCCCCGGTCGGCTTCGCCAACCTGGTCATGGCCGCGGTCGCGAGCGAGCCCGCACCACGTCCGGCCGGGTTCCTCGCGCCGCTCCAGGCGGGTCACGGCCTGGCCGGACTTGTCGACAGCGTACGGACGGCGTGGTCGATCGCCCTGAACGGCGCCGGGCGACCCGTGGGCGCTCGAGGATTGGCCCTTGCCTACGTCCTCGTGGTGCTGCTTGTCGGCGCCTCACTCACGGGCGCGGCGGCGTATGGCGCGGCCGGCGCCATGGGTCTTCTTGCGCCGGACGCCACACCCAGGCCCTCCCTCGTCGCGCCGCGACCGACGCAGGCCCCGGATGCGAGCTCGGACGCGTCCGAGCCGGCCGGCTCCGAGGAGCCCAGCGGATCCATCGAACCATCCGAGTCGCCCGACGCGACTGAGAGCGCCGACCCAAGCGCCTCGGACCAGGGGCAGACCTCATTGCCGCCCGGAGCGACGACCTCGCCCCGGGAAAGCGACGATCACGGCGGCCCGACGGAATCGCCCGGTGCGTCGGACGATCACGGAGGCGACTCAGGCAGCCCCGACGCAAGCGACGACGCCACCGGCTTCGGGCCAGGGTCAGGTCCGGGCTCGCCTACGCAGTCACCGAGGCCAACCGAAACGCCGAACCCGTCCGACTGACGCTCGGGTTCGAGTCAAGCCAACCGATGGCTCGCCGAGTCGCTCTGTCCGACGCTCTAATGGACGAGGCCCTTCTCATCGAACTGATAGAGCTTTGATGGATCATAGGGCATGTCTAGCGCGGCGTTGCCGCCGACATCGATCTGCCATGCAATGACTTGGACGGCTGCCGACCCACTGCCGCTCGACCCGCCTTCCATCTTTACGTTGCCTTTAGGACTGTAAATGGTTCCCGAGATGTTCAGGCTTGACTGGCCCTCGAGGTCTATGAGCGCAGTCGGATTGCTACCATTGCCATCGTTCCAGACAACGATGCCCTTGTAGGGGCCATTGTCGATGGCTGCCAGCTTGAGCGTGTCCTGGGCGTTGAAGTCAATGCCCAACTGCCCGCTATGGGTCACAGGATTGTCGGTGTTGAATATGAGGACCGGCGCTGGCCCCCCGGTTCCGCCCTGGACCGATGTGATGGATCCGGATGTGGATAGCTTGATGCCGCCGCCGGCGATGATATATACGCCCGGGCCGAGCTCGAGAATGGCCCCATTCTTCTTGATGTCCCATCCTCCGTAGTAGACCCCCGGATCGATGTGGGTGACACCGGCTGAATTGAAGACGCAGCCTGACGATGCGGGCGTCAGGGCCGGTAGTCCAGGCCCGCAGCGGCCGGCTGGGTAGTCCGCCGGGTCGGGCGGCGCCAGCTCACTCAGTGGATCCCCAACCTGAACAGCGCCCTCGGTCAGGGGTCCCCCAATCGGTGAATTTGCCTTGCACGTTCCAGAGACGTACGTGTGCGGGGCGGTCAAACTGCCTCCTCCAGAGGTGTCGAGCGCTCCCTGTCCGGAGGATGAGCATGATGTATTGGGGGCCCCGCTGAAGCATATCGAGTTGACCTGCACGTAGCCGCCCGTCCCGCCCGGCGGGACCGTGTGCACGTTAATGGCACCGGTGCCGTGAGTCTTCAACGCCTGGCAACTTGTAGGATCGAGCGCGAGTATCGAGTTCGTGTTCGAGTCCCCAGCACTAAAAGCCGCCACCGCGGAGGATGAGACTCGGATCGAGCTGAAGCCCAGGACCCCGCCGAGCACACTCTTCTGGTTCTGGGTTAGCACGACCTCGACGAAACCCGCGCGCCCGGCGAACGTGCCCCCGGCAGCTGACGGTGGATAGTTCACCGCCAGGATCGTCCCCTTCGAGTCGTTAGCCGTAACGTCGCATGCAGCCGTGCTGCCGGGGCCGCCGAAAAGCCCGTTCTGATGAGCCACGAAGCACGCGGCGTCTTTCATGTCCTGATATGTCCCGCCAGTCGCTCGGATAAATCGGGCCGCGGCGATCGCCGATGGATCCGCTATGTTCTGCTCCAGGCGCCGCGTCATAAATGCCAGCCCCGTGTCCAGCACGACCGATCCAATGGCAAGAAGAAGCACCAGGGCTCCCGCGAACAGGACAAGAATCTGACCATCGCGGCTACAAGGTCGAAAAACTGAAGCGGAACGCACGATCTTGATCCTCACTGCTGTCGCTGCATTGCCTCCGTGATGACGGCACGAAGCGTGACCGTCTTGGGGACGAACAGGAAACCTGCGAGGGGAGGTGCCCATGCGACACATGTGTAGACGGTCACCGTCGTCGGAAAATGCGTGCCGTTGGCGTATGCCACGGAACTCGATTTGTCGTCACCATCGGCCTTGAGGTTCGTCGAGCCAGGAATAGTCGCTGGCGCCGGGCACGGTACATCGTTCGAATGGGAGGTCGGGTCGACTCGATTGATGGTGCACTGGACATATGTGTTCGGAGCGGTCGGCTGGGCGTTCGCGTTTCCTGACGCGTCGACAAATCCGGACCAGCAGGCAGAGACGCTAACGGAAGCCGGTGACATGCCCCAGACCTTTGACCTGGCCGCAGCCGTCAATCTCGGCCAGGCGTCTTCGGGGGCGTCGCACCGAAAGTAGGAATTCGCCCCATTCGAACCTGGCTCCAGGCGAGACACTGTCGGGCACTGGGCGCTGGTGCTGTGCACAGCCGCATACCGTGCCCCCTCTCGCGCGGCGTTCTCCAACTGTTGGTTGAAGAATATCCAGAGGCCAAGCACCACTACTGAGAGGAGCAGCAGGAAGAAGAGCGGCGAGGTCAATGCAAACTCTGCAATCGCTTGACCCGATGCCCGGTTCTTCAGCCGCATTCGGCGGACCCCAGCTTGAAATAGCACGGGATAACAAACGTGCGCGTTCGTTGCAGCCAGAAGTCACCGAACTGCAGGAGGGGCATATGAAGAACGGCCGTGAACCGGTAGCAGACCCGTACTTCCGCCCAACGGGCTGAACCGGCGGGCCCGTTGGCGTTGCTTGGCGGCGTCGCCATGTTGTCGCATTCGGCTGGGATCGATGCGCCTTGTGATTCGCTTCCGCAATCCGTGTCCTGATTGTCGTGAATGCAGACCTGGATGAGCGGCATGCCCGTGCAAGCCTGGGTTCCCGTATCGAACGCGCTGTTGGAGAGATCGGATGTCTCGGCGCAGACAGTCCGGCTTGCGACCTGATGAAGCGGTTGGTAGTACGCCGCAACTCCGCTCGGTGCCGGGGATTCCAGCGGGCCTGGGGGGACGGCGAGATATTGGTTGGCCGCGACCTCGGCGGCATCCCGTGCCGCCGCTTCGATAGAGACCCCCGCTGCAAAGATGCGCCCGAAGTCGGCGACAATAACAATGAGGATCAGAAGGATCGGGAATACGAGGGCGAATTCCGCCAGCGATT
Source organism: Chloroflexota bacterium (assembly GCA_041691215.1). Classification (GTDB taxonomy): domain Bacteria; phylum Chloroflexota; class Limnocylindria; order Limnocylindrales; family CSP1-4; genus UBA5189. Next base: position 13,846 of record JBEPVB010000014.1, read on the forward strand.
GGCCGCCTCCGCGATGTCGAGGTCCCGTGGGATGGTTGAAGGGCCCTGTTCGGAGATCACGAACGGCGCGCGCTGAGATCCGGATCACACGCGGGAGCGATCCAGATAGGCACACGCGCTGGTACGCTGGAGACACCATCCGAAAGTACCAGCGGCAACCTTGCGGGGACAATGTCACTAACCTTGCAGGACCACCCAAGAGGTGCACGCAGTCAACGAATTCGATCGACGCAGGTCCCGGCTAGGCTAGGACCGTGATCGTCGTGTGCGGGAACCTCGAGCCAGTCGGGCGCCGCGAGGGCGCGGCGTTCGCGATCGCGGCGCGGGCCGCGACGGCGGGCGCCCTGGTGCAGGTCATCGGGATCATCCCGGACGGGCGGGACGGCGATCGTCGCCTGATCGCCCTGGCGACCGCGGGCATCGGGCACGCGGCGGTCCTCCGGACTGCGTCGCGGGCGCTGGAGGCGGCAGACGTGGATCTCGCCCTGCGCTACCTGCCCGAGCTCCGGGTGGTCATCGCCGCCGGGACCGACGCAAGCCTCCTGCCGACCCTGGTCGACGGCGCCGCCTACGCGGGTGCCTCGCTCATCGTCATCGACCGAGCCGGCGACGCCGATGCGGACCGGAACCTCCCGCCTTTGGCCATCGTGCTCGAAGCGCCATCGAGCGACCCGGATGGCACGTTTGCCGGATTCGTCGGCGCCTTCGCCGCACGTCTCGACGGCGGGGCGGTCCCCAGCGACGCCTGGGACGCGACCGTCCGGGATCTCGCGGTGGACCCGGTCAGACCAGGCCCAGGTCGTCGGGGTCCCGCGACGGCTCGATGAGGTCGGACCGCGAGCGGGCGGACTCGGGGATCTCTTCGATCAGCCCGGGCCCATCGTTCCGAACATCGTTCACGGCTCGGCTCACCGGGTAGAGCTCGAGCTCGCCGTCGGCGGCCGGGACCAGCAGCCCGTTGAGCTCGCCGGGGTCCGGCAGGGTCGTGTCCAGCCAGCGATCCCACGCTTCCGCCGGCAGCACGACCGGCATCCGGTCGTGGATCGGCCGCATCAGGTCGTTGGGTCCCGTGGTGATGATCGTGAATGTCCGTCGGACCTCGTCGGTGTCGGGGTCCCGCCAGCCGGCCCAGAGGCCGGCCAGGGCCAGCGACCGCCCATCGCTGCGAATGATCCGGAAAGGCTGGCGGATCCTGCCTTCGCGACGCCACTCGTAGAACGAATCGACGGGCACAAGGCAGCGCCGCCTGCGAAACGCGTCGCGAAAGACCGGTGAGCTGCCGAGCGTCTCGGCCCGGGCGTTGAACATCCGGTTGCCCACCTTGGCGCTCTCGGCCCAGTGGGGGATCAGGCCCCAGCGATAGGCCCGGATCGCCCGCCGATCCTCGCGCTGGACCACGACCGCGGCGTCGTCCGTGGGCGCGACATTGAAACGCCCGCCGGGCTCCTCCGCGAGATCCTCGGCGGCGAAGATTTCGGCGAGGTCCGAGGTCGGCCGTTCCTGGGTAAACCGTCCGCACATGCTGCGTCTAGTATCGTCGGGCCGATGGCCGACGACCCCCCGACCCCGTCCCAGCCCGATCTCCTCGCGGCCGCGGCCTCGCCGGGGCCGCTCGACCGGGCGACCGCGATGGCCCTCCTCGATCGCGGGGCCGAGCTCTTGGGGTCGGGCGAGTACCTGCCAGCTGCCCACGCCTACCAGCGCGTGGCCGGCTTCGACGACGCAGCGGTCACCGCCGCCGCGTGGCTCGGCCTCGGCGAGGCGCTCTACCGGCTCGATCGCGACGCGGAGGCCGTGGCCGCCTGGGAGGCAGTCCTCCGCCTGCCCGAGACCCCGTCGACGTATACCGCCTGGCGGAACGTGGCGGCGGCCCACGTTCGCGCCGGCGACCTGCGCGACGCCGTGACGGCATATCGAGAGGCCGACCGGCGGGCGCCGATCGATGACAAGGCCGAGATCGCCTCCCGCCTCGGTTGGCTGGCCAAGGAGACCGGCGATCCCCGCGCCGCCCGGCGCTACTTCGCCCAGAGTCGCGGCGACGGCCCGGCGATCCCGCTGGCCTACGTGATCCTGGGCATCACGATCATCGTCTCGTTCTATGTCCTGTCCCAGGACGGGGCGACGCTCGGCCTGCTCCTCGAGCTGGACAAGCAGGCCCTCGCGTCGGGGGACCTGTATCGGCTCTTCAGCGTCACCCTGGTCCACGCCAACCTGCTCCACCTCGCGGTCAACATGTACGCCCTGTACCTGCTCGGCCCGCTCGTCGAAGGCATATGGGGACCCGCCACGTTCGGGCTCTTCTATCTGCTCACGGCGGCCGCGGCCTCGACCGTCAGCTTCCTCGCCAGCCCGGTCCCCAGCGTCGGCGCCTCGGGGGCGATCTTCGGGCTCGTCGGGGTTGCCCTCGCCGGAACCCGGATTCACCACCCCATCCTCGATCGGCGGGCCCGGGCGATCGTTCCGCAGCTTGGCATGATCGTCGTGATCAACCTGGTCTTCGGCTTCGTAGCCGGCGGTGGCATCGATAACGCGGCCCACATCGGCGGACTCGTGGCGGGCCTCTGGCTGGGCGCCTTCGTGCCGCCAGGCCGGGTCCGGACGATGCGCGACTTCTGGCATGCCCGGGAAGGCGGCCAACCCGGAGGGCGCTCGATGATCATCGCCCTGGTCGGCATCCTCGGCCTCGTCGGGGCGCTCGCGGTCGGGCTGGTGGCCGGCGGGCTGGCGCTCTGATCGGGCGCTGACCGGCCGATGTTCGGGACGCTCCTCGGGGCCCTGCCCCGGCCGACGGGGCCGGATGGCGCACAGCTCATCGACGATGACGCGGCGGTCGTCGTCGCCCTCGACGCCCAGGCCGCCGCGGGGCTCGGTCCGCTCACCGACGGCCGACTTCGTGCGGCCGGCTTCGCGGGCGCCCTTGCCAGGCTCGACGGCCTGACCTTCGACGCGGCCGGACTCCGGTTGACCGCCGACCCCGGCTGGCGGGTGCCACTCACGGTCGAGGCCTGGCGATTCGCGGCCGAGCACGCCGAGGGGATCGTGAAGCAGGCCCTGCCCGGCCCGTACACCCTCGGCCGCCGCCTCGGGACGGAGAATGCCGATGTCGTCACGGCCGCCTTCGCCGTGGCGATCCGATCGGAGATCCTGGCCCTGGCCGAGGCGGGCTGCGCGTTCGTGGAGATCGAGGAGCCGGACGCTCACCGCATCGCGACGGACCCGGACGAGCGGGCGCGCTTCGCGCGCGCACACGAACAGCTCCTGCGGGGGATCGACGGTCTCCACGTTTCCCTGGCAATCGTCGGCGGGGCCGCCGACACCGCCGGCGTCGAGACCATCCTCGCCGCGCCCTATCGCAGCCTCGCCGTCGACCTCATCGACGGCCCCGATAACTGGCGCCTGGTGCGGGCCGTGCCGGGCGACCGGGGCATCGTCTGTGGCGCGCTGTCGACACGGTCCGGCAGCGATGACGGCCCCGAGACGCTCATCTGGGCGGCCGCCTACGCAGCCTCGGCCAGCGGCCGTGGCCTTGACCGCGTCGGGCTGGCGACGGCCGGCAGCCTCGAGGAGCTTTCGTGGGCCGTCGCGGTCCGAAAGATGGAACGCCTCGGCGACGCCGCAGGCCTTGCCTCCCGTCCGCTGTCGGAGGCGGCGCCGCACCTCGATCCGCGCTCGCTGGACATCCGGAGCGCGGCCCTCGGCCGCTACAGCCCGCCGGAGGAGCGCCCCGGGCGGCGTCGCCCAAAGGCTTGACCTCGCGGCCGCGCCCGCTGCCGTCCCGCTTGATCCACCGCTGTCGCAGGCGCATGATCGATGCCTTCCCGTCCCCGGAACTGGAGGTCCCGACCGTGGTGGCACACGTTTCGCTCACCGTCAACGGGAAGCAGCGGGAGGTGGACGTCGAGCCCAGAAGGCTCCTGGTCCAGCTCCTCCGCGAGGACCTGGACCTCACCGGCACCCACATCGGCTGCGACACCTCGCAATGCGGTGCGTGCACCGTCCATGTCGATGGGATGGCCGTGAAATCGTGCACGATGCTGGCCCTCCAGGCGGAGGGCTCGACCGTTGTCACGATCGAGGGCCTGGCGCCGGTCGAGGGACTCCACCCTCTCCAGGCCGCCTTCTGGGAGCACCACGGGCTGCAGTGCGGGTTCTGCACCCCGGGCATGATCATGGCCGCCGCCGACCTCCTGGCCCGGACGACCGAGCCCACCGACGACGAGATCCGCCACGCGATCGAGGGCAACTTCTGTCGCTGTACCGGCTACCAGAACATCGTCACCGCGATCCGCGCGGCCGCTGCGGCAATGCGCCCCGGCGCAACCGCGGCCAGCGCAGGGTAGGGGGCCCGAGATGACCACCGACATGCTCGGCCAGCGCGTGAAGCGGGTCGAGGACCAGCGCCTGATCTCCGGCCGGGGCCGCTACGTCGACGATATCAAGCTCCAGTCGATGGCCCACTGCGCCATCCTCCGGAGCCCCTACGCGCACGCCCTCATCCGGGGGATCGACACCAGCAGGGCGAAGGCGATGCCCGGCGTCCTCGACGTCATGGTCGGGGCCGACATCCCCTACAACCCGCTGCCGATGGCCTGGCCGGCCGGTGGCTCGGCCGGCCTCCAGAACAATGTCAACACGCCCCGGGCCCTGGCCACGGACAGCGTCAAGTGGACCGGCGAGGGGGTCGCTGCCGTCGTGGCCGAGACGCCCGAGCAGGCCCTCGACGCCCTCGAGGCGATCGTCGTCGACTGGGAACCCCAGCCGGCCGTCGTCGATGCCGAGAAGGCCACCCAGCCGGGGGCGCCGCAGCTCCACGAGAACGCCCCGAACAACATCGTCTTCGAGTGGTCGGTCGGGGACAAGGCGGGCACGGCCGCGGCTGTCGACAATGCGGAGGTCGTCGTCCGCCAGCGGATCGTGAACCAGCGCCTCATCCCCAACCCGATGGAGACGCGCGGCGACATCGGCCTCTACAACCCCGGCACCGACGAATACACGATCTGGATGTCGAGCCAGACGCCCCACATCCAGCGGCTCCTTCTGGCCGCCTTCGTCATGGGCGTGCCGGAGCACAAGATCCGCTGCATCAGCCCCGACGTCGGGGGCGCCTTCGGCTCCAAGATCTTTACCTACGCCGACTACCCGATCGTGCTCCTGGCCTCCAAGCGGATCGGCGGCCGGCCGGTCAAGTGGATCGAGGGTCGTCGCGAGAACTACCAGTCCACGATCCACGGCCGGGACCACATCACCTACCTCGAGATCGCCGGCAAGCGCGACGGCGAGGTCACCGCGATCCGGGTCAAGACCTTCGCCAACCTGGGCGGCCGGCTCTCCACCATCGGGCCGGGCATCCCAACCACGCTCTACGCCCGGGTCCTCGCCGGCTGCTACAAGATCCCGAATGTCTACGCCGAGGTCGTCGGCGTCTACACCAACACGGTCTTCGTCGACGCCTACCGGGGCGCCGGCCGGCCCGAGGCCACGTACGTCGTCGAGCGGGCCATGGACCTCTTCGCCAACGAGATCGGGATGGACCGGGCCGAGCTCCGGCGGCGCAACTTCATCGCGCCCGACGCGTTCCCGTACGAGAACCCGTCCGGGCTGGGGACGGCCAGCGGCGGGGCCAAGATCTACATCGACTCCGGGAACTACGAGCCGGCCCTGGACAAGGCCCTCGAGATGGCCGGCTACGCCGGGATCGAGCAGGCCAAGACGGCCGCCCGGGCCCGCGGCAAGTACCTCGGCATCGGCCTCTCCAGCTACATCGAGGTCTGCGGCGTGGCGCCCTCGAAGTGGATCGGCGCCGTCGGCGAGGGCTGGGGCGCGGCGATGTGGGAATCGGCAAACATCAAGGTCCACCTGACCGGCAAGGTCGTGGTCACGGTGGGCACCCAGCCGCAGGGCCAGGGCCACGAGACGACCTATGCCCAGATCATCGGCCACGAGCTCGGGATCCCCATGGAGGACATCGTCATCCAGCACTCCGACACCCAGGGGACGCCCTTCGGCTACGGCAGCTACGGCAGCCGGACCTCGTCGGTCGGGAGCACGGCGGCAATCAAGGCCGCCGACAAGATCCGGGAGAAGGCCCGTCGCTACGCCGCCCACATGCTCGAGGCCTCCGTCGAGGACATCGAGGTCGAGGGCGCCGAGTACCGGGTCAAGGGCTCACCCGACAAGAAGAAGACCTTCCAGGAGATCGCCTTCGCCCTGGACCTCGCCTTCGATGCGCCCGAAGGCATGGAGCCCTACCTCGACGAGACGGCCTACTACGACACGCCGAACTGCACCTGGCCGTTCGGCACCCATGTCGCCATCGTCGAGGTCGACGAGGCGACCGGCCAGGTGGAGCTGGTCCGCTACGTCGCAGTCGACGACGTCGGCAACAAGATCAACCCGATGATCGTGGACGGGCAGCTCCACGGGGGCATCGTCCAGGGCGTCGGCCAGGCGCTCTGGGAGGGCGCTGTCTACAGCGACGACGGCCAGCTCCTGTCGGGCTCGATGCTCGACTACGCGATCCCGCGGGCCTCGTGGCTGCCGAACCTGGAGCTCGACGAGACCGTCACCCCCAGCCCGGTGAACCCCCTCGGGGTCAAGGGCGTCGGCGAGGCGGGCGCCATCGCCAGCACGGCGGCCGTGGCCAACGCGGTCAACGACGCCCTGAAACCGTTCGGGATCCGCCACCTGGACATGCCCCTCACCCCCCAGACGGTGTGGAAGGCGATGCAGACGACGAAGGGAGCGCAGGAATGATCCCGGCGGCCTTCGAATACGTCCTGGCTACGTCCCTCGACGATGCCCTCGCCCGTCTCCGGCGGGCCGATGGCGGGGCCAAGCCGATCGCCGGGGGACAGAGCCTCCTGCCCCTCATGAAGCTGCGCCTTGCGCGACCAGGGACGCTCGTCGATATCGGCCGCCTCGCGGAGCTGAAGGGCGTCCGGCGCATGGCCGACGGCCGGGTTGCCGTGGGGGCGCTGACGACCTACGACGAGATGCAGCGGGATCCGATCCTCCGTCACTACGGGCTCCTGGCCGATGCCCTCCCCAACATCGGCGATGTCCAGGTCCGGAACAGGGGCACGATCGGCGGCTCGATCGCCCACGCCGACCCGGCCTCGGACATGCCGGCGATTCTCCTGGCCCTCGATGCCGAGGTCGTGGCCCGCTCCTCGAGCGACGAGCGGGCGATCCCGATCACCGAATTCTTCGAGGGCGCCTTCGCCAGCGTCCTCAGGTCCGACGAGCTGATCACCGAGATCCGCCTGCCGGGCGGTCGCGATGATGTCGGCTCCGCCTATCGGGCGATCGAGCAGCCCGCGAGCGGCTATTCGATCGCCGGCGTGGCCGCGGTCGTGGGCGCCCGGGCGGGCGACCGCTGGGGCTTCTGCGCCGTCGGGGTGACCGGGGTGGGGGAGCACCCCTACCGCGCCGCGGCCGTGGAACAGGCCGTCGTGGCCGGAGCGTCGCTGCCCAAGGCGGCCCTCCATGTCACCGACGGGGCGACGGTGGCGTCGGACATCCACGCCGATCGCGAGTACCGCGCCCACGTGGCGACGGTACAGGTCCTTCGTGCCCTCGAGGCGGCCATCGCCCGGCTCGAGTGAGGATTGCCAGCATCAAGCTTGGCGAGGTCGGGCCGACCGGCCTCGCCGGTGCCGTCCTGACCCGGGACCTCCAGGTCGCCGGCGAGCGCTGGGCCAAGGGCCGCCGCCTGTCCGCCACGGACCTGGCACGCCTCGGCGAGGCCGTGCCGCACGTCGAGCGCCGGCCGATCACGGTCCTCGTGCCCGAGGCCGGCGACGTCCACGAGGACGACGCGGCTCGACGCCTGGCGGCGGCCGTTGCCGGCCCCGGGCTCGTCGCCGGCAAGCCCGTCCAGAGCCGGATCGACCTGCGGGCGGCGACGGCCGGCGTGGTCCATGTCCGGCCCCGTCACCTGGCCCGCCTGAACGCCATCGATCCGATCGAGGTCTTCACCGTCCTCGACGGTCGCGTGGTCGAGCCCGGGGCGCTCGTGGCGAGCGTCAAGGTAGCCCCGCATCTCGTGCCCGAGGCGATCCTGGCCCGAGCCGAAGCGGTCGCCGCCAGATCCAGGCGACGCGGTGGGGTGGTCTCGGTCGCGCCGTTCCGGGCCCGGCGAGTGGCCGCGATCGTCAAGGAATCGATTCGAGGGATCGCCCGTGACCGCTTCGAGGCGAGCGTCCGGGCGAAGGTCGAGGGCCTCGGGTCGCGCCTCGTCGGGATCGATTACGTGGAGGACGGCACGCAACCCGTGACCGACGCGCTCCGCGTGCGGGCGGTCGGTCGAGGCAGGGCTCGAGCCGGTCTCATCCTGACCGCGGGCTCCGCGAGCACGGACCCGGAGGACCCCTTCTTCCTCGCCCTCGAAGCCCTCGGTGGGACCGTGGTCCGGCACGGCGTCCCGGCCCACCCCGGATCGATGCTCTGGCTGGGGCAAATCGGGAACGTCGCCGTGATCGGGCTGCCGTCATGTGGCGCCTATTCGAAGGCGACGGCCGCCGATCTCCTCCTGCCTCGCCTCCTGGCCGGCGAGCCGCCGACCCTTGCCACGGTGGCCCGTCTCGGCCATGGCGGCATCCTCACCCGCGACCAGCGCTACCGGTTTCCGGCCTACGCCCGCGACCTCGAGGCGCCCGACGGCTGAGCCGGGCGAGGCCGGCAAGCCTGCTAGCATCGGCCGATGAGCAACGCCCTGACCTCGACCGACGCGATCCAGGAGGCGTTTCGCGCCCACGGCTACATTGCCGACCGCTCGATCGCCACGGCCGTCTTCCTGGCCCTCCAGCTGGAGCGGCCGCTGCTCCTCGAGGGCGAAGCCGGCGTCGGCAAGACGGAGCTGGCCAAGGTCCTGGCGAGCAGCCTCGGGACCCGCCTGATCCGACTCCAGTGCTACGAGGGCCTGGACGTCAACACCGCGGTCTACGAGTGGAACTACCCGCGCCAGATGCTCGAGATTCGCCTCCTCGAGGCCCGCGGCCAGGCCGAGCACGCCACCGCCCACGACATCTTCGGGCCCGACTTCCTGATCCGCCGGCCGCTCCTCCAGGCCCTCGAGGCGAGCGCCGAGGGTGATCCACCGGTCCTCCTGATCGACGAGATCGACCGGGCCGACGAGGAGTTCGAGGCCTACCTCCTCGAGATTCTTTCCGACTTCCAGGTGACCGTGCCCGAGATCGGGACGATCAAGGCCGACCGGCCGCCACGGGTCATCCTGACCTCCAACCGGACGCGCGAGGTCCACGACGCGCTCAAGCGCCGCTGCCTCTATCACTGGATCGACTACCCGTCGGCGGCCAAGGAGTTCGAGATCGTCCAGGCCCGGGTGCCGGCCGCCCCGGAGACGCTCGCCCGAGCCGTCGTGGGTTTCGTCCACCGCCTTCGCGACGCCGACCTGACCAAGGTCCCGGGCATCGCCGAGACCCTCGACTGGGCGGCGGCCCTGATGGCCCTCGGTGCGGCCGAGCTGACCCCCGAGCTCGTCGACGAGACCCTCGGCGTCGTCCTCAAGTACGAGGAGGACATCCGCCAGGTCCGCGGCGAGACCGTCAAGACCTACCTTTCCGAGGTCGCCGCGCGCGGCTGAGCCGGCATGACCCGCGACCCGGCCATCGTTTCCAGCGGGCCCCGCGAGGCCATCGACGGCCATCGCCTGCTGGCCCGCGCGGTCGGCTTCGGACGGGCCCTCCGAGCGGCCGGCCTGGCCGTCGACCTGTCCTCGGAGATCGACTTCGCCCGGGCCCTCGGCGTGGTCGATATCGGCGACCGGGAGGTGGTCCGGGCCGCCGGAGCGGCTGTCTTCACCCGCCGCCGGGACGACCGTCTGATCTACGACCGCGTCTTCGACCGGTACTGGCGCCGCCGCTCCCTCCAGCCCAACCTCGAGGCGCCGGGGATGGAGCAGCGGAGCGAGGCAGTTCCCTCCGACGAGGGCACGCCCGAGGATGCGGCGATGGCCGGTGATGAGCGGTCCGAGCTGCCCGAGGACCGCCAAGGCATCCCGATCCCGACCGACCGTGATGCCGACGATAACGCCGCCGCGCCGGACATCGTCACGGTCTCGCCCGACGCCTACAGCCGGTCAGAGACGATCCGCCATCGCGACTTCGACCGGATGACCTCCCAGGAGCTCCGCGACGCGGAGCGGCTCGTCGATCTCCTCACGCCGAAGCTCGAGCTCCGCCGGACGCGCCGCTACGAGCACCACCGCCACGGCCGCCGCCTGGCGCCGCGGGCGATGTTCCGGCGCAACCTCGGAACCGGCGGCGAGATCCTGGAGTGGGTCTGGCGGCGCCCGGTCAAGCGTCCCCGTCCCCTCGTCGTCCTGTGCGACATCTCGGGCTCGATGGAGCGTCACTCGCGGCTCCTCCTCCGCTTCATCCAGGCCCTCTCGGCCTCGTCCGCGGTCCGAACGGAGTCATTCGTCTTCGGGACGCGGCTGACGCGGGTCACCCGGCTGCTGAAGGATCGCAACCGCGACCGCGCGCTGGCCAAGGTCGCCGACACGGTCACCGACTGGGCCGGCGGAACGCGCATCGGGGAGTCGTTCCGGGAGTTCAACCACAAGTGGGCCCGGCGGACCCTGCGCACGAGCGGCGTGGTCATCGTCGTCTCGGACGGCTGGGATCGGGGCGATCCGCGGCTCGTCGAGATCGAGACCGCTCGCCTCCGCCGCAACTGCCATCGCCTGGTCTGGCTCAACCCCCTGGCCGGTACGCCCGGCTACCAGCCGCTCGCGGCCGGGATGCGTGCGGCCTATCCCTACATCGACGATTTCCTGGCCGCCGGCACCGTCGCCAGCCTGGAGCGGCTCGGTGAGATCCTGGCTGGCGGCCGGGCCGCCGACACCCGCCGTGGCAGCGAGGCCGCCGCTCACGTGGCACCCGGCCCCAACGCAACGCGGACATTCGCCCCGCCGCCGAAGGTCACCCGGCGGCCGAAGGATCCCTTCGCGGCCCAGCCCCTCGGGTAGCTGTGCGTGCCCGCGCCGCGCTCGGGCGCTCGGCGGTCGCCCCGACCGGGGCCCCGATCGACGCTCGCCGTACGATGTGGCCATGCGCGATCTCCTCGAGACCCTCGATGCCTGGCGGGCTCAAGGCGCAATGACGGGCCGGGCCGTCGTCATCCGGACGTTCGGGTCGGCGCCCCGGCCCGAGGGCGCCGTCCTCGTGGTGACCGATGACGGGCGGCTCATGGGCTCGGTCAGCGGCGGCTGCGTGGAGGGCGCCGCGGCCGAGGAGATCGAGACGGCCCGCCGGACCGGCAATGCCCGGGTGATCCGCTACGGGATCAGCGACGAGCAGGCCTGGGACGTGGGGCTCGCCTGCGGCGGAACGATTGACGTCCTCATCCAGCCACTGGTCCCGAAACCCGTCCTCGAGGCGGCCCGCGCATCCATCGGCCCACGCGGCCGGTCGCTCGCCGTCGCGACGCCCCTTCCGGCCGACGGGCCGCCGTCCCAAACGGGGCCGCACGAGCCGGGGATAGGGTCACCCCCGGAACCCTCGGTCGTCATGGGCGCCGGCGGCGAGATCATCGAGGGCGGCACCGGGGATGCCGCCACGGACGCGGCCCTCGGCGCGGCGGCATCCAGAATCCTCGACGACGGTCGCTCCCGGACCGTCGACATCGGGGATCGCGCCTTCTTCGTCGAGGCCTTCCCGGTCAGGCCGCGGCTGGTGGTCGTCGGCGCCGTGGAGATTGGCCGCTCACTTGTCCGCTATGCCCGCGAGCTGGGCTACGAGACGCTCGTCGTCGATGGCCGGGTAGCATTCGCCACGGCAGAGCGCTTTCCCGAGGCCGACCGGATCGTCGTCGCCTGGCCGGACGAGGCCTTCGAGACGCTCGATGTCGGGGCCCACGATGCCGTCGCCATCCTGTCCCATGATCCCAAGTTCGACGAGCCGGCCATCGTCGAGGCTGTCCACCGCGGCGCTCGCTACGTCGGTGCCGTGGGCTCGCGCAAGACCCAGGCGGACCGTCGGGCGCGGCTGGCTGCCGACGGCCTCACGCCGGCCGAGATCGCGACCGTCCACGGGCCGATCGGGCTGGACCTCGGTGGCAAGGATCCGGCCGAGACCGCCCTGGCGATCATGGCCGAGATCGTGGCCGCTCGGCGTGGCGGATCGGGAGTCCCGATGGGGGAGCGCCATGCTGCCGGCGCCTCCCAGCCCCAGGGCGCCGCCGCTGGTGCCGGGTGACCGGCCGGATCACCGCGATCGTCCTCGCCGCTGGTGCGGGCACGCGCTTCGGCGGCGGCAAGCTCCTCGCCACGCTCGCCGGGCGGCCGATCCTGGCCCACGTCCTCCGGGCGCTGGAGGCAGGCGGCATCCCGGATCCGGTCGTCGTCACCGGACCGGGCCGGGAGCTCGACGGGCCAATTGACTGGGGAGGGGCGCGGCTCGCTCGGAACCCGGATCCGGGTCGAGGCCTGGCGAGCTCGTTGCAGGTCGGCTGGAAGGCGGCCATAGCGGCCCAGCCGCCGCCCGACGCGGTCATCGTGGCCCTCGGGGACCAGCCCCTGCTGGATCCGGCCGTGATCCGGGCCCTCATGGCGGCCCCGCTTGACGACGCTCGGCCGATCGTGGTCGCCAGGCATGCGGACGGCGCCCGCAATCCCGTCCGGCTGGAGCGAGCGCTGGGCCCGCTCGTGGCCCGGGCCACAGGGGATCGCGGCTTGGGCCCGATCCTGCATGCGCATCCGGAGCTGGTCCGGACGATCGAGGTCGGCGGCGCGAATCCGGATGTCGACCGGCCCACCGATCTCGTCGCCCTCGTCGAGGCGCACTGGGCGGACCGCGTCCGAGCGAACGCGGCCCAGGTGGAGCGGTTCCGGGAAGCGCCGGATGGCCCCGACTTCTACGCCACGGTGAGCCGGACGTTCGTGGCCGATCCCGAGCGAGGCGACGATCCGGTCCTCGATGCGCTCCTCGGCCGCGCCCGATCGGGCGACACATGGCTCGACGTCGGCGCGGGCGCGGGCCGCTATGCCCTGCCCATCGCCCGACGCGTCGAGGAGGTCATCGCGCTTGACCCCTCGACGTCAATGCTCGCCGCGCTCGCCACGAGTGCCGACGACCACGGGATCGGCAACATCCGCCGGCTCCAGGGTCGCTGGCCCCCGGATGATGCCCTCGTGGCGCGCCTCGGTGGGATGCCCATCGCCGACGTCGCCCTCATCGCCCACGTCGGCTACGACATCGCGCCGATCGGCCCCTTCCTCGACGCCCTGGAGGGATCTGCCCGACGGACCTGCCTGGCCGTCCTCATGAGCCAGAGCCCGGCCAGCGTGGCCGCTCCGTTCTGGCCGCTCGTCCACGGCGAGGAGCGTGTGCCCTTGCCGGCCCTGCCCGAGTTCCTCGAGCTGCTGGAGGCGCGGCGCGCGGACTGGGAGCTGACCACGGTGACCGCCGAGCCGCGGCGCTGGGCCGACCGAGACGAGCTCGTCGCGTTCCTTCGCCGCCAGCTCTGGACCGCCCCGGGCAGCGCCGCCGACGGACGCCTCGTCGATGCCCTCGCCGGGCTCGCCCATCCCGCGGACGACGGCACGATCAGCATCCCGGTCGGCCCGGTCCTCGACATCGGGATCGTCACCTGGCTGCCATACGCCAGACGTTGACGATCCGGCCGCGATCCTCGCGGCCTCGGTATCATCGGAGCCCGCATCCCCGGGGCGTCACTGGCCCGCTGGCCGGCCGACGCCCGCCCCACCGGAGGCCACTGATGGAGTTCTCGGGCAGCATCGACATCCCCGCCTCGCGCGAACGTGTCTTTGCCTTCGTCACCGACCCCCACAAGGTGGCCCAGTGCGGCCCCGGGACGGAGCAGATCGAGGTCGTCGATCCGACCCACTTCAAGATCACGGCCAAGGTCGGCGTCGGGTTCATCAGCGCGAAGTTCGTCGTCAACCTCGAGATCACCGAGCAGCAGCCGCCGGACCTGGCCGTGATCCGGGCCCATGGTCAGGCTCCGGGCAGCGCGGTGGATGCCGTTGGGCGGATGAACCTCGTCGACGGTCCGGAGCCCGGACGCACGACGATGGTCTGGGCGGCCGAGGTCAACCTGAGCGGGATGCTGGCGAGCGTCGGCTCGCGGATGGTCGACAGCACGGCCAACAAGATGATCGACCAGACCTTCGATTGCATCCGGGCCAAGATCGTCGCCGAGGGCTGATTGGAACGCCTCAGCCGGGTCATCGGGCCGGCCCGGACCAACGTCCACCTGCTCGCCGACTCGCGAACGCACGAGGCGATCGCGATCGACACGGCGATTCCGTCGCTGGCGTGGATCAGCGACGAGCTTGCCGCCCGTGATTGGACGCTCAAGCTGGTCGTGACGACCCATGGGCACTGGGACCATTTCGGCGAGAACGCGGCCGTCGCCCAGCACACCGGTGCCCCGGTCGCGGTGCATCCCCTCGACGCCTACCGGCTGATGAGCCCGCAGCCGCTCTGGGCGCCCTTCGAGATCCCGCCGTCCGTACCCGCGGTCGAGCTGGCCGAGGGTGGCGAGGTCCGCTTCGGCGAGATCCGCCTGACGGTCCTCCACACGCCGGGCCACACCGAGGGGTCCGTCTGCCTCTGCTCGGCCGAGGACGGCCTCCTGTTCAGTGGCGACACCCTCTTCGCCAGCGGCTGGGGCAGGGTCGACCTTCCGGGCGCCTCGCCCGAGCAGATGGTCGAGTCGCTCGCCCGCCTCGCGACCCTCGAGGATGCCCTCCACGTCCTGCCCGGGCACGGCGCCGAGACGACGATCGGCCGCGAGCGGCCCTGGCTCGAGCTGGTCGCCAGGGAGCGGCGCCTGCCGATGTAGTGACCCTCGCTCGCGGCTCGTTCAGCGCTCGATCGCCTTCCGATAGCCCGCCGCCGTCCGGACGCGCCGAAAGCCGAGAGCCTCGTAGACGCGGACCGCGCCCGAAATGTTCTCGGCGTCCGCCCCGAGGGCGGCCTCGGTCAGGCCGGCATCGCGCAGGCGGCGCATGGATCGGGCTATCAAGGCCGTCGCGAGCCCGCGGCGGCGCCACGGCCGGCGGACGGAGATGTGCTCCAGCCAGCCACGCTTGATGCCGAGCCGCTCGTGGTCATTCCGGTACACCGTGGTCCAGATCGATCCGGCGACCTGGTCACCATCCCAGGCGACCTCCCAGAGCCCGGTGTCGAGCTCGGGCATGGTGAACCAGCGCTCGAAGTCCGCATCGGTCCGAGTGGCCGGATCGCGATGGTCCCGAAAGGCCTCGGAGTCGGCGTTCCAGATTGCGCGGTGGTCCTCGGGTCGCACCGGCCTGGTCTCGAGTCCGACGGGCATCGGGAGGTCCGGGATCGGTTCGGCGAGCGAGCGGGTCATCATGATCCCGTAACCCTCGACCCGGTAGCCGGCAGCCGCGGCGAACGGCGCAACGTCGGGGATCTCGAGGTCCGCCCAGCCGGCCAGCAGGTGCGGGAGGTCCCTGGAACCCATCGCGCCCGACGCCGCGCCTTCGGTTGCCCGATTCTCGGCCCAGGCCAGGAGCGCGCGCCCGATCCCCCGGTGCCGCCACTCGGGATGGACGAGCGGGTGGAGCTGGTGGAAGACGCGCTCGGCGCGCAGGCGCCAGTCCTCCTCAACCAGGCCGATCAGTCGGCCGTCCACCTCGGCCAGGAGGACGTCGGCATCCGGGTCCATCCCCGGGTTGCGCTCCCAGTCGTGCTCGATCTCCTCGGCCGTCGGCAGCGAGTCGACGCCATCGTGCAGGTTGACGAGCGAGATGAGGGCGGCAAGCGCTTGGTAATCGCGAGGTCGATCAAGGTGGCGAAAGGTCAGGCCGGGAATCGACGGTCCGCCCGTCACGACGAGCGAGGGGCTCACCGTTCGGGCCCGTATTTCTGCTCCATGTGGCGCTCGACGCCCTTCATCATGGACGACCATTTTCGGCGCTCGGCCTTGCGGGCCACGGCATTGGTCGACAGCTCCGCCCGGTGGGCCTCGCGCTGGAGCTTCCGGAAGGCCGTGAATCGAGCCTGGTCGAGGGTGCCGGCCGCGAGGGCGACCCTGACCGCGCAGTCAGGCTCGGAGGCGTGGGCGCAGTCGCTGAACCGGCAGCCGGCCGCGGCCTGCTCGATGTCCTCGAAGGCATTCGCCAGGCCATCGCCGTCGAGGAGGGCAAGCTCGCGGATCCCTGGCGTGTCGATCACGAGCCCCTCGGCGAGGGCCACCAGCTGGCGCCTGGTGGTCGTATGGCGACCACGCGCGTCGTCCTCACGGATGCCCGAGGTCGTGAGGAGCTCATACCCGGCGAGCGAGTTCACGAGGGTCGACTTGCCGACGCCCGATGAGCCGATGAAGGCGACGGTCCGGCCCGCCCCGAGGTGGGCTCGAATGGCCTCGATGCCCTCGCCGCTGACGGCCGAGGCCGCGATGACCTCGACGCCGGGAGCCACGGATTCGACGGCGATCTGATGGCCGAGGACGTCATCGTCGAGGTCGGCCTTGGACAGGATCACGACCGGGGTCGCCCCCGACTCCCAGGCAACCGCGAGATATCGCTCCACGCGGCGGAGGTTCAGCTCCGCGTTCAGGGACGTGACGATGAACACGATGTCGACATTCGCGGCCAGGATCTGTGCGCCACTGCCGTGATCCACCGGCGGCCGGCGGACGATGGCCGAGCTGCGCGGCACCAGGCCATGGATCGTGGCCATGTCGCTGCCCGCTCCGCGGGCCACGGCCACCCAGTCGCCGACGGCAGGATAGGCGAGCGGATCACCCCCCGACTCGTAGCGGAAGCGGCCGGAGACGGTGGCCGCAAGCGTGGCGGACCCATCGTGGACCACGAAGTGGCCGCGCTCCTCGGCGACGACACGGGCCGGGATCCGCCCGGCCCGTGCCTGGTCCTCGAACATGGCCCAGAGCTCCGGACGCCAGCCCAGCGCCAGGAGTGCCGGATCGAGTGCCGGATCGAGGTCCGGCTGGGGGCCCGACTCGCCCGCCGGGATGACTGCGTCCTGGAGGGTCATCGGCGGGCTCCTTCATCCAGCCATGGCGTGGAGCCGGGCTCGAACGGTCCCCACTCGTACTCGAACGTCTCCGAGACGATCCGGAAGCCGAGGCTCTCGTAGAGGGTCAGGGCCTGGTTCGGGTTCTGGGTGTCGACCCCGAGGCCGGCCGAGGTGGCTCCCGCGTCACGTACTGCCCGCAGGCTCTCGGCGAGGAGCGCCCGCGCGAGGCCGCGGCGACGGTATTCGGGCTGGACGGAGATGGCCTCGGTCCAGCCGATCCGCGACCCATCGGTCCCCGGCTCACCCATGAAGCTGAGGATCTGGCCGGCGATGACGTCGCCGTCGAAGGCCACCCGCCACAGCGTCGGATCGAAGGTCGGCCAGTGGACGAACTCGTCGAAGCCGGTCTCCGATGGAGCTTCCTCGCCGTACGAATCGGCGAACGCCCGGGCGCCGGCCTCGTAGACCCGGCGGTGCATCGCCCGGTCAGCAGGATCGATCGGACGGACCTCGAGCGGCGCCGGGATCGGGAGGTCGGGGATATCGGCGACTGTCGGGCGGATGAGCTGGGCGCCGCGGCGGACGCGGCGCAGGCCCCGGGCCTCGAGTGCCCGAATCTGGTCGACATCTCGGCCGGTCACGTAAACGATCGCGCGGGTGGTCCGATCGCCGCCCACGACGTGAAGGATCTCGGAGGCGCGCCGAAGGGCATGCCCGATGAGAAGCTCCTCGACGCCCCGGCCGCGGGCGGCGGGATGGACGTTGATGATCCCGTTAACCCGGCCTTCGCCGTTTGCGAGCGGCTGCCACGAGGCGCGCCCATAGGCGACGACGTCGTCGCCGTGCTCGACGAGGGCACAGTCCCGGGGCAGGTCGGCGTACTCGAGATGGGCGTAATGGTTGTCCAGGTCGGCGACCGTGCCGAGCTCGGCGTCGCCGTTGTCGGCTCGAACCGCGGCCGCGACGGCCGCCATGGCGGGGAGGTACAGACGGGCACGCAATAGCCCCGCGGGCAGAGGCGCGGGGGGGGGGACTCGGCCCAGATGAACACCCCCCCC
>JBEPVB010000015.1:0-31044 GCA_041691215.1 Chloroflexota bacterium
GGCGGACGGGCGCGCCCCAAAAAACCGTCAAGCTGTTGGTTGTTGGGTACCAACACCGCCGCCCCCCCCCATGGGGCCGCGGCTCCCGGGCCCGGCCCCGCGTGGGCGGGCACCCATCAAGTTCCGGGACCCGCCCTCCGCGGCGGACCGAGGCGCGAGGGCGAAGCTATTTGATTAGCGTGATCGAAATCGGGGTGTCGCTGCCAGCTCCGCCCGGGCCCGCGTTCACAGGCCCTGGCGGCAGGGCGACGTGGGCGAACCAGCCCTTGAAACAACCACCACTCCCGTTGCCGCCGGGAAGTGGACCTCCGGGCGCGGCATTGCAGGCTGGGAAGTTGTTCCCCTGGACGTAGGCCTGGTCCAGGAGGAAGCCGATGAAGTACTTGACGTGGTAGTGGCGGTTGTTCCCGCCGCCATTCGGATTGTTGGCGCAGATACCGGGGAATGGCGGCGTGCCAAAGACGGGAGGCTCGTCGTTGGGCGGGTTCGGTGGCTCGGCTCCCGGCCGATCCTCGTTACAGATGCCGTCGAAGAACGGGATCAGGACCTCCTGATCCAGCCCTGATTCATAGGTCCCGACGACGCTGCCCGCGTAGGTGTTGAGGGCGTTCTCGACGTTGTTGGGATTGCCGGGTTGTGCCTGCAGCCAGGTCGGAAAGTAGATCGGCCCGTTGCAGGGTGTCGTGATCTGAGAGTTGAGGTTCCCGCACCCATAGTCGAGCCACCCGAAGGCACCCTCGCCCTTCTTGCAGAGCGAGAGGGTGACCTCATTGGCCGACGTGTACGGGGGACCCGCAGGCTGGGCGGGGAGCCAGCTCGTGCCTGGATATGTCGCGTCGCCGCTGCCATCGCAGGTGTTCTGTTGGACGCTGAAGGTCACGGGCAGCAAGGGGCAGCCCTGGGCTGAATCGCATGTCGCGGGTGCATAGCCGGAAACCGAGGTCGCGACGGTTGTCGCCTGCCAACCCGCGAACCCGATCGCGCCGGCAACGATCGGCTTGACTGGCCGCGTGCCCTGTGCACGGACGCCCGAGGCCGCGGTCCCCGGGCAGTTGGAATTGCAGGGCGGGACGGCGTTCCCCGCTGCGGCCCCTACCTGGACAGCCTGGAGCGGGTCGATCGTCGTCGTCCCGGCGGCGGTCAAGAGGGCGCCGGATACATCCGTGTACCAGGCGCTTGAGTTGCCAGCGACCCCAGGCGTAAATGGCTGGATCTTGTTGATGTTGGCCGACGCGTTCATCGCAGAGAGGACTTGTGCGTCGGTCTTCGCCGCGCCGCCCGATGCTCTCGAGAAGAGGCTCTGGGCAAGGACGGTCGCGCCCGCGCCGCTCGCCGCGTCGGCTCCGTTCTGGGAGCCACGCTGCTGGGCGAAGAGGTTGCCGCCATCGATGATGAGCGCGGACATCCCCAACAATGCAACCAGGGCCAGGGCGACGACGACCAGCGTCTGGCCGGCCTGGCGTCTCGTCTGGGATCGCGAAGCGGACATGGTCGTTCCCTTCATGGCTGTGGACAGCTGTTGTTGAGGCACAGGTTTTCGACCGGCACCGTCGAACTCGAGGTGAGGTTGATCGGACCCAGGATCGATCCGATGATTGGGGTGATCGGCTTGAACTGGTACGTGACCTTGACCTTCTGGAGGCAATTGACCTTGGCGCACGACGTCGCCGTGCCAGTCGAGGCATCGGTCACCCACACGCCCTGGGTACCGGCATTCCCGTTCGCCGCGCAGGCGGTCGGGAGGCCGAGGCCGACGGCCCGGCCGGCGGCAACCACGCAGATGTCTGCAAGGGTCTGATTTACGACGGCCACGCGGGCGCCATTTCGGGCCGCCTCCGAGACACTGTTGTAGGCGAAGATCGCCCGACCGAAATCGAAGATGCCCATGAGGAGTAGGAGGAGCACGGGCAGGATCAGTGCGAACTCGACCAGGGACTGGCCACGTTCAGGTCGTCGTCGCGGCCTCACTGGTTGAACGCCCCGGTTCGAATGGTGAAGGTCGAGCTGGCCGAGATCGTCAGCGGATTACCGGTGATGGACCGCACGATCGGGGTGATCACGCTGAACGGACAGCTGATGGTGACGGTCACGTTGTCGCCGAGGTCTTTGGTGGTCGCGTTTGCATCGAGGGCCGAGTCGGCGAACGTGGGCTGTGGCGGCGCGCCGGTGGCGATGACGCAAGCCGAGTTGGTCGCGTCCCCCCGAATGAGCGTGTCGTACGTGCTGCCGGCACCGAAGGTCGCATCCGGGTTGAGGGCCGCGTAGTTGGCGGCAACGCGCGAGGCGTTGGTCAGCGTCACCCAGCTGAAGTACGCCCGACCAAGGTCGAGCCCGAGCAGGACGATGAGCATAAGGACGGGCAGGACAAGGGCAAATTCAGCAAGACTCTGGCCCCTCCGTCCACGCCGAAGCTGGCCTCGGATTTCGCTGGACCCCCCGGTCACAGTGCGCCGCCCAGGCTCGACGAATCGAGACATCTGGATCCCCCGGCGAGGCGAGATAGGTGCCTCCCTACGGTGCCTGCAGCACCTTGCACAGTACCTTGCGGCGGTGCCGAAAATCAACGAGCGGTAGTACTTCCGGCGGCGCCGACCTGAACCTGTTACCGCAAGGTTCGGCGCATGGCCGGAGCCGCCCCTTCGCGAGGCCCGCCGCCCGGAGTCCTCCGGTCGGCGGCCTGCAGCCGCCTCCGGCTACCTGATGAGCTGGACGCCGACGAGCGACGTGCTGGTGTCGGATCCTCCACCGGCGCCAACCGAGGCCCCGAGCGATACGGCGTCCTTGGGTCCCTCGAAGTAGCCCACGAGGCAGGACGTCGACCCGTTGCCGCCCGGAAGGGCATACGCGTTGCACAGCCCGCCGTCGCTCCCGTTGATGAAGGACTGGTTCAGGTGAAAGTCGGCGAATCCCACCAGGAAATACCACTGGTTGGAGCCGTTCCCGCCCAGGCTGTTGCCGCCAGCGACGCAGTCCGATACCTGGCCGACCGTGTTCGCCAGGTTGGCCGGGGTGCCGTTGCACGTCTGGCTGAAGATAGGAAGGCGAATGTCCTTCGTGTTCCACGCATCCATGGCGTTCTGGACCTGCGAGGAGTTCACATTGCCGGTCGATGTGATGTAGTACCAGTGCGGCGTCGTGATCGTGGGATTCGGCGGGCTGCCGCCGATCGCCCCGGCCAGCTCGGACGCACCGCCGGCAGTTGGCGTCCAGTCGAGCCACCCGACGTTGCCCGGACTATTTCCGCACAACGGAATGGCCAGCACATTTGATGGTCCAACGGGCCACGAGGTGGTCGATGGGATCGCCGCGCCTGTGCCGTCGCAGCCCGTCGCGAAGACCGGGAAGGCCACGGGGATTACGGGTCCGGCAAGCCCGGTCACGTACCCTGCGCGCGCCGTTGCTCGTGCCGACGCGGTGGCCTGGTTGAGGCCGACGACGCCGCCGAAGTAATTCTTGAACGATCTGGACCCGTGGACCTCCACACCGGCGGCAAACGAGCTCGGACAGCCCGAGCACGGGGGGATCGCCAGCCCTGGCCCGACCTGCGCCGCCGAGGCGCAATCGGCGGCCAGCGTGCCATCGGTCTTGAGCGGATTGCCGTCGAGATCCGTGTAGCACGCCTGGACCGGCGTGATGAGGCCGTTGGCCCCGGCGCTCGTCTCGACCGCCGTGTCGACATCCGTGCCCGTCTTCGCCGGCACCACCCCGGCCAGCTTCTGCATCAGCACCACGGCGCCCGCTTCGGACGCGGCGTCAGCGGCGTTCTGGGTCATGCGCTGCTGGGCAAACGCATTGCCACCATCGACGACCAGCCCGACCATGGCCAGCAGCGCGACGCCACTGATGGCGAGGATCGCCAAGGCCTGGCCCCGCTCCCCGTCTCTCGATGTGATCCTTATCGCGCGCACGTATGTCTCCTTAGCCGACGGATTGGTTTTCATGGGATTGGGCACGTAACGGAGCCCCCGGTCATGCAGACGCTCTCGATCGCCTGCTTGGTTGTCGATGTGATCGGGACCGAGCCGATGATCGAGCCGATGATCGGCGTCAGGGGCGTCATCGAGTACTTGACCGTGATGACGGCCACGCAGCCCAGGGCGACCGGGGAGCAGGTAGCGGTCAGGCCCGCGTTCTTGAACTCGACGCATACGCCGCTGGCTCCGGCCGGAGGGCACGAAACCGAGGCTGCATTGATCCCGAGCGCCGTGGCCTGCGCGATCGCGCGTGCTCGAACATCGGTAGGTGTCTGGTTGACAATGGCGGTGCGTCCGCCTTCCCGCGCGGCATTCGAGACCGCGTTGTAGGCGTAGACGGCTCGGCCGAAATCGAAGACCCCGAACAGCACCAGGAGGATGACGGGCAGGATCAAGGCGAACTCGGTCAACGATTGACCCAGCGTCCGGCGGCGTTCCTTGACTCGCATCACGAGTACGTGACCACGATCGCCTGGGATGCGAGGCGACAGGATCCGACGTCGGGCACCTGGCCGGTCACGGTTTGCCCGTTATGGCCGGACCCGGGCGTGAAGGAGCCCGTGAAGCCCGCCGCCGTCCAGCTGGCGCGGGCGGCACTCACCGTCAGGCCGACGAGGTTCGGCACCGCGAAGTGGGTCGCGTCGCAGGGTGCAGGGGTCGGGTTGGGCACCCCCGAGATCGTGCCGCCACGAACGATGAACTGTGACGAAGCCGAGAGCGAAAGGGGGTTGCCGACGAACCCGCCGACGAAGGGCGTCAGGATGGTGAACCCGCAGGTGATGCGCACGGTTCCGGTGGACCCGACATTCGTGTTCGGGCTAAAGACCGGTCCGGGCACCGACCCGAGGGTGCAGTTGCTCAGGTTGGATTCGTTGCGGACGGTCGTTTCGTAGGCGCTGCCCGGTCCGAACGAAGACGTCGGCGCGGCCGCCGCGTAGTTGGCCCCGATCCTTGCCGCGTTGTTGATCGTGACCCATGCGCCGAACAGGCGCCCGAAGTCGACCGCGATCAGGAGGATCAGCATCAGGACGGGCAGAACGAGCGCAAATTCCGGAAGTGCCTGCCCGTTTCCACGTCCGCGCCGGAAACGTCGGCCTCGAAGAAGGGTCATCTCTGGCACCCAGTGACGTTGCCCCCCGGCTCCAAAAGTCTCCCGGATTGACCTTGCATGGGACCTTTCGCCCCAATCGGAGTACCAAGGGATGATCGATCCTGGCCCGGACGAGCCCGATGATCTGGGGCATGAAGCGATACATCGCCGCTGCTCTCTGGCTCTACGCCGCCTGGTATGTCGGGTCGGCCATCTCGATGTACATGAACGCTCCGGACGTCCTCGGCCCCGTGTTGGGGCTGGCCGCCGGGCTGATCGTTGGGCTCGATCCGCGCCACGTCATCTGGACCCGCGGCCCGACGACCGCGAGAACGCCCTCGACAACGGCCGTCCCGACGACTTCCTGACGCGGGCCAGCTCTCCGCCTAGCTCTCCGACGCCGCCGGCGGCTCGGCCGGCAGGGCGATCGTGAAGGCCGCCCCCGAGGCCTCGACCGAGGGTTCCAGGTCGAGCGACCCAGCCATGGCCCGGCAGAGCTCTCGCGAGACGTAGAGGCCGATCCCGGTTCCCTCCGGGTGATCGTCTGCCGTCCCCCGTTCGAAGCGCTCGAAGACGCTCGCCCGGTCGGCATCGACGACGCCCGGCCCACCGTCGGCGATCGTGAGCATCAGGCGCCCCCCGACCGTGTCCGACCGGATCCGGGCCGTGATCGGTGCCCCCCGGCCGTACTTCACCGCGTTGTCGAGGATCGCCCAGAGGACCTGGTCGAGCTGGTCGGGGTCCGCGACCGCCAGCCAGCCCGTCGCCTCGTCCTGGAGATCGAACGGCACGCCGGTCGAGCCCAGCGCCTCCCAGGCCTTTCGAACCCGGGGAGCCATGGCCAGGACCTCGAGCCTGGGGCGGAGCGTGCCGGCCTCGAGCCGTGAGGCCGCGAGCAGCTGACGAACCATCCGCGACAGGCGCTCCGATTGCTCGGTGATGATCGACAGGCGACCATCCGGTCGCTCCCCGTCGAGCTGCTCGGCGTAGGCGCGGATGCTGGTGAGCGGCGTCTGGAGGTTGTGGCTGATCCCGCGCAGGAAGTCGTCCTTGGCCGCGTCCAGCGCCACGAGCTGACGGGTCTGTTCCTGGACTTGTTCGAAGAGCTCGGCGTTGCGGATCGCAACGGCGACCTCGCTGGCGTAGAGCTCGAGGAGATCCTGGTCGGCGGCATCCCAGCGACGAGTTGCCGGCAGATGCCCGACCAGGACGCCCAGCCGCTCATCCGGCAGGGCCAGCACGGCCCGGATCGGTCGCGACTCACCCGGCACGACTTCTTCGATGACGACGTTTCCTGGGTCGCCGAGGTGGATGCTGGCGTCGATCATCGAGAAGGCCGTGCGGGCGCTGGCCGTGGCGTGGGTGATGAGGCGTTCGAGGCCATCGCGCGGCGACGTCTCGCCGATCGCCACCAGGATCCGCCCGAGCTCGGCGTTGCGGCGAGCGAGATCCGAGGCCAGCCGGTTGTGGCTCTCGACGAGCTGGGCGAGCTCATCCTCCCCGGCGACCTCGACCCGAACCGAGAGGTCGCCCCCCGAGACACGCTCGACGGCCTGGGCGATGGCCCGGAGGGGCCTCGTCAGGTTGCCGGCCAGGAAATAGGCGAACAGGACGGCCAGGATGATCGCGGCGGCGAGGAAGAAGACGAGCAGGCCGCCGACGGTCGTATCGAGGCTTCCGCGGCGGGCGATCTCCGCACCCACGAGCACCAGCCCGAAGCCCGCCAGGGGGATGACCGAGCCGGCCACGACCCCAGCAGTCAGCCTCGCCCGGAACGAATAGCCGGGACCGATCCGCTGCGGATCCTGGCCCTGGCGCTCGGTCACGAGCCCTCGCCCTCGGGGCTCTCGGTGCTTCCGGGGCTTTCGGTGCTCCCGGGGCTGTCCGTTGTCGCCGGGCCTCCGGAGCTCGCCGGGACCTCGGGCGCCGTCCCGGCCACGAGCCGGTAGCCGACGCCCCGGATCGTTACGAGGTGCGCCGGCCGGTTCGGATCCGGCTCGATCTTCTGGCGCAGGCGGCGCATCGTCACCCAGACGTAGGACGGATCGGCGTTCTCGGTGTCGGCCCAGCCCCGGTCCAGGAGCGTTTCGGTCGTCACGGTCTGGCCCAGGTTCGCGGCCAGGGCATAGAGGAGCCGTGACTCGGTCGGGGTGAGCTGGACCGGCTGACCCCGGACCGTCGCCGTCCTGCGGTGGAGCTCGAGGACCAGGTCCGGGCCGAGGACGAGGGCGCGCCGGGGGACCTTGTCGCCGAGACGCCGCAGGACCCGCCCGATCCGGGCCCGAAGCTCGGGGTAATGGTAGGGCTTGGTGACGTAATCCTCGGCGACCTCGTCGAGGAGGTCGGCCTTCGAATCGGCGGTGTCGATCGCTGAGAGGACGATGATCGGGAGGTCGGCCAGGGCCTTGACCTCGCGCGCCAGGGTCAGGCCGTCCATGCGGGGCATCATCATGTCCACGATCAGGAGGTCCGGCCAGCCCGACCGCAGCCGCCGCAGGGCTTCGTCCCCGTCGCGGGCCGTCTGGACGTCGAAGCCATCGGCACGAAGCTGATCGGCCAGGAGGACGAGGAGGTTCGGGTCGTCGTCGACCAGGAGGATGCGCGGCGCCCCGACCTCGGTCCATCGCCCGCCGCTCAGCATGGCCCGAGTATAGGCGGGCCGATTCCGGCCCTTGGGTCCTCTCCCGACCGTGGTGCCCAACTCGGGCCTGCAGCCTCGGTCAGGGCGCCTTCGGATCGACGAACCGACAGCGGGCCCTGAGCGGACAGAGGTCGTGCTTCGGGCTCCGGGCCTGGCAGATCAGGCGGCCGTGGCGGATGAGGTTCACGTGGGCCTCGTACATCTCGTCCGGCTGGAGCATTGCCAGGAAGTAGTCGTGGGCATCGTCGGCCGAGGCCTTCTTGGGCAGCATCCCCACGCGATGGGCGACCCGGTCGACGTGGCGATCGACGGCCATGAGCGGCATCCCGAACGAGAACGCGAGGAGCACGGAAGCGGTCTTCTTGCCGATGCCGGGGATGCCGGTGAGCCAGTCGCGCGCCTCGAGGGCGGGCATGTCGGCGAGGAATTCCAGGGAGTGGTCGCCGCGGCGCTCGCGGATGATCCGGAGGGTGGCGAGGATGCCCTTGGCCTTCTGGTTGGGAAGGCCGCCCGGCCGGATGACCTCGACGAGCTCCTCGAGCGGCGCCCGTTCGACCGCATCCCAGTCGGGCGGCGCGCCGTCGGACAAGCCATCGCCGCCCCAGCCCGGCCCGGGGATGTGGTGGACCACCGGCAGGCCCGAAGGGTAGGCGAGGCGGAGCGCCTCGAAGGCCTTCTCGGCGTTCGTGTCGGCGGAGTTCTGGGTCAGGATCGTGAGGATCAGCTCGCTCGTCGGATCGAGGCGACGCTCCCAGCCCGGCCGCCCATGGATCGTGGCCAGCCCGTCGAGGACATCGCGGACGAGGTTCGGCCGGGTTCGATCGAGGCGCTTGACCCACGCCTTGATCGGGTCGGGGGCACGCCGCTTGCGCTTCGCGGGGCGCTTCGACGCCGGCTTCTGTCTCGCGGCCTTGGAGGCGCTCGCAGCGCCGGCCGCCGACGTGACCGCGCCCGCGGCTCCAGGGATCACGAGGTAGCCGCCCAGTCCGAGCTCGGCTCCATGGCCGCCATTCTGGCGCCACAGGCGATGAGCGGCGACCGGCCCGCAGCCATGGCCTCGGCCAGGGGGACCGGATGCTCCCAGACCGGGACGACCGTCACCCCGAGCGCCGCCAGCGCCT
This sequence comes from Chloroflexota bacterium, assembly GCA_041691215.1. Lineage (GTDB taxonomy): Bacteria > Chloroflexota > Limnocylindria > Limnocylindrales > CSP1-4 > UBA5189. The sequence goes on from JBEPVB010000015.1 coordinate 8,827, forward strand.
CGACACCCGCGGGTTCCACGCCGCCGCCCACGGCGATGCAGCGCACGCCGGCCGCCGCCGCCAGGCGGGCGACCCCGAGCGCGGTCTTGCCGAACGCCGTCTGCGCATCGATCCGGCCCTCGCCGGTGATCACCAGGCCGGCAAGGGCCAGGCGGTCGGCGAAGCCGACGCTCTCCATGACGAGCTCGATGCCGGGACGCAGGGCGAACCTGGCGAAGCGTCCGGCGAGGCTGAGCATCGCGAAGCCGACGCCGCCGGCGGCTCCGGCGCCAGGAAGGTCGCGTGCCCGCCGGCCCGTGGCTGCCTCGAGGGCGTCCGCCCAGGCCGCGTTCCTGGCGTCGAGCATCCGAACCGCCGCAGGCGAGGCGCCTTTCTGGGGACCGTAGGTCGCCGCCGCCCCGTGCTCTCCAAGGAGCGGGTTCGAGACGTCGCAGGCGACCTCGAGGGTCGTTCGCGCCAGGCGGGGGTCGAGATGGTCGAGATCGACCACGGGCGGTCTCGCGTCGTCCGGCCCGGCGCCGCGGACGGTGCCCCCGAGCGCCTCGACGATCCCGCGGCCGCCGTCGGTCGTGGCGCTGCCGCCGATCCCGAGGACGATGTGCCGAGCCCCCTCGTCGAGGGCGGCCCGGATGAGGTCGCCGGTGCCCCGCGAGGCTGCTCCGACCGGATCGAGCTCGCCGGGGCCGAGGCGCGAGAGGCCCGATGCCGCAGCCAGCTCCACGACCGCCTCGGCGCCATCCGGGGAGCTGAGCCAGGCCGCGTCGATCCAGCGGCCCAGCGGATCACGCGCCCGGGCCGACCGTCGCTCCCAGCCGCCCGCAACCTCGATTGCGGTCAGCGTTCCTTCGCCGCCGTCCGCCAGCGGGGCGAGGGTGACCTGGTCCGCCGGTCGGACCTGCCGCCACCCATCCGCCAGCGCCTGGGCCACCTCGACCGACGTCAGCGAGCCCTTGAACGAGTCGGGCGCGATGAGGAGCCTCATGCCGCGGATCCGTCGTCGGGCTCGTGGGGGGATCCCACGCCGGGTCGGTCCTTTGGGCGGAGGTCCTTCCAGAAATAGGTCGTCGGGGCCAGGGAGCCGTTGGCCTTGTGGGCGTGATTCGGCATCGTTCCGAGGACCTGCCAGCTGAGCGCGCGGTAGAGGGCGTCGGCAGGGCTGCCCGCCTCGGTGTCCAGGATCAGGAGCCAGCGGCCGTCGGCCCGGGCGCGAGCCTCGGCGACGGCCATCAGGGCCCGGCCGAAACCCCGGCGGCGGGCGCTGCGATGGACGATGACCTTACCGATCTCGGCTCGATGGGGCGCGTTCGGATTGCGGGAGCGGATGAGAATGGTCGAGCCGATGATGGCGCCGTCCTGCTCGTCCCGAACCACGAAGGCAGTGATCGTCCCGTCGGCGACCTGGGGGATCCGCTCCTCCCACCAGCCGGCCGCCTCGGGGATCGTCAGCCCGGCCAGGAAGTTCACCGACGCGCCGCCCTCGACGGCGTCCACCAGGAGGGCGGCGAGCTCGGGGATCGCCGCCTCGTAGGCGCTCGGCTCGAGCGCCGCGACGAGCGGCTGTAGGTCAGCGGCGGATGAGGTCCCCACGACCCATAGTTTGTCCCACTAGCCGCGACCCTGGCGTCGCTCGACGTACTCGGGGATCCGGATCATCGGCGGGCGCTCGAGATCGGCGAGCTCGATCACCTCGAGGGACAGGCGGCCGCGCCCGGAGCGGGGCAGCTTCATCGTCGAGCCGAGCTCGGCGAAGAGGCGGGCCTTGCGTCGCTCCTCGAGCCGCTTCATGACCGCCTGGAGGATGACGAAGCTCATCCGCGAAAGGCCCTCGAGCTCCTGGTTGCGATGGAGGCGCCGCTCCAGGTCCACCTGGCCGAGGCCCTCCAGGCCGGCCCGCTCGGCGATGTCGATGAGATGGCCGATCTCGACCGCGTAGCCGGTGAAGAACGGCAGCTGCTCGAGGATCGTCCGCCGGCCCGCGTATTCGCCGGCGAGGGGCTGGATGAACCCCGAAAGCTCCGGGTAGAAGAGGTTGATCAAGGGTCTCGCGACGAGCTCGGTCACCCGGCCGCCGCCACCCTCGCGGAGGACGCCACCCTCGACGATCGGGCGCTGGTAATAGCCCTTGACGTACTGGAGGCGCGGCTCATGGAGGAGCGGGCCGAGCGTCCCGTAGACCATCCGCGGGTGCCAGTTCCGGACGTCGGTGTCGGCCCAGACGATGAGGTCGCCGGTCGTCTCGTAGAGGGACTTCCAGAGGGCCTCGCCTTTGCCCCGGAAGGAGCCGTAGCGCGCCAGCACGTCGGGATGCTGGACGACGCGCGCCCCCTCGGCCTCGGCGATCTCCCGCGTCCGGTCCGTCGAGGCTGAATCGATGACCAGGATCTCGTCGAGGAGCGGGACCCGGCCGACCATCTCCCGGATCGCCCGCCGGACGATGGGCCCGATGGTCTCCTCCTCGTTGAGGGTCGGCAGGACGAGGCTGACCGTAAGGCCCTGCTTGTCCTTGAGCTGGACGAGGCGGCGCAGGTCGGAGAACTCGCCGTGATGGAAGTTCGATTCGCCGAACCAGCGGTCGACCCGGGTCGGGACGGCCCGGGCCTCCTCGGCGGCCCGATCGGCAGCGGCGAGGGTCTCGGCCCGGGTGGCGAGCTGCTCAAAGGTCTGGCGGCCGATCGCCTCCCGCGTCTTGACGACGACGACGGTCGACTTCGAACGGGTTGCAATGGCCTCGGGCATGGCCCCGAAGAGGTGCGGTGACGCATCCCCGGAAGTCGGGGCCGCGGCCGCGCCCATGACCACGAGATCGGCCTTGTCGGCTTCCCGGAGGATGGCATTGCGGACGTTGGCGGCCTCGCGGACCACCATCTCGGCGGGGACCGCGGCGTGCGTCTTGACGAACGCCTGGAGGGCTCGTTCTGCCTGGGCCCGGACGGCGATCGTGATCCCGGGCGGGACGACATGGAGGGCCACCAGCTCGGCCCCGTGGCGCACGGCTATCGCACCGGCGAAGCGCATCGCCAGCTCGGCATGGGGCCCGCCGCGGACCGGGACCATGATCCGCTTGATCTCGGTCGCCCCCCGCTGCTTGACCACGGCGATGTCGCAGGGCGCCTCGCGCATGACCTCGTCGATGGTCGACGAGAACGGGGCGCTGAGGCCGTCACGCGCCGCGGCTGCCTTGCCGCCCCAGCCGAAGACGATGAGATCGGCATCGAGCTCGGCCGCGGCCTCGATGATCCCCTCGGCCGCGTGCCGCCCGATCCGGACGATGGGGTGGATGGGGGTCCCCTCCGGGGCGAAGTCGAGGACCCGCTGGAGGAGGCGTCGGGCGTGGCGGGCGCGCGTCGCGCCCTCGGACAGCGGCATCCCCTCGGGGACCTCTACGATGCCGAGGGCGGTCAGCTCGCCGGTGCGCGCCTCCAGGAGGTCGCCGCCGAGGCGGACCAGCTCCTCCGCGGTCGCGGGGTTGGCGACCGGGATGACGATCCGGGCGGGGAGCGGCAGGGTCATCCGGCGCGGTCCGCCGCAGCCCCCGATGTCGCGTCAACCCCCGTCGCGGTGTTGGCACCGGCCGGCGTCTCCGCGTCCCAGCGCTTGACCAGGTAGCCCTTCTGGTGCTCGAAGTCGCGAGCCTGTCGTTCCACCTGGTCCTCGGCCCGGTCGGTGGTCAGGTCCCGGTTCTCGATCACGAAGCTGGCAACCCGCCCGAAGTAGATCGGCACCAGCGCCGCCACGTTGCGGTCGACCGCTGCCGGATCGCGGCGGGCCGAGATGATCAGGTCATAGATGATCCGCGTCCAGAGCTCGTCGGGGAAGGAGAAGCCGGCCGCGGCCGCGGTCCGCATCTCCGGGCTGAGGGTCTCGCCGGGGCGGCCTTCGCGGGCATGGATGGCCGAGACAAGCGTGCCGGCGTCCGCGGCCAGCTCCTCGACGGCTTCGACGGTTGCCGGGGCGAGCATCGCCCGCCATGTCGGGGGCATGGTCAACGCTCCGGTGTGGAACTCGGCCAGGAGGCGCACGACGTCGATGTCGAGGGGCGGCGGATCGGCGTGGCGCTCGAAGCCGTAGGCCGGGATGTCCCGGCTGCCCCGAACGTCGCGCCAGCGGTCGGCGTTGGCGACGGCCAGGCGGAGGATGGTCCCCACGACCTGGCGGAACATCGGCCCCAGGTCGGAGCCGGGATCCTTGGGGTCGTGGACCTTGGAGCCGAGCCGTGTCTGGCAGATCGCGAAGCCGCCCGTCAGGGCGTTGGTCGTCATCCAGACGTCGATCCCGAACTTCGAGACGTCGGGCGTCCAGCCCGGTGATTCGAGGTACGCCCGGACCAGGTCGCCCGAGACGCCGAAATCGCCGCCGATCGGCTGCCGGATGCGCCGCCCGTAGAGGGCCCGGGTCAGCGGATAGGTGACCGTATTGGTGATCGTGCCGTCGTGCTTGTGGCGGGAGTAGAGCGGGGCCACGAAGTCGTAGCCGCCCTTGAGGATCGGGCCGGCCAAGAGCTCGATCCACTCCGGCAGGATGCTCCGAAGGTCGGAGTCGACGACGACCAGGGCCTGGACCCGGAGCGCCGCCGCGATCTCGAAGATGGTCCACAGGGCCGCACCCTTGCCGCCGCTGCCGTCGACCTCGGGGTAGGTCAGCGAGACCCGCGAGAGCTTGTTGGTGGGCCGGACGAGGAGAATCCGCTCCACGTACTCGGGCGGCTCGGTCTCGACCACGACGCGGCCGGTCCCGTCGGGCGAGCCCGCGTCGGAGTTGATGACGACCGGCCGGAGGTCGGGGAAGTACTGGACGAGGCCGGCCTGCGCGGCGCGGACCACGTAGCCGATCGTCGCTGCGTTCTTGAAGCTCGGGATGCCGACCATGATGTCCGCGCGGCCCAGTCGGGCGATCTCGTCGCGGATGGCCGGCGTCAGCACGGTCTCGGGCACCTCCCCACCGTACCACCGAGCGCGATCCGAGGTCCGAAAAGGCGCGCCGGGCAGGGGCCCGGTCAGCTTCGATGGATGTCCGGCACGCGGGTTTGACGCGGCGCTCGCCGGCGCTCAGCGGCGCGGGATCAGGGCCGTCGCCCACTCCTTATGCGGCTTGCCCGGCGTGTAACGGCTGTTGGCGCCCTTGACCGCCACCTCCCGGAAGCCGAGCGCCCGCCACTGCGCGTACCAGGCCTCGACCGGCCCCCTGACGCTGACCGTCCGGCGGACGACCTCGCCGTCCAGGAGGACCGAATCGAGGAGCCGCTTCCGTTCGGCCAGCGGCACCTCCAGGATGGGCTCGCCATCGAGCCACAGGAGATCGACGGCGACGAAGGCGGTCGGCGATTTCGGGCGGACCGCCAGCCGCCGGCTGCGATCGGCATCGATCTCGTCGCGCCGGCCCTGGCCGGCTCCGCCGACGATGAACTGGCGACCCATCTCGGCGGCGGTCGGGACCGAATCAAGGCCGGGCACGGAATCGAGGCCCGTCGTGTCCTGGAGGGGCGCCGGGAGAAGGTAGCCATCGAGGACGACCTCGTCCGCCTGGGCCGCCTCGCGGAGGGCGACGCGCAGGAGATCGAAGCCTTCGAGCGGATCGCCGACTTCATCGCGGATTGCGACCTCGGTGCCGAAGATGTCGGCGAGCGCCCGCTGACCGCCCCAGAGCGGCTCCCAGATCCCGTTCCTGATGCTCCGCGCGTTGCCCCGTCCGTACGGCATCGGTGTCAGATCGGAGGGCCGGAGCGTGCCCGTGGGCGCGGTCATGGCGTCATCGTAGCGCGAAGGCCGGCGGCCACGAAACCGCGGTTCCGGCACCCGACGACGACTATCATCCCGCGGAGCAACCTCGCGACCGGCTCGACCACCGCGCCCGGCGCGCCCTGGTCGGCCCAACGATCCAGGGAGACTGTCCGTGATCCAGCGTCTCGCCGGGCTCACGCCAACCGGGCAGGCCCGGGTCCCGGCGGCATGGGCCCTCTACGACTTCGCCAACACGATCTTCAGCTTTGCGGTGGTCTCCGGGGCCATCGGGCTGTGGCTGACAGAGCCCGGCCAGTTCGGCGAGAAGAATGGCAACTTCTTCCTGAGCGTCGGGATCGTCGTGAGCGTCGGGCTGAACGCCCTGGTCTCGCCCATCCTCGGTGCGCTGTCCGATCGGGGCGGGCAGCGGCTCCCGTTCCTGCTGGCGTTCACCGTCCTCTGCGTCGGCGCTTGCGCGTTCATCGCCGACATCGGCTCAACCGGCGGGCTGGTGCTGTTCATCATCGCCAACTTCGCCTACCAGGCGTCGCTCATCTACTACGACGCGACCCTCAAGACCGTCAGCCGGCCCGAGAGCCGAGGCACCCTGTCAGGGATCGGCGTGGCCATCGGCTACCTGGGGACGATCGTCGTGGGCCTCGCGATCTTCTTCCTCGATGTCCCCGTCGAGGATCGCTTCCGCCTCGCGTCGATCATGTTCGCCTTCTTCTCGATCCCGATCTTCGTCTTCGTCAAGGAGCCCGGAGAACGGGTGACGATCGGCGGCTCTGAGCTCGTCCGCTCGTTCGGCCAGATCTTCGAGACCATCGAACACGCTCGCGGAGTTCCGGGCCTGGGACGTTTCCTGCTGGGGCGGTTCTTCTACTCCGACGCGGTCAACACGGTCATCGTCGTGATGAGCGTGGTCACGGTCCACGCGATGGGCATGACGGCGACAGTCGCAAACCTCGTCCTCCTGGGCCTGACCGTCGTTGCCGTCATCGCGTCGTTCGGCTGGGGCCGCCTCGTTGACGCGTGGGGCCCGAAGCGAACACTCATGGTGGTCCTCTGGTCCTGGGCGGTTGGCCTGGTCCTCGGCGGCATCTCGATCGGGCTCGGCGGGTCCCTGGGGATCGGACTCTTCCTCATCGCCGGGGCGATCCTGGGCAGCGGCCTCGGCGGGGTCCAGGTGGCCGACCGGGTGTTCATGTTGCGGCTCTCGCCGCCGGCCCGGCTCGGGGAGTTCTTCGGGCTGTATGGGCTGGTCGGCAAGGGCTCCCAGGTCATCGGCCAGCTCCTGTACGGCCTGATCCTCCTGTGGACCTTCGACACCCTCGGCAACGGGGCCTACCAGATTGCGGTCCTCAGCCTCCTCGTCACGATGGTCATCGGGGCATGGCTGATCCGGCCGGTCTCGGACAGCTGGTCTGGCTCGGGCGAGCTCGACGTCCATGCCGCGCCGCCGCCCGATCGGTTGGCGCCCTCGACGACCACGATCGAACCGCGCTGACTGCTGTCGGCGGCCTAGTCCCGGTTGTCGAGCTTTTCGAGGATCGAGGCCACGACTTTCGTCTTCGCGTCGGCGTAGTGCTGGACGTATTCCCAGTCCTGGTCCGCGAGGCGTCGCTTCTCCGTTTCGTATCGACGCCGGTCCCCGTCGTCAGTGCGGAGGTGATCGCGGAACCCCAGCATCCGCGCCGCCTCGCTATCGCCCGGCGAGAAGACATGGAGGTTGACCTTCGTGTCGGGACCCTTGAGGACCCGATGCTCGTGCCAGTTGGGCTCCCGGATGACGACCCGGTACCCGGCACCTTCAAGCTGGGGGAGGTAGCTTGGCTCGTCAGCCGAGCTCCTGACGATCAGGACCATGTCGATGATTGGCTTCGCGACCAGGCCCGGCACTGAAGTCGAGCCGACATGGTCGAGGCTCACCACGGCGGTCCCCAGCGCGTCGCGGATTCGCTCGGCCTCGCGCTCGTAGAGGGCCGGCCAGGCCGGGTCGTACTCGGCAAGGGTGATCTTGCCCTCGAGCTTCGGCGCCGGCTCTATCCAGGCCGCCTTCATCCACTCGTCCCGCTGCCAGGCCCAGGCCGAGCCGATCATTTCCGCGAGCGTCGAGCGCGCGGGATGCCAGCCGAGGATGCTCGCCGCCCGGTCGATCGCGGCCACGAGGACCGGCGGATCGCCGGTCCGCCGCGGTCCCAGCGTATGGGGCACGGGCTTCCCGATGACCTCCTCGGTCGCCGCGAGGACCTCGCGGACGCTGAAGCCGCCGCCGCTGCCCAGGTTGAGGACCAGGGCCGAGTCGGTTCGGGGGTCGCTGGGTGCGGTCGCCTCGAGCGCGGCGAGGTGGGCGTCGGCGAGGTCCATGACGTGGATGTAGTCACGAATCGGCGTCCCGTCCGGGGTCGGGTAGTCGTCGCCGAAGAGGGTGAGCGGCCGTCCGAACTCGACGGCCCTGAGGACGTTGGGGATGAGGTGGGTCTCGGGGTCGTGGTCCTCGCCGCTGCGCCGCGACGCGCCGGCGACGTTGAAGTAGCGGAGGCTCACACTCCGCAGCCCGTACGCGGTTCCGTACCATGCCAACGCGCTCTCGAAGGTCCGCTTCGATTCGCCGTATGTGTTGATCGGCCGCAGCGGCGCGTCCTCGGCGATCGGGGAGGTCCCCGGAATGCCGTAGACCGCGGCCGTCGACGAGAACACGAGGCGCTTGACTCCGGCCCGTCGTAACGCGTCGAGCAGGGTGATCCCGCCGGCCACGTTGACCCGGTAGTAGATCGCCGGGTCGACGATCGACTCCCCGACGAGCGATTTCGCTGCGCAGTGAATGACGGCCTCGATCCTGCCGTCATCGAGCGTCCGGGAGATCGTTTCGGGGTGGGCGAAGGAACCTTCGACCAGGGAGGCGCCGTCTGGGACGGAGCCGGCATGGCCGGTCGAGAGGTCGTCGAGGACCATGACCTCGTGGCCGGCCTCGAGCAAGCGTTCGACGGACACCGAGCCGACATAGCCGGCACCGCCAGTTACGAGGATGCGCATGCTCGCAGGATACGAGCCAACCTTCCAGGGCCGTAAAGCGATGTCAGCGTCGATCACCGAGGCGACTCGTCGACCCGGTCGATGGGATGGACGAGCGGTCCGGGTGTCCACCACGAGGCTCGCACTCGCAGCGGTCGTCCTTCTTTCGGCCCAGGGCTGTGGCTCGAGCCCGACGCCAGCGCCGAGCGGGCCGACAGTCCTCCACGTGGTCCTCGGCAATGCTCCGAGGCCGATCTCCCTCTCGGTCGTGGACCGATCGGGCCTTGTCATCGCCGCTGCTGCCAGCGACGGCAACGTCCCGATGAACCTGAGGGAGCAGGCCGACTTCGACAAGAACCGGGCGCTCGTGCGGGCCGGATCCGGTGAAACGTCCGTGACGGTTCTCTGGCGAAGCGGCACCTGTACGCCGAATCAGTCGATGCTGATCACGCCCGCCGGCAATGGCTGGACGGTGCAGATCGACCTGGGACCCGCCGTCGGTGACGTCTGCGACTTGATGCTCATCGGCCTCGCCGTGACGATCACCGCGTCGGTGCCGCTGGACGCGACACGAATTCATGCGTTGCTCGGCGGGCCGGGGGCCTGACGACTCGTCCGCTAGCTCCGCAAGCCGAGCCAGGCACGAATCCGGGCGAGCAAGGACGGCCCGGGGCCGAGCTGTCCCGCCGGCGGCGAGGCAAGCGCAGCCGGTAGCTCAGGGGCCGCCGCGGCTGCCGGCATGTCCGCCACAGCAGGCGCGGCTGCCGAATGGCCAGATGTGGCAGGCCCGTCGGCCCACTCCATGGCAAGTCGCTGGGCGGCCTGATCCTGGGGATCGATGTCGAGCGCGCGCGACAGGAAGTCTTTGGCAGCCGATGCGAAGCCCCGCGCGTGGGCGACCTGGGCGAGACCGACCACCGCGATTGCGTTCCGAGGATCGGCCTCGACCACCTGCAGGTAGATCCGCTCGGCTCGGTCGAGGTCGCCCGCGGCGAGCAGCCGGCCCGCGACGAGCAGCAGCTCGATCATCCCGGGCCCGCGACGATGCTCCGCGCCTGGGCGATCAGCGTCGCTCGATCGTTGATGGCAGGATCCGCGATCGCCCGTTCGAGGAGCTCGTCGAGCAGCCGCCCGAGGTCCGGCCCCGGGGCCAGGCCGAGCGCGGCCATGAGCTCGTCGCCATCCACGGCTAGATCGCCGCGTTCGAGAACCACCGGGCCGTCGAGCTGGGCTGCCACCCTGGCCCGCAGCTCGGCCAGCCCGTGGGCCTCGGGCTCGAGCCCGCTCCCGACGTTGTCGGCCTGGCGAAGGACGAACAGCGCATCGAGATCCTGCCGCCCGATCCGGCGGATGAAGCGGCGGATGCCGGCGTCGCCCCAGGTCGGGTCGTAGGTGAACATATGGTTCCGGACCAGGTGGACGACGCGCTCCGTATCGGCCCGCGGCGTCCGGATGTGATCGAGGAACGCTCGAGCCAGTTCCGCGCCGGCGGCATCGTGGCCGTGAAAATGGCCCTCCCCCATCGTCGCCGGCTTGCCGATGTCGTGGAGGAGCGCGGCGAGCCGGACGACCGGCCGGTCGGCCGGCACAGCCTCGACCGTCCGGACCGTGTGATCCCACAGATCATCGCCCGGAATCTTGTTCTGGGGGATGCCGCGCTGGGCCGCGAGGTCCGACGAGAGGACCTCGAGGAGGTTGGTTGCCTCCAGGAGACGCAGCCCGGCCGTCGGGTCGGGGACGGCAAGGATCTTCCCGATCTCGACCGCGATGCGCTCGCCCGAGAGATGCGCAGCGAGGGCTGCCCGCGCCTGGATCGCCGCCAGCGTCCCCGCCTCGATCCCGAAGTCCAGCGTGGCCGCAAAGCGCACCGCGCGCAGCATCCGGAGCGCGTCCTCCTCGAACCGAACCGCCGGATCGCCGACCGCGCGGAGGGTCCGCAGCTCGAGGTCCGGCAGCCCTCCGTGGGGATCGACGAGGACGGGTTCCCCGGCTGTCTCGCCCGCGTCAGCGGTCGGCGCCCGCGCGCCCCAGGCCATCGCGTTGACCGTGAAATCCCGCCGGGCGAGGTCGACCTCGATCGTGTCGCCGAACTCGACCCGATGCGGCCGCCGATGGTCGGCGTACTCGTGGTCCGATCGGAAGGTCGTGATCTGGATGGGATCCGGGCCGGACGGGACCGCGACCGTGCCGAAGCGGTTCTCATAGGCGGCCCCGGCAAAGAGCGCCTGGATCGCCTCGGGCCGGGCATCGGTCGCCATGTCCCAGTCGGCCGGCTCGCGGCCGAGGAGGACGTCACGGAGGGATCCGCCGACGACGTACGCCGCTTGCCCGGAGGCCCAGAGGCGACGAAGGACGGACAGGACGGCCTCGGGCGGGCGGATCTCCACGGGTGGGCGGATTTCCACGGCCGGCCCGACCGCGATCAGTTCCGGCCCAGGAACAGGTACGTCCGCCAGGCCTCGTTGCGGTCGTCGGCGAGATACGGCGTGAACAGCGAGTAGAGGTCGCTGCGGGGCTCGAATGGAGGGCGGACAAGGCGCAGGCGCGCCTCGTCGAGCGTCTTGCTGCCCTTGCGGTGGTTGCACCCCTTGCAGGCGGCAACGAGGTTCTCCCACGTATGGGAGCCGCCGCGGTGGCGCGGGATGACGTGATCGAGGGTCAGGTCGTTGGCGATCCGGCCGCAGTACTGGCAGGTGTGCCGATCCCGGGCGAAGACCTCCCGGCGGGTCAGCTTGACCCGCGGCCGAGGTCGCCGGATGTGGTGCTGGAGGCGGATGACCGACGGCGCCCGGAACTCGGTCCGGGGCGTCCGGATCATCTGGTGGTCGTACTCGAGGACCTCGGCCTTCTCGCCGAAGACGAGCCGAAACGCCCGCGGGAGGTTCGTCACGTTCAGCGGCTCGTAATCCTGGTTCAGGACCAGCACGATGCCATTCATTGGCGGGATGCTAGCAACGGACTGCTGCTCATGCTCTGCCCGCGGGCGCACCGGTCCCTGGATCCCAGCCGCCGGCCTGGCCGACCTTGGTCGTGAGCGGCTTGCCGAGCGCGGCCGCCACGAAGCGTGCCGCAACGAGGACCTGCTCCAGGTCGACCCCATGCCCGTAGCCCGAGGCGTCGAGGAGGTAGACGAGGTCCTCCGTCGCGAGATTGCCCGCGGCACCGGGGGCGTACGGGCAGCCGCCCGTGCCACCCGTGGAGCTGTCGAAGCAACGGATCCCGGTCGCCAGCCCGGCGAGCACGTTGGCAAGGGCGGTTCCGCGGGTGTCGTGGAAATGAAAGGCGATCTGATTGACGGGGATGCCGGCACGCGCGGCCACGTCGACGATCGCCTGGACCTGGTTGGGCACCCCGACGCCGATGGTGTCCCCGAAGCAGACCTCGTCGACCCCGAGATCGAGGAGCCGAAGGGCGACCTCGACGGCTCGTGTCGGCGCGACGGCGCCGGTATACGGGCAGCCGAAGGCGGTCGAGACGTAGCCGCGGCGCCACCAGCCAAGGTCGGCAGCCCGCGCCAGGACCGGCGCGAACTCCTCGAGCGACGCGGCCACCGTCAGCCCGATGTTCCGCTCGGTGAAGGCATCGGTGGTGGCCGTGAAGACCGCGATCGCCTTGGCGCCTGCGGCCTCCGCCCGGGTCAGGCCACGGCCGTTCGGGACGAGGACGGGAAATCGAACGGCGGGTGCGGCGGGCAGGCGCGGCAGGAGGGCGTCCGCGTCGGCGAGCTGGGGGATGGCCCGTGGCGCCACGAAGCTTGTGGCCTCGATCTCGCGGATACCGGCCGCCACCAGCAGCTCGATGTACCGGAGCTTCGTCTCGAGCGGGACCGCGACGGCCTCGTTCTGCAGGCCGTCACGTGGCCCGACCTCGTAGATGCGGACGTGGTCGCCGGCGGCCGTAGGCCCTGGAGGTTCCGACTCGTCGATGCCAGCCGCCCTGTCAGACGAGCGGCGGGTCCATCGCTCGTTCGATGCGGGCGATGTGGACCTCGATGCGGGCCAGCTCCTGGGTCGCCTCGGCGCGTTCGTCGCTCATGAGCGGGGCGGCGTCGCGCCGACGCCTGGCCGCGCGATGGAGGACGAGCAGGGCGTTCCGGTTGTCGGGCAGGGGACTGGCTTCGTGGGACTTCGGCGCGGTGGCCATGCGGGCGTCTCGGCTCCGGATCGATGGGCTTGCGTGCCGAGAGGGTACCCCTACGGCTCCACGATCGCGAGCACCTGGCCGCGGGCGACCTGCTCGAGCTGCCGGACCCCGATCTCCCGGACTGTGCCGCCGATCGGCGCGGCCACGACATGCTCCATCTTCATCGCCTCGAGGGTCAGGATCGGGTCGCCGGCCTCGACGCGCGCTCCGCTGTTGACGTGGATGGCGATGACGCTGCCCGGCATTGGCGCGACGACCTCGACCGGCCCACCGCCGTGGTGGGAGCCGGCGGCCCTGGCCGCCCGGTCGACGTCGGGCGGCGGGGCGATGCGCATCGCGACGCTCAGACCTCCCACGTCGACGTAGGCGGCGCCGCTCGCCGTGGCCACGCGCGGTTCGACGGAAGGTGCCGTGGCCTCCCCGGCGGCGATGCGGCGGCCGCCCGATTCCAGGCCGGTCTCGACGCTTCGCTCGGAGCCGTCCTCGGCTTCGAGATGAAGCCGCGAAGGCGCATTCAGACGCCATCCCGCGTCGCTGCCCGCGGCGAGCGCTCGGGCGGCCGCTTGCCATGCGACTTCGGGAATGATCGCTCGCCGAGCCCAGTCATCCGGCGGCCAGATCCGGTCCAGCGTGTCGATCCGGAACTGGCCGTCGAGGACGGCAGGCTCCCGGACCAGCCAACGGAGGAACCGGAGGTTCGTGGTGAGCCCGAGGACGATGGTCGAATCGAGGGCCACCCGGAGCCGTGCCAGCGCCTCGGCACGGTCGTTGCCGTGGGCGATGATCTTGGCCAGCATGGGGTCGAAGCGGCCGCTGACCTCCCTGCCCTCGTCGATCCCGGCATCGACCCGGATGCCTTGGCCCTGTGGCCAGCGAAGCATCTCGATCCGCCCGGTCGCCGGCAGGAACCCGTCCTCGGCGTCCTCGGCGTAGAGCCGCACCTCGACGGCGTGGCCGCCGCCGGCGAGCGCCGAATCGACGTCGCGCTGCTCGACGCCGAGCATTTCGCCCTGGGCGATCCGGAGCTGGTCGGCAACGAGGTCGCGGCCGGTGACGAGCTCGGTGACCGGGTGCTCGACCTGGAGGCGGGTGTTCATCTCGAGGAAGAAGACCTCGCCCCGGTGAGTCAGGAGGAACTCGCAGGTGCCGGCGCCGACGTACCGGACGGCGGTGGCAAGCTCGAGGGCCCACGCTCCAAGCCGAGCCCGGAGCCGGACGTCGACGGCCGGCGCCGGCGCTTCTTCGAAAACCTTCTGATGCCGTCGCTGGACGGAGCAATCGCGCTCACCGAGGTGGACCCCGTGCCCGGGCTGGTCGAAGAGGACCTGGATCTCGACATGCCGCGGCCCCTCGACCAGGCGTTCGAGGATCAGGCGGTTGTCACCGAACGCGGCCCGGGCTTCGCGCCGGGCGGCGGCGAAGACGGCGTCGATACCATCCATTGAACGGACGACGCGCATGCCCTTGCCGCCGCCGCCGGCCGCCGGCTTGACGATGAGCGGCAGGCCGATCTCGCCTGCTGCGGCGGTCAGCGCCGCGTCAGCCTGGTCTGCCGCGTCGTAGCCTGGCACGACGGGGATCCCGAGGCCCTGGGCGAGGCGTCGCGCCATCGCCTTGTCGCCCATGGCCCGAATCGCCGCCGGTGGCGGCCCGACCCAGAGGAGGCCGGCCTCGATGACGGCGGTCGCGAATCCGGCGTTCTCGGCGAGGAAGCCGAATCCGGGATGGACGGCGTCCGCGCCCGCCATGAGCGCCGCGGCAACGACAGCGCCGATATCCAGCAGGTCGAGCCCACTCGGACCCTCGGTTTCGGGCACGATCACGCTGATACCGAGCCGATCACCGGTCCGCTCGATGCGCCGGGCGATCTCGCCGCGATTGGCAACGAACAGCCGTCGAATCGGGCGCGAGGGCCTCGTGGTGTTGGCCGACGCCGGCGCGGCCGTATCGGCCATGAACGCGTCTAACGCGCCAGACGCGACACGCCAGCGTCCACCGACACGTCGAGCAGGTAGCCACCCGGTGCTGATCCAGCGTTGAACGGTGCGCGTCGAGGTTCCCAGGCGGCGCGCGGCCTCGCTCGGGCTCAAGTCACCTGCCATCGTGGCGCGATTGTCGCATACGAGCGAGCGGTCAGCCTTCCGCGGTCAGGCCGCCGCCCATCTCGGCCTCGATTGGCGTCGGCGCATGGGCGATGTCATCGAGCGTCCGCCAGATCAGGACCAGGAGGACGGCCGACCCGACGAACCCGAACCAGAACGGCGCGGTGAGTCCGAAGGTCTGGGCAAGCACCCCGCCGAGGAGGGCGCCCGCGACGAGGCCACCCAGGCTCGCCAGCAGGTAGACGCTCGTCACCCGGCCGAGCAGCGACGTCGGGACCGCGCGCTGGCGAACGGTCGTCGAGGTCGTGCCCCAGATGACGGCGTGCATGCCGAAGAGGGTCATCGTGGCGCCGGCCACGATCGCCGAGGTGGTCGTGGCAAGGATGAGATGGGTGACGGTCTCGAGCCCGAGACCGACGCGCATCAGGGTCGCGAGGGCGAACCGGCGCTCGAGGCGCGGATAGATCGTCGAACCGATCAAGCCGCCGACGGCGCCGACCGTGATGAGCATGCCGTAGCCGAAGTTGTCGAGACCGAGCCGCTCCTTGGCGAGCAGGACGTAGACCGACATCGCCGCCCCGAAGGTGACGTTGAAGAAGAAGATCGTGAGGGCCAGGGCCCGGACCGGCGGGTGATGCCAGAGCCAGCGGATGCCCTCGGCGATCTCGCGCCGGAGGTGGCGATCTGCCGGCGTGCCGCGTTCCTCGAGGGGGCGGGCGGCAAGCCGGGCGATCAGGACGGCGCCGAGCAGGACGCAGACGGCATCGATCCCGAAGGGCACCGCCATCCCGATCCCGAACAGGAACGCTCCGATCGGCGGACCCGCGAGGTCGTTGGCCAGGACTCGCGTGCCGGTCAGGCGCGAGTTCGCGACCCCGAGGACGGGCTTGGGGACATACGTCGCGACGACGGTGCTGCTCGTGATGTCCGAGAACGTCTCCGCCGTCCCGAGCACGAAGAGGGTCGCGTACAGGATCGGCAGGGCGATCGCGCCGGCGGCGATCGTCAAGGCGAGGATCCCGAGGACAACGGCGCGGCAGCCGTTGACGGCGATGATCAGGCGGCGCCGATCGAGCCGATCGACGATCGCCCCGGCCGGAATGCCGAAGACCACGGCCGGGAGCTGCTGGAGGAAGACCGCCAGGGCGACGGCGAACGGCTCGCGGGTGATGGTCGTGACCAGCAACGGGCCGGCCGAGAGGAGCAGCCCGTCGCCGAGGTTCGAGGCGGCCCACGATCCCCAGAGCCAGCGAAAGTCGCGTCCGAGGGCCGGCGGTGCCAGCCGGTCAGCCATCTGCCCCCGGATCCCAGGCCGGGCGTCGCTTCTCCACGAAGGCGACGAAGCCCTCCTGCGCCTCGGCCGAGGTCCGCTGCCGGGCGATGACCCGGGCGGTGTGCCACTTCGAGGAGCCGTGCCCGAGGCCGCGAACCTCGCGGATGACCGACTTGGCCGCCCGCGCCGCCGTCGGCCCGGCGGCGAGGATGTCAGCGAGCGCGGCGTTCACCGCGGCGTCGAGCGCGGCCTCGCCCTCGACGACTTCGTGGACGAGCCCGATCCGCTGGGCCCGGAGGGCGTCGAACCGCCGGCCGCTCGGGAAGAGCGCCCGGGCGTGCGACTCGCCGATCTTTGCGATCACGAAGGGCGAGATCACCGCCGGCAGGATCCCGAGGCGGGTCTCGGTGAAGCCGAAGCGGGCACCCGACTCGGCAACGACGTAGTCGGCGACGGCGCACAGGCCCATCCCGCCACCGAGCGCTGCACCCTGGACCCGGGCGATCACCGGGACCGGGCAGGTGTCGATGGTCTCGAACATCTCGGCCATGGCCATGGCGTCCTGCTCGTTGCCCTCGACGTCGAGCTGCATCGCGGCGCGCATCCAGGCGATGTCGGCCCCGGCACAGAACGATTGACCCTCGCCGGCCAGCACGACGGCGCGGAGGGAGGTCGGTCCCTCGCGGGCCAGGGTTGTGAACGTGGTCGCAAGCTCCGCGATCAGCGAGGCGTCGAAGGCGTTATGGACCTCAGGGCGGGCCAGCGTGACCCGGGCGATGGCGTCACCATGGCCGGTCCGCTCGAGGCGCAGGCGGTTCGTCACCGCGGCATCGTACGCGGCAACGTTGCCCGGAGGAGACCTTTCGGGCGATCCCCTGGCAGGCATACTCACAGCCCGTGGAGGTGCGGCCGGTGGCTGACGAGCGCGTGGAGCGCTCTGCCGCGCGGCCAGGTTCTGGTTCGACCCCGGGCGAACTCCTGCGCTACATCCGGAAGACGCCGAACTTCGTGTCGGGGATCGGGGCGTGGACGGCGGCCTCGATCCCCATCGAGAGGACGCGGCGGGTGTCGAGCGGGTCGATGATGCCGTCGTCCCAGAGCCGGGCCGTAGCGAAATAGGGATTGCCCTCGCGCTCGTAGGACTCGAGGATCGGGGCCTCGAACGCGTCGCGGGCAGCGTCGTCGGGGATGTCGGTCCGGACGGTCGAGAGGACTCGCGCGGCTTGGGGTCCCCCCATGACCGAGATGCGGGCATTCGGCCACGTCCAAAGGAAGCGCGGCGAGTACGCGCGACCGGCCATCGCATAGTTGCCGGCCCCGAAGCTCCCGCCGATGAGGATCGTGAACTTGGGCACCGCCGCGGTCGCGACGGCGGTTACGAGCTTCGCCCCGTCCTTGGCGATGCCGCCGGCCTCGTACTCCCGGCCGACCATGAAGCCGGTGATGTTCTGGAGGAAGACCAGCGGGATCCGGCGCTGGCAGGCGAGCTCGATGAAATGGGCGCCCTTGAGGGAGCTCTGGCTGAAGAGGATCCCGTCGTTGGCCAGGATCGCCACCGGCCAGCCATCGAGGTTGGCAAAGCCGCAGACGAGCGTCTCGCCGTAGAGGGGCTTGAACTCGTGGAAGCTCGAGCCGTCGACGAGGCGGGCGATGATCTCGCGGACAGGTACGGGCCGGCGCGGGTCGGCCGAGACCGCCGCGTAGAGGTGGGCGGCCCCGGCGCCACCGTCGGGATCGACCGCTGGAGGCACGGCGTCGCGCCGATCCCAGGGCGTCGCCGGCGCCTTGCGCTCGAGGTGCCGGACGATGGATCGGCCGAGGGCCAGGGCGTGCTCATCGTCGAGGGCCTCGTGGTCGGCGACCCCTGATTGGCGCGTATGAACCGCGGCGCCGCCGAGGGTCTCGGCATCGACGTCCTCGCCGGTGGCGGCCTTCACCAGGGGCGGGCCGCCGAGGAAGATCGTGCCGGTGCCCTTGACGATCACGGTCTCGTCGGACATTGCCGGGACGTAGGCGCCGCCGGCAGTCGAGGAACCCATGACCAGGGCGACCTGGGGGATCCCCTCGGACGACATGCGGGCCTGGTTGAAGAAGATCCGCCCGAAGTGCTCGCGATCCGGGAAGACGTCGGCCTGGAGGGGCAGGAACGCGCCACCGCTGTCGACGAGGTAGACGCACGGCAGGCGGTTCTCGAGCGCGATCTCCTGAGCCCGGAGGTGCTTCTTGACCGTCAACGGGTAATACGTCCCGCCCTTGACGGTAGCGTCGTTGGCGACGATCACGCAGAGGGTGCCCTCGATGCGCCCGATGCCGGTCACGATCCCGGCGCCCGGCGCCGAGTCCTCGTACATGCCGTTGGCCGCGAGCGCGCTCAGCTCGAGAAACGGGGCGCCCGGATCGAGGATCCGGTCGATGCGCTCCCGAACGGGGATCTTGCCCCGCTCCCGATGCCGAGCGATCGCGCGGTCGTCGCCGCCAGCCCCACGCGACGCCAGCGCGGCGGTCCGCGCGCGGAGGCCGGCCACGAGCTCGCGCATGTGCTCCAGGTTCGCCACCGCCTCGGGGCTCGAAGGGTCGAGGCGGCTGTGCAGGACCGGCATGGCGCGAGTGTAGGGCGCCATCGATCGCTGGACGCACGCTGCAGAATGGCTCGACGCGCGCGAGTGGAGGGTGGCATGGTCGACGAGGTGGTCCGTCGAGGCGGCGCGAGCCTGACCCGATCATTCGCCGCCCCGACGCAGGCTGAGGCCGAAGCGCTCGCCGGCCCAACGATCGAGGCCTACGTGGCAGCTGGGTGGCGCCTCGAGGACCGGCTCTGGGTACCAGGCGATCGGCGCCCGAGCCTCGTCGAGTCGCTCGTGCTGTCGCCTGAATCAGAGAACCTCCTCGATGCCGACGGGACGTTGCGCCTCACGTTCGGCAATGACGCGGCGGACGCTCCAGTGCCCGAGCTTCCACCGACCTCACGCCTGCCGGATGAGTTCGAGTCGCTGGCCGGGACCCGCTACCGTCGATTGGCGCCGCGCTGGATCATCAGTGGCCTTGTCTTTCTCATCGGACTGCTGATCGTCTTCTCGATGCTGGCTGGCGTTCCCGGGTTCGGCGATCCGCAACCGGACGCGGACGGCGTCTGCCCGGTCGGCTACGCCCCGAGCTACTCCATCTCGGACGGCACGACGACCGCTATCCGCTGCACGCGCATCTGAGGGCGACGGCGCGCGATCGATGGCGGGTCGATCAAACGCGACGAGCTTGAAGGGTGGCGAAAACCGACAAGACGAGGCCGGTCGCGAGGACACCGGCGGAGGCGGCGACGGCCGTGCCGATGTCCGGCGCGGCACAACCGGATGCAGCGCGGCAGTCGAGGGCGACTCGCCCGAACAGAAGCAGCCACATCCCGCCGATGCCAACGGACAGGCCGCCCGCCCCGGCCATGGTCGAGCCCGTGCGCCAGATGACGACTGCCGCAGCAAGGCAGATGGCGAGGCCAAGCAGCGGGAACTCGAGCATCAGGAACCCGCCAATCGCCCCGAGCGCCAGGCCCGCCAACCAGCTTTGTCTCGGGCCCGAGCGGACCTTCTGCGGATTGGGCGCCTCAGTGATCCTGTCGCGCACCCGCCCCCGTCTTTCCGAGGGCCTGCCGAAGCGCCCTCTCCAGGTCGTGATAGGCGAACTCGAAGCCGGCAGCCGTCAGCTTCGCTGGCGCGACGCGTCGCGAGCCGACGAGGAGCGTCGCCTCGCCCCGGAGGACCAGTCGGAGGAGCCAGCCCGGGACCCGGAACCAGTTCGGGCGCCGGAGGACCCGGGCCAGCACGGCGGCAACCTCCTCCTGGCGGCTGGGCGTCGGACTGGAGGCGTTGACCGGGCCGGAGAGGGACGGATTGTCGATGGCTAGCCGGTAGATCGCGACGAGATCGTCGAGGTGGATCCACGAGAACCACTGCCGGCCGCTGCCGTATCGGCCGCCAAATCCCAGGCGGACCGGCAGCGCGAGCAGCCCGAGAAGGCTGCTGCCGGCGGCGAGGACAAAGGATGTCCGGATCACCACGGTCCGGACGCCCGATGCGGCCGCGTCGATCGCGGCGGCTTCCCACGCGTTCCCGAGCTCGGCGAGGAAGCCGGCGGTCTGGGTCGTGTCGGTCGTCTCGGTCGCCGGTTCCGCGTCGAGGCCGGTGTAGCCGTCCGTGCCCGCGGCGCTGACGAAGACCTTCGGACGGTCTACCGGATCCAGGCGGGCGATCGCGCTGACGAGGGCCTCGTTGGTTCCGATCCGGCTCGCGACGATGGCTCGCTTGCGGCCTGGCGTCCACGGCAAGGGACCGACCGGGACACCGCTGACGTTGACGACGGCGTCCGCTCCGGCGAGGGCGTCCGCGAGCTCGGCCGCTAGGCTGGCGTCGGCGGCATCCCAGGCCACCGTGCGGGCGCCGGCAGGCAACCGTCCCGCGGAGCGCCGCGGATCCCGGCTCAGGACGTCGACGCTCACGCCATCGCGCATGAGCGACTCGGTCAAAGCCCGTCCGATGAGCCCGGATCCCCCGGCGATCACGACGCGCATCAGCCGGCCATCGGGTCGTTCATGTCCAGGACCAGCGCGGCAGCTGCGACGCCGGAGGCGACGATGCACCCGTCAGCCTCGCCCGGTGCGGCGCATCATCTGCGGGCGCAGGAACTGGGAGGTCGATCATGGCCAACTCCCTTTGTGCTACTCTCACCTAGCAAGTTATGACCGCTCTACCCGCTACTGTCAAGTCGCACGTTTCTGACCTCGAGCCCGCGTCGCCCGTGGCCGAGGAGATCCGGCTCCGCCTCGTCGACGCGTGGGGCGACATGGGCGCCGCCTGGGGGGTCGCGCCGGCCATCGCCAGGGTCCATGCCTACCTCATGACCCGCCAGGCCCCGCTCACGGAGCGCGAGGTCCGAGAGGCCCTTGGCCTGTCCCATCGAGCGGCCAGCCTGGCCCTCGCCGATGCCGAGGCGTGGGGCCTGGTCGAGCGGGTTTCGGAGCCGCGTCGCGTAGGCCGCCGAGGACCGGCCGGGGCCGCCTACCAGGCGATCGGCGATCCGTGGCAATGGTTCGGCCGGGTCGTGGCCGAGCGCAAGGTCCGCGAGGGCGATCCGATCATCGGCGTCCTGGAGCAGACATCCCGCGAGGTCGCCGAGGCCGCCGCGGCCAATCCCGGGGATCGGGAGCTCCTCGCCCTTCGCGAGTGGCTCGCGACCTTCCTCGTCTTCGTCCGCCTCTTCGATCGAGCGGTGGGGCTGGTGCCGCGTCTCGAGCCGCGGGAGCTGGAGCGCGGCCTGCGCCTCCTCGGCGAGGTCCCCGACGACGCGATCCTCCGCCTCGTGAAGCTCCTCGCCGGCCTGCCCGATGACGACGTGCTGAACCTGGTCGAGGCCCTCAGCCACCTCTCGCCGACGGCCGCCCGCCGAGCGACGAAGCTCATGTCCGGGGTCATCAGGACGGTTGGTCGCTAGGCGATCCGGAACGTTCCGGCTGGAATCGCGCTCGGCCGTGCGATAATCGCGCCGCGTTGCGGCGACCCGGGACGGCCCGAACGGGCGAGGACCCCGAGGCAGGCAAACCGGCGGACCCGCAGCAGGACCTGAGGAAGCAGTCCCAACATGACCGTCGACACGTCCACCTGGACGACGAAGAAGGGCCTCGCCCAGATGCTCAAGGGCGGCGTCATCATGGACGTCGTCACGGCCGATCAGGCGAAGATCGCCGAGGACGCGGGCGCCGTGGCCGTCATGGCCCTCGAGCGCGTTCCCTCGGATATCCGCGCCATGGGCGGGGTCGCGCGCATGTCCGACCCGTCGATGATCGAGGGAATCATGCGCGCGGTCACCATCCCGGTGATGGCCAAGGCCCGGATCGGCCACTTCGTGGAGGCCCAGATCCTCGAGGCGCTCGGCGTCGACTACATCGACGAGTCCGAGGTCCTGACCCCGGCCGACGAGG
>JBEPVB010000016.1:0-30072 GCA_041691215.1 Chloroflexota bacterium
TCTCCATCCTCAAGCTGGATCCGTACATCAACGTGGATCCGGGCACGATGTCGCCGTACCAGCACGGCGAGGTCTTCGTGACCGACGACGGTGCCGAGACGGACCTCGACCTCGGCCATTACGAGCGCTTCATCGACGAGAACCTGAGCCAGCTCTCCAACGTCACGACCGGCCGCATCTACCAGGCCGTGATCGCCAAGGAGCGCCGCGGCGACTACCTCGGCGGGACCGTCCAGGTCATCCCCCACATCACCAACGAGATCAAGGAACGGATCGGCCGGGTGGCCAAGGACGGGGATCCGGACGTGGTGATCGTCGAGGTTGGGGGCACGGTCGGCGACATCGAATCGCTGCCCTTCCTCGAGGCCATCCGCCAGATGCGCAAGGATGTCGGCCGGGCCAACGTCCTGTACGTCCACGTGACGCTCCTGCCGGCCCTCGCCGCAACCGGCGAGCTGAAGACGAAGCCCACCCAGCACTCGGTCAAGGAGCTCCGCGGCATCGGGATCCAGCCCGATGTCATCGTTCTCCGCTCCGATCACGAGGTCCCCGATGAGATCCGGGAGAAGATCGCCCTCTTCACCGACGTCGACGTCGATGCCGTCATCCCGGCCCCGACGGCCGAGACCATCTACGAGGTCCCTCTCCAGTTCGAGGCCTTCGGCCTAGGGCGGCTGCTGGTCCGCGAGCTCGGGCTGGGCGATCCCGACGTCGCCCCGAACCTGGACGGCTGGCGGGCCCTCGTCGAGCGGATCAAGCGGCCCAAGCCGATCCTCGAGATCGCCCTCGTGGGCAAGTACATCGAGCTGCCCGACGCCTACCTCTCGGTGACCGAGGCGCTGCGCCACGCTGCCTGGGCCCATGAGGTGGACGCCCGCGTTCGGTGGGTCGACTCCGAGGCCCTGACCAAGGAGAACCTCCACGACCGCCTCGAAGGCGCGGCAGGGATCCTGGTCCCGGGCGGCTTCGGCCATCGCGGCATCGAGGGCAAGGTCCTGGCCGCCCACTTCGCCCGCGACCACAAAGTGCCCTACCTCGGCCTCTGCCTGGGGCTCCAGTGCGCGGTCATCGAGTTCGCCCGCGCCGTCATGGATACGAAGGACGTCAACTCGACCGAGTTCGATATGTTCACCGACAACCCGGTCATCGACTTCATGCCCGACCAGCGGGACATGGAGGACAAGGGCGGGACGATGCGCCTGGGCCTCTATCCGGCCAAGCTGACCGCCGGCTCCAAGGCCGCCGCGGTCTACGGCCAGGAGGTCATCTACGAGCGCCACCGCCACCGCTTCGAGGTGAACAACCGCTACCGCCAGACCCTCGAGGCCGCCGGGATGATCCTGTCCGGCCAGTCCCCGGACGGCCGCCTCGTCGAGATCGTGGAGCTGAAGGATCACCCCTACTTCCTGGCCAGCCAGTTCCATCCCGAGTTCAAGAGCCGGCCCGAGCGGCCCCACCCGCTCTTCGATGGCTTCGTTGCCGCGGCGCTCGCGGTCCGGGACGGGCGCGAGCCGGTGCTGGCCGCCCGCGCCATTGGGCCGGGCAGCGGTTCCCCGACGCTGGAGACCGCCAGGCCGTCCTGAGGGGATGGCTCCCTGATCCCGCCTTGAGCCGTTGGCCGATCGTAGGGGTTACGCCGTCGGAGACGTGTCCGATGATCTGAGCCACGGGTCGCATCGACGGGCCAGGATCTCGGATGGAACATGAGCGGAGCTTCTTGACACCTCCCCGCGCGCAGGCTCGGCCCCGCCATGTCCTGGCCGGCGTGTTCGCCGGCCTCATCCTCCTGGCTGGCCCTGTCTCGATCGCCGGCGACGCGACCCAGCCGCGGCGCACCAGCCCCATGTACGACCCGCCGGTGCTCGCCGGCCAGCAGCTATGGGGGAACTGCGCGGGCGGGTTCTATGCTCGACACGGAGACACGCTCGTCCTGACCTCCACGGGCCACTGCACGACCGAGGGCAGCGTCGCCTACGACCCAGATGGCACGACGGTACGAGGGGTCTTCGGGCCCAAAGCCCAGGATCGGACCTGTCCGTACGCCGGCCACGTCTGTGCCTCGTCCGACCTGAACTACCTCATCGTCGCGGCTGACCGTATCCCGTGGGGGCACCTGAACGAGGTGGACCTGGGCACCGCGGGCTACCGGATCATTCCGCCGGGGACGCGGCCGCTGGCCTGTGCGGACATCGCCGTTGGTGACGAGGTCGAGATCGACGGTCGCAACATCTATCGCACTGGAACGGTCGTGGAGATGGGCGAGAACCTCAACGACGTTGACCGATCGTATTTTCCGTGCATGGTGGCTGCGACCGTTCGCGCGGAAACCGGCGATTCGGGTGGCGCGGTGCTCGTGCGGGGCATTCCTGCCGGGGTCACGAGTCGGAGCTTCGCCGGCCGGCTCGGGTTCACTCCGCTTGCCGAGGGCATGGCCCAGCTGGGGCTGGACCTGTGCACCACGCCGACCTGCGGGCTCGCGCCGGTGTGGCAGTAGAATCGTCGCCGCTCGTCCTCCATTTGGGACGCGGCCCTGCCATGGAGTTCGAACAGACCATGAAGCTCTTCCTCGACACCGCAGAGATCGACGAGATCCGGACGATCGCCAGCTGGGGCGTCCTCGATGGCGTCACCACCAACCCGACCCTCTTCGCCAAGACCTCGGGCAAGACCTACGACGAGGTCCTCAAGGAGATCTGCAAGATTACCGACGGCCCCGTCTCGGCCGAGGTCGTGGCCGATGACGTCGACGGGATGCTCAAGGAGGGCCGCCACTTCGCCAAGCTCGCCGACAACATCGTGGTCAAGGTCCCGATGTCGGAGACCGGCCTGCAGGCGATCAGCCGTTTCGCCGCCGAGGGCATCCGGACGAACTGCACGCTGATCTTCAGCGCCAACCAGGGCCTCCTCGCGGCCAAGGCCGGGGCCTCGCTCCTGTCGCCCTTCGTCGGCCGCCTCGACGACATCAACGAGGAAGGAATGATCGTCATCCGGGAGCTCTCGGACATCATCCGCTTCCACGAGATCGACTCGGAGGTCCTATCGGCCTCGATCCGCCATCCGCGGCATGTGACCGACTCAGCGCTGGCCGGCGCCCACATCGCGACGGTCCCCTTCAAGGTCTTTCAGCAGATGGTCCGCCACCCGCTCACCGACAAGGGCATCGCCCAGTTCCGGTCTGACTGGGACTCGGCTCGGAAGGCCATGGCGGCGAAGAAGGGCTGACTGCGGCTGAGGCGCGCCGCTGGGTCGTTGGCCCGGCCGCGGCCCAGCGCCCAGGCCTCAGCCCCGACGTCCGGTGTGCAGGGTGACCATCCCGAAGGTCAGGGGCACCCAGCGAACGTCGAGGAGGCCGACCTTCCGCATGATCGCCGCGATCTCATCCGACGGGGGATAGCCTCGAACACTGGCGACGAGGTAGCGATAGGCCTCTCGCTGGCCGGCCAGGCGGCCGATCCGGGGCACCACCCGCTCGAACCAGATGCGTCCGAGCCGCCCGATCGCCGTCATTGGCCGGGCGATCTCCAGGCAGGCAACGACCCCGCCCGGCCGCACCGCGCGAGCCATCTCGGCGAACCCCCGCTCGTAGTCCGGCAGGTTCCGCATTCCAAAGGCGATCGTCGCTGCATCGAACGTGCCGTCAGCGACGGGGAGGGCCATGGCATCGCCCTGCTCGTAGCGCACCTGGGGCGGTGAACCCCGATGGCCGGCGGCGCGTGCGACCATCACCGTCGAGATGTCGATCCCCAGGACGCTCCCGGCGGGTCCGACCCGGCGGGCCATGTCCCGGGCCACCGCGCCGGTGCCGCTGGCAACGTCCAGTGCGGCCATCCCCGGCTGAAGCTCGGTCGCCGCGACCAGGCGCTGCCGCCAGCGCGGCTCCTGGAACCCGGAGATCAGGACGTTGAGCGGGTCGTAGACGCGGGCAATGCGATCGAACATCGCCCCGACCTCGGCCGGAGACGCCGGATTCCCGAGCGCTGCGCCCGTCGAGTCGGACGGAGACGGCGCGACAGGATCCCGGGACTCAGGCATGGCTCGCCGGCGATGCTACACGCCGATTGACGACCGCCCTAACGGAGTCCATACTCGGGTCATTCCCCATTCGTCCGCGCCGCGGACTCTTGCCCGCGCGGCGAATCCTCTGTCCTTGCACGTGCAGGTGGCCCTTTTCCGATGCCCGGTTCCGATCAACGTCCACGTAATCGCCGTCCCCGCCGACGCAATCCCGTCGGTCGCGCGCCGGTAAGCGAATTCGAAGAGCTCCAGGAGCTCGAAGCCGCCCGCGAGCGCAACGACCTCGACGTCGCCGATCTCCTCGAGATGAGCGTCGTCGAGCTTCGCCAGGTCAGTCGCGACCTGAAGACGGATTCGGCGCCCGACGACCGGAAGGAAGACCTGGTCGACCGAATCCTGCAGGCCCAGACCGAGCGGGCGGGCCACGCCTACGCCACTGGGATCCTCGACATCGTCGACGAGGGCTATGGCTTCATGCGCCGCCACGGCCTCCTGCCGGGCCCCGATGACGTCTACGTCTCGTCCAGCCAGGTCCGTCGCTTTGCGCTCCGCGTCGGTGATCGCGTCGCGGGCGCTGTCCGGGCCCCGCGCGAGCAGGAGAAGTACTGGGGTCTCCTCCGCGTCGACTCGGTCAACGGCGTGGACATCGAGACCGCCCGGGCGCGGCCGCACTTCGGCGACCTGACGCCC
The DNA here is from genome assembly GCA_041691215.1 of Chloroflexota bacterium. Lineage (GTDB taxonomy): Bacteria > Chloroflexota > Limnocylindria > Limnocylindrales > CSP1-4 > UBA5189. The sequence goes on from JBEPVB010000016.1 coordinate 4,705, forward strand.
GTCCACCCCGACGAGCTCATCAACCTCGAGAGCGATCCCAAGAACCTCAGTCAGCGCCTCGTCAACCTCGTCAACCCGATCGGCAAGGGCCAGCGCGCCCTGATCGTCAGCCCGCCCAAGGCCGGCAAGACGATGCTCCTCAAGAACATCGCCAATGGCATCACCGCCAACTACCCGGACATCCTCCTCATGGTCGCCCTCATCGGCGAGCGCCCCGAGGAGGTCACGGACATGCGCCGGAGCGTCAAGGGCGAGGTCATCAGCTCGACCTTCGACGAGCCGACCGAGAATCACACCCACGTTGCCGAGATGGCCCTCGAGATTGCCAAGCGGCAGGTCGAGACCGGCCGCGACGTGGTCATCCTCATGGACTCCATCACCCGTCTGGCGCGCGCCTACAACCTGGCCCTGCCGCCGTCGGGCCGGACCCTCTCGGGCGGCATCGATCCAATCGCCCTCTACCCGCCCAAGCGGTTCTTCGGGGCGGCCCGCAAGATCGAGGAAGGAGGCAGCCTGACGATCATCGCCACCTGCCTCGTCGACACCGGCTCGCGCATGGACGACGTGATCTACGAGGAGTTCAAGGGGACCGGCAACTCCGAGCTCATCCTCGACCGCAAGCTCGGCGAGAAGCGGATCTTCCCGGCCATCGACGTCATGCGCTCGGGCACGCGGCGCGAAGAGCTGCTCCTCGAGGACGGGACCCTGAAGATGGTCTGGACGATGCGCCGGATGCTGTCTGCTGTGGGCACGAACGAGGGCATCGAGCTCCTCCTGAACCGCCTGGCCAAGACAGACACCAACGTCCAGTTCCTGGCCAACCTGACCAAGAGCCTCGACGCCTAAAGGCCATGGGGGCTCCTGCTGCGAACTGTTAGGGGTTTGCACGGTCAAAGAGGCCCGTGGTAAGGTCCCCGAAGAGTCGACGCCCGCGGAGGAGCAGGCATCGGCCGCGAAGATAGAGACCCCAGCTCAAGAATCGCGAAGACCAGGACGGTCCCACCCCATAGCCCGCGTCCCTCCCGCACGCGACGACCGTCCCCGCAGGAGACCGTATTGCTGAACGCCCCGGCCGGCGTCGCGCGAGCCATTGCCCGCCTCCGCCCGACCAAGAGCGAGCGAACCACGCGTAAGCTCGGAAGCCAGCGCCGATCAATCGGCCTGGCCCGTAGCGCGACCGTGCGTCTCGCCGCGATCGCCCATCTGGCCCAGCTCGGCCCGCGACCGGCAAACCGGCCCCGACCCATCACCCTCCGTCGGGCCATCGCCGTCCGCCTGGCCTCCGAGCGGATGCTGCCGATCATCGCGGCGATCGTGGTCCTCGGGGCGAGCCTCATCAGCTTCCAGCCCGCCGCAGCCGCGCATTCGACCGGCTCGGTCGACGGCGCCGGAACGGCGCCCCGGCTCGCAGTCGGTGGGGGATCGTCCAATCAGCTCGATCCGGCCGAGCTGGCGGCCATGAACCACACGGGAGCCTCGGGCGCGTACGCGGCTCCGGTCCCCGTCCAGACGTACGCCGACGACGGCACGGTCACGAAGCCCGTCGCCGTGGACACCGTGCTCCAGGACGGCCGGGCCCTCCTTCAGAGCTATACCGTCCAGACTGGAGACACGCTCACCGGGATCGCCAACCATTACGGCGTCTCGATGATGACGATCTGGTGGGCCAACAAGCTCACGGCCAAGGACCAGCTCCACGTCGGACAGCATCTGATCATCCCGCCGGTGACCGGTCTCGTGATCACGGTCCAGGACGGCGACACGCTCGAAAGCATCGCGACCAAGTACAAGGTCGATGGAGCTGACATCCTGGCCGTCAACCAGATCGAGGATCACAACGTCATCATCGGCCAGATGCTGATCTTGCCCGATGCCGCTGGCGCTCCGATCCCGACCCAGGCGCCGCCGCCAGTCACCAAGCCGAGCTCCGGCCACAAGTCGACCAGCTGCACCTCGTGCGGTCCGTCGCACTACAGCGGCGGTGCCTTTGCCTGGCCCGTCATCGGTGGCGGCAACTACATCAGCCAGTACTTCCACTACGGCCACTGGGCCATCGACATCGCCGCCGACTACGGGAGCAAGGTCGTCGCGGCGGCAAAGGGAACCGTGACCTTCGCCGGCTGGAAGAACAACGGCGGCGGCTACCAGGTCTGGATCTCCCACGGCTCCGGCATCTACACCACGTACAACCACATGTCGGCCGTCACGGTCTCGGCCGGGCGGTCGGTCGTGCGTGGCCAGCAGGTCGGCCGCATCGGCTCCTCGGGCGACGCCACCGGCCCGCACTGCCACTTCGAGGTCTGGGTCGGGCCGATCTGGAACGGCGGCACCCGCGTCAATCCGATGCGCTACTTCTGAGCCGTCAGGCCCGGATCCGCGCCCCCGGCGGTGCCACCGCCCCGTGGGAAGATACGTTCCGATGTTCCTTGATCGCGTAAAGGTCCTCGTCCGCGCCGGCAGCGGCGGTGATGGGGCGGCTACCTTCCGCCAGGAGGCGCACGTCCCGAGAGGCGGCCCAGACGGCGGCGATGGTGGTCGAGGGGGCTCGATCCACTTGACCGTCGACGCCGGGCAGACCACGCTCCGCGACTTCCAATACCGCCACCATTTCAAGGCCGAGAGCGGCGGGCGGGGAGAAGGCTCCCGGCGCCACGGCAAGTCAGGCTCGGACCTGGTCCTCCAGGTTCCGCCCGGGACGGCGGTCTACGACGACGCCAGCGGCGCCCTCCTGGCCGACCTCGTGGCGGTCGGCCAATCGGCCCTGGCGGCGCGCGGCGGCCGCGGCGGCCTCGGCAACAAGAAGTTCACGACGTCCACCCATCAGGCCCCGAAACATGCCCAGAAGGGCGAGCCGGGCGAGGAGCGCTGGCTCCGCCTGGAGCTCCGCCTGATTGCCGACATCGGCCTCGTCGGCCTGCCCAACGCGGGCAAGTCGACGCTCCTCGCGGCCCTCACCGCCGCCCGGCCCAGGATCGCCGACTATCCCTTCACGACCCTCGAACCGAACCTCGGCGTCATGGACCTGGGCATGGAGGATGGCCGCCTCCCGACGATCGCCGACGTGCCGGGCCTCATCGAAGGCGCCAGCGAGGGCGCCGGCCTGGGCCATGCGTTCCTGCGCCACATCGAACGGACGCGCGTCCTCATCCACATCGTCGATGGCTCGAGCCGCGACCCGGAATGGGATTTCGGGATCATCCGGGACGAGCTCACCGCCCATGACCCGGCCCTCCTCGAGAAGCCGATGCTCGTGGCCTTCAACAAGACCGACCTTCCGGGAGCCGCCGAAGCCTGGCCGCCGTTCCGCGAGGCGCGCCAGCGCGAGGGCCTGCCGGTCGTCGCCATTGCCGCGGCGACGGGGGCCGGGATTGATGAGCTCCGGGCGCGCGTCGCCGCCCTCCTGCCGAGCCTTGCCGAGCTCGCCGAGCCGCCCGATCCGGCCGGCGTGGTAGTCCACCGGATCGAATCCCTCGGCGATGCCTTCGGCGTCGAGCGCGAGGCGGACGGCGCCTTCCGGGTGCGGGGCAAGAGGGTCGAGCGGCTCGCCGCCCAGACGAACTTCGAGGTCGAGGAATCGGCCGAGCGCTTCCAGCGGGACCTCGAGCGCCTGGGCGTTGACGCCGAGCTCCGGCGCGCCGGCGTGACCCCCGGCGATACCGTCCGCTTTGGCGAGATCGAGCTCGAGTGGGCCGGCGATGCCTGGGCCGCCGAGCGCTGGGCGTGAGCCGGGTCAGCCCGCCCGCCACGACGCGCCCGGGCTCGATCGGGATCATGGGCGGGACCTTCGATCCCGTGCACCTCGGACACCTCGCCGTGGCCGAGGAGGCCCGCGAGGTCCTGGGCCTCGAACGCATCCTGTTCGTGCCCGCCGCAATCCCCCCGCACAAGCTCGAGGGCGCGGCGGCTCCGGTCGAGGATCGGCTGGCCATGGTCGGCCTGGCGATCGCCGACAACCCCTACTTCGGTGTCAGCCGCGTCGACGCCGACCGGCCCGGGCCCTCGTTCACGGCGGATACGGTGGCCATCCTCGCCACCGAGGTCCGGACCCGCCGGAGGGAGCCGGACCTGACGCTGATCATGTCGTCGGAGACGCTGGCGGGCCTGCCCGGCTGGCACGACCCGGAGCGCCTCCTCACGGCCTGCCGGGTCGCTGTCGTGCCGCGCGAGGGCCATCCCCCGCCCGAGCCGGCGTGGCTCCGGGCCTCGTTCCCGGGCTTCGAGGCGCGCTTCGACATCCTCGACGGCCCTCGCCTCGGGATCTCCTCGACCGCCATCCGGGAGCGCGTCGCCGCCGGACGATCAATCCGCTACCTCGTGTCCGAGGCGGTCGAGCGCCACATCACCGATCATGACCTGTACACCGGCCGGGACGCCGGATGACTGCACCTGAGGATCCCTCGCCCGTGACCACCCGCGCTTCCCAGTCGGCCACCACGGCCGCCCTCGTCGAGCCCGTCCTGGAAGCGAGCACCGCTCCCGGCGCCGCGCGCCCGGCCGGCAAGCCCGGCCGGGCACGGGTCGTGGCCCAGGCCCGCAAGGCGGCCGCGGCCATCGAGCGCTCCTCGCTCGACATTGCCCGCCGAATCGTGGAGCTGGCCGAGGACAAGAAGGCCATCGACATCGTCCTCCTCGATCTGGCCGGCCTGACGACCATGGCCGACCACTTCGTGATCTGCTCGGGCGGCTCGGAGCGCCAGCTGGACGCCATCGCCGGCGGCGTCATCGACGGCCTGCGAGCCGAGGGCATCCGCCCGATTGGGCGTGAGGGGACCCCGGCCTCGCACTGGGTCCTCGTCGACTTCGGCATCGTCATCGTCCACGTCTTCACGCCCCCGGAGCGTGATTTCTACCAGCTCGAGAAGCACTGGTCCGAGGCCAAGACGATCCTGCGGGTCCAGTAGCGCCCGACAGCCGTACGGGGGCCGCCCCGTACCCTCGGGTCATGTTGGCGCCATTCGGCACGTTCCAACATCGCGGCATGACGCCAGTCCGGGAACGCTGTCCAGCCTGTACGCGCCGACTCATCACCACCCGTTTCGACACGTCGTTCCGGATGCCGGACCAGTCAGAGCGGCTGTGCTTCGGGATCCCCGGCGGGCTGTGCGAGGACTGTCACCAGCTGTACATCGACCCCGACCTCATCGACCTCCTGGATCTCTCGAGCGGCCACTGCACGTTCGCCATCGAGAGCGACCTCGTGATCCAGGAGCAGGCCTGGTCGGCATGAACTCCCAGGTGCCCTTCGGCCGCCGGAGCGTCCAGTTCCGGCGCGGCCGTCCCGGCCCCATCCCGGCCTGGCTCCGCCACCAGCTCGCCGAGCGCGTCAGCCCGCCGGCGCGACCTGATCAGCCAGCCACAGGTCGAACGCCAGCCTGACCTGGCCCTCCCCGGCGGCCGCCCCGCCGACACCCTTCACGAGCGAGTCGAGCTCCAGCAGGCCTTCCATCGCGGCGGCCAGCTCGCCGACCGTCCACGTCCGCGCCTGCCGGGCCAGCGTCTCCGCTCGGAACGGCTGGAGGCGCATCGAGCGGACCAGCGAGCCCGGCGATTCGCCGGCGCCCAGCCGGTCGGCAACCTCCAGCAGCTCCCGGAGCCGGCGGTGGAGCACGGCCAGCAGCACCGGCTCTGGCGCTGCCTCGATGAGCCGTTCGAGGAGCTCCAGGGAGCGCGCCCGCTGGCGCATCCCGACGGCGTCGACGAAGGCCCACATCGAACCCGGGACCACCTCGGGCACGAGGTCGCGGACGTCCTCGAGGCTGACAGCGGGGCTCTTGCCATCACCTGGGCCCGGCGGGCCGCTCGCCGCAGTGGCGGGGATATGGCGGAGGGCCAGCTTCTCGAGCTCCATGATCGCCAGCCGGCCCTGGTTGCGGCGATCGACATCGCCCTCCCGGACGAAGCCCCCGATCCGCGTCGCCAGCTCACGAGCGGCGCCGGCCCCGAGGGCGATGCCGCGCTCCCGGGCCCGCGCCTCCACCCAGCCGGCCAGCGCCCCCTCGCGGGGCGCCTCGAAGCGTCGAACCTCGCCGCCCATCGCCCGCACGGCATCGGCAAGGGCCTTCGAGGGCGGGTCCTTCTTGCCCGAATCCGTCTCCTCGGCCAGGACCAGGCCATTGCCCTCGGCAATGATTCCCAGCATGGCCACGAAGGCGTCACGATCCGTGCCCTTCCGGACGAGCTGGCCCGCGGCGCCCAGGATCGCCAGCATGCCGGCCCCGAACATCGTGCCGGTAGCCAGGCGGGCGCCGAGCTCGCCGAGGAGGCGCCCGCCGTCGCCGGCCTCGGCCCGCACCCGCCAGCGCTCCGGGGCGCCGGCCGGGAAGCGCGCAGGGTCCTGCCGGAAGCCCTCGACCGCTGCCTCGATGCCGTAGCCGTCGTCGCCCCAGAAGTAGGCGACTGCGACGGGCGGGGGCGCTCCCGGGGCCCGGGTACCGGATCCGCGATGCAGCGAGGTCGTCACGCGGGGAAGCGTAGCCGAGCGCCCTCGACTCGTCGGACGCGACGTTGCCGGCTGGGGTGGTGGGCTCCGGGATCGGACGCGAGGCAGCGGGCGTCACCAGCGCAGTGCGCTCGAAGATCGCGTCGGACGGGGGCGGCGGGAGGCCACACAGGAAGGCCGTCCTCCGGCCCGACACCCCGGTCGCGGCCGAGCGGCCGCCAGTGGCGCGTTCGTGGACCGGCCCGGGGCCGAGGTCGACCGTAATCGAACCGTCGTCGTCGGTCCGGAAGACCCGCGCTCCAGAGGCCTTGAGGCGGGCGATCGTCGCCGGCGCCGGGTGGCCGTAGGGATTGCCGCGGCCGGCCGAGATGGCGGCGACGGATGGGTGCGTGACCGCCAGGAACGCCTCGGTCGACGACGTGCGCGAGCCATGATGGGCGACCTTGAGGAAGTCCACGGTCGGCAGGCCGCGGGCCAATAGCTGGGGGTCGATCTGCTCCTCGATGTCACCGGCAAGCAGGAAGCGATGGCCATCGATCTCGCCGAGGAGCACGATCGACACGTTGTTGATGGACGTGCCTCCGTCGGGCGGCCGCTCGGGCACGGCCCCGCGATCGGGCCACAGGACCTGGAGCCGGATGTCGTCCACGGTCAGCCGATCGCCAGTGGCCAGGGTCCCGCGACGAATGCCGCGGGCGAGCAGCTCGGCGTTGAGGGCCGCATAGCCGGGCCCCGGTCCGATCATCCCCGGCTCGAGGACACGGGACACGGCGTAGCGGCCGAGGAGGGCCGCCAGGCCGGCTGCGTGATCCTCGTGGGGATGGGACAGGATCACCAGGTCGATGCGGCGATCCCATGGCGGCAGGTGCTCGTCGAGGGCGATCAGGACCCGCGCCGGGTCGGGCCCGCCATCGATGAGGAGGCGCCCACCCCGGTTGCCTTCGACGAGGATGGCGTCGCCCTGGCCGACGTCGAGGACGGTGACCCGCGGAATGCCGTCCGGGCGGTGGGCGGCCACGATCGCCAGGCCGGTGACGGCAACCACCAGCCCGACCGCCAGCCACCGCCCGAGCCGCGTCCCCCACCAGGCCACTGCAGGTGCCCTTGACCGAGTCGTCGCACCTGGGGCGGTCGCCCCCGGCCTCGCCGGCGCGGCGGGTCGAAGCCCGGTGGTCGGGGCGTGGCCCCGTGGATCGCGTCGCGGCCGTCGCAGCCAGCGTGCCGTCGCCACGATCAGCACGCCGGCCATCGCAGCGACGGCGGCATCCCAGGGTGGCTCGAGCTGGAGACTGGCGAACGGGATCGAGGCGCCCATCCGGACCAGCCCGACGATCGCGGAGAAGAGCACCCATGCCGGCAGCCCGAGGAGTGTCACGACGATCGATGGCAGGCCGGCCAAGGCCAGGATCCCGCCGCCGAGTGCCAGCGCTCCGGCGCCCATCGCCGGCGCCACGAGCGGGACCACCCCGAGGTTGACGATCGGCGACACGATCGACAACCGGCCAAAGGACAGGACGACGACGGGCAGCGTTGCGAGCTGGGCCGCGAGTGAGACACCGAGGCTCTCCGCAAGCCAGGATCGGACTCGGCCCGGGGCCGGACCCGCCAGGCGCTCGGTCAGGGGCGTACCCCAGGTGAGGAGCCCGACCGTGGCCAGGGCCGAGAGGCGAAAGCCCGGATCCTCGACGATGGGCGGGTTGATCACGAGGAGTCCGGCGATGGCCCAGCCGATGGCCGCTGCCGCCCGGCTCGGGCGGCCGAGCTCCCGGGCGGCCATCACCACGCCCGCCATGGCCGCAGCCCGTAGGACCGACGGCGACGGTCCCACGAAGCCGACATACGCGACGATCGCGACGGCGGTCAGGAGCATCCGGCGCCTTCGCTGGAGGCGGCCGGCAAGGGCCGCCAGGCTACTCGCGACGATGGCGATGTTCCAGCCCGAGATCGCCACGATGTGGGTCGCCCCAACCGCGGTGAAGGCCGCGGTCAGGTCCCGGTCGACCCGATCGCGGAGGCCCACCAGGATGCCGCTCGCGAGGCCCGCCTCGGGCTCGGGGAGGGCGGTCCGAAGCGCCTGGTCGGCGCCACGCCGGAGCCCCTCGAGCCGCCGGCCGATGTCATCGGACGGCGGGAGGACGTCGATCGTTGCCGCGCGCAGCGTCGCCGACGCCCCGATCCGGGCGAGGTAGGTCGCGTACGAGTCGCCGACCGGCGGTGGTCGCAGGGACCCGGTCATGTTCAGGCGATCACCGGGGACCACCACCGGGAAGACGGGCAGCGTAGCGGCGACGGCGAATCCGAGCGGCGGATCGAGCTGGACGAGGACGCCCTGTGCTCCCGCCTTTGGCGCGCTCACCGTCATGACGACGCCCGGCCAGGGCCCGCCGCCGGCCGGCAGCGTTGCGCCGGCAGCGGGAGGAGTGGAGACCGGGCCAAGGACCAGGCGGAATGCGACCAGGACGGCCCCGAGGCCGACCAGCGCCACGGACCGGGCCGCCCGGCCATGAATCGAAGTGAGGACCATGCCGGGCACGAGTCCGCCGATCAGGAGGGCGAAGGCGAGCAGCGTTTCGGCGAGGGCGCCGCGCGGGCCCGGCAGCGCCTCCGCGGCGAGGGCTCCCAGCACCGCCCCCAGCGCGACCCACCCGCTGCGCGGCACGTCAGCGAACGGTCACGAGGTCTTTGAGCCCGTCGAAAGTTTTCTGGCCGACGAGCTTCCGATCTCGAAGGTCCTGGACGGCCACGAACCGCGCACCCTCACGGGAGATGATGATCTTGGCGGCCGTCGCGGGCCCGATCCCGGGCAGTGCTTCAAGCTCCGCCTCGGTGGCGTGGTTGAGGTCGACGAGCGTCCCGCCTCCGCCGCCGGAACCGGGGGAGGGACCGGATCCCGCGCCACCGGCTCCGGCACCCGTGGTCATGTCGTCCCGGGACGGCACCTGGACGTGCTGGCCATCCTCGAGCAGGGCCGCCAGGTTCAGCTGCTCGCCGGCTCGGCCGGCGTCGACGCGGGGACCGTAACCTCCGGCCGCCGCGATCGCGTCGCCGACGCGGGCGCCGCTCGAGAGGTGGTAGACACCCGGTCGAAGGACCGCCCCACCGACATCGATGACAAGCTCCCGCCGCGCGTCGGGGCTTTCACCGGCGACGGTGCCGGGGCCGGCGCTCCCATCGCCGCCAACGACGACCGCTGCATCGTCGTGGCCGCCGGCGGCCAGGGCGGCCGCCCCGACCCCGAGGAGGAGCATGGCCGCCAGCGCGAAGAACAGGGCGGCCCGCGGCACTGCCGCGACGGGCACGGTCGCTGGCGCCGCCGGGCCAGCGACGCCTCGTTCCGAGGTGGGTGCAACCGGATCAGGGGCCTCGAAGGCGCGCCAGGGCGCCGAAGAAGGGTCCACGGATTCCTCGCCCGGCGGGTTGCGGGCGGGCAAGAGTGCGTACGTCCCGTCCGCCGGGGCACTACGTCGGACGGGACGTGGCCGAACCCTAGCGGGCGCCGCTTACCTGCCGCTTATCGGGAGGACGATCGAGCGGCCGCCGGCTCAGCGGCCCAGCTGCTCCCAGGGGACCCAGCGCGCGCCATCCCACCAGCGGTGCCACGTCCGGCCATCGCGGCCACGGCCGAAGACGTCTAGGCGGTCGGCGCCCCAGGAGGAAGCGGCCGGTGCCTCGCCGGGATCGAGCTCGCCCCCGAGGGACTCCCAAGCGTGCCAGGCGCTGCCGTCCCAGTAGCGATCCCAGAGCTCGCCGTCACCCATGACCGCGAAGACCTCCATGCGATCGGGAGCCCAGGCCGTGACGGCCGGTGCGGACGCCAGGGTCCCACCGAGCGACTCGGCCTGGGCCCAGGCGCCGTCGCGGAAGGCTTGATGCAGCAAGGCCCCGTCGAAATCGGCCCAGAAGAGGTCGATCCGATCGGGGCCCCAGGAGACGGCGGCGGTGCCGCGAGAGCGTGGGTCGGCCATGGAGGCAACGGTAGCCGACAGGGCGAGACGCCGCCGGACGAGGCCCCCGGCGCCGGCCGGGGCGCGGGTCGCGCCCGACGGCCTCAGGCGCTGGCTGGCCGCCGGCGATGCGTCGCGCTGGATCCGCTCCGGGTCCGGGAGATCCGGCGCGTCACCGCCCCGACCAGCCGCCCAAGGCTGAGCGTTCGAGCGGCTGCCTGCGGCCCGACCGAGCGGACGAGCGACGCCCTGCGCTCTGCTTCTGCCTCCCGAAGGAGGTCCTGGATATGATCTACGGCAAGGAGAGCGGTGAACGGATGCATGAAAGGCTCCTGGTCTGGCGAGCGCGGCCGGCGATGGGGGCTGCGGTCGAGCGTGGGGTCAGCGGGCGTGGTCGTCGCCGATGGTCGGGCGCGAATCCGTGCCCATGGCGAGGGCGAGCGCGCCCAGGAAGCCGAGGCCGGCGACGATGGACCCGGCAATGAGAACGAAAACGCTGAGGGTGTCCATTGGATCCTCCGGGACAGTGCTCGTAACCACTTCGGTGATGTCTTTCGGTTACTTCCTTACAGTACCCACTTGCGCGTAACCTGTCAAGCCGTATAAGGTGGTTACCGTGAACACCTTGTCCCATCACCACCCCGACCATGAGCACGGCCTCTCGCTCGATGCCGCCCTCGAATTCCTCAACACGCATGAGCTCGAATCCGGCGAGCTCATCGACCAGCTCAAGGAGCCTTCGGACGCCTTCTCCTGGTTCGTCGACCAGGACGTCCTGCACCCGGTTGACAGCCGCTCCTGGACGGCCGCCGACCTCGACCGCGTTCGCGCCGTCCGCGACGCGCTTCGCGAGGTGGTCGATGCCGTCACCGAAGATCGACGTCCGGCGGCCGCCGCCATCGACCTCGTCAACGACGCTCTCGCGGCCGGCGCCGCGCCGCGTCTCGAGTGTGATGGCCTGACCGTCCGGATCGGGCACCGGCATGCGGCGTCCGAGGTCGACGACGCGGTTGCCGCCCTGGCCGCCCCGATCATCGGCGAGCTCGCCAGCGGCCGGCCGGATCGCTTCCGGACCTGTGCCAACGACACCTGCCGGTGGACGTTCTACGACGCCTCGCCCGCGGGTCGCCGGCGATGGTGCGACATGAAGACCTGCGGCAACCGGGCCAAGGCCGCCCGCCACCGCGAGCGCCTCAAGTCAGCCAATCGAGCCGTCGGGCTGCCAGGCCGCCCGGACGTGACAGGCGGCGCGGACGGCGCCGCCGCCACCAACTGACCTCGGGCCTACCCGCGTTCGAGGGCCGGCCGGACCTCCGTCGCGAGGCGGGTCATCGACTCTTCGTCATGGGGCGAGGGAAATCCCGCGATCATGTGGCGGTAGCCGATGGCCGGATAGGGCGCCAGGTGCTCGATGACGTCCTCGGGTGTCCCGACCGGCTGATTCTCCCACGGCTCCGCGTTGCCGTTGCCCGCAAAGGCGGCCTCGAAGACCTTTCGCGCCTCTTCCCGAGAGTCGCGGATGATCACGACCCCGATGCCGGTCGTACGCTCGATCTCGGCGGGGTCGCGGCCGATCTTTTCGCAATGCTGGATGAGCACGGCGTCCTTGCGCTTGACGGCCTCGACCCCGCCACCGACGTTGTTCGCGTCGGCGTACTTCGCCACGAGCTTGAGGGTCACCTTCTCGCCACCACCACCGACGAGGAGCGGGAGGCGGGCCTGGAGCGGCGGCGGGTCGTTGCGAACATCGCGGGCCCTGTAGTGCGGCCCGGCCGCCGATGGCTGCTCTCCGCGGAGCATGCCCCGCATCACCGGCAGCGCCTCGGCGAGCCAGCGAAGGCGCTCGGGTGGTCCGTCGCCGTAGTCGATGCCGAAGGCCTGGTGCTCCCGATCGAACCAGGCCGCTCCGACGCCCAGGATCGCCCGGCCGCCCGACAGGTGATCGAGGGTCGTGGCCATCTTCGCCGTCAGTGTCGGCAGGCGGAACGTGTTCGCTCCGACCATGAGGCCGATCCGGATCCGCTCGGTTGCCATGGCCCATGCCGTCAGCGTGGTCCAGGCCTCGAACATCGGGCCCTCCCACGAGCCGACGATCGGGTAGACGTGGTCCCAGGTCCAGAGGGTGTCGAAACCAAGGCGATCGGCGCGCCGGCCGGCCTCGAGCAGGGAGGGCCAGTCCGTGTACTGGTTCCAGACAAGCACGCCAAGCCGGATATCGCTCACCTGGTCACCCGCTCCTCGTTCCATGCGCTCTGCGTTGATGACTGGGCAGACGCGTCGGAAGCGAGCCCGAAGGGCGGTTCCAGCGTCCTCCGGGCTCTCCCCGTGCCATCTCTGGCTGGAGTCGACACGAGTGTGGCTACGGTAGCAGCCTGCGCTCCTCGACTCGTGGTCCGGGTTCAGCCCGCCCGCGGCCGAAACGCGATCTGGGCCCCCACGATCGCCCGGACTGCCGTCGTCGTCGCGTCCTTGGCGGAGCGGAGCTTCACGTGCCGGATCCGCTTGCCTGTCCCCTCCACGATCCCCTTCGGATCGTCAAGGACGGCGCCGTCGGCCAGTTGCAGGTTGAGCCAGCTCGCATGGGGGATGAGGGCGAAGAGCAGGTCTCGCATCGCACCGGTCGTGCCGAAGGCGAGGAGGCCGTCGGCGGCGTCGAAGCTGACGACGGCCTCCGGCAGGGCCTCCCGGAGCACGGCCTCGATCGCCCGTCCGGCACCGGCAACGTCGGGCTCAAGCTCGGCGAGCACGGCCTCCCACGAGGCCAGCTTCGTCACCGCCATCAGGCCAGCTCCAGGCGGGCCTCGACCTCGCCCTCGTACGTCTTGCCCGTGGGAACGAATCCGAGGCCTCGATAGAACGGCTCCGGCCCGCCGTCGGCGGGCACCCAGCTGACGAGGAGCTCGGTGGCCCCGGGCAGGCCTCGAACGTGTTCGACCAGGGCCCCGATGGCCGCCCGGCCGTAGCCGCGGCGCTGGTGGCCCTCGGCGATCATGAACCGCCACAGGTAGTAGGTGGGCGGCTCGGCCTCGACCGACAGCATGACGAAGCCGACCGGCTGCTCCCCGGCGTAGATCGCCCGGTACCAGGCCTTCGGCTCGAAGAGGGCCTGGGCAAGGGAGACGGCGTTGGGGGCCACGAACGAGGTCTGGGAGGCCGCCACCGCGAGGCGGCAGACGGCGCGGACATTCTCGGACGTGATCTCGCGGAGCCTGATGGTGGCCTGCGCGTCACCCTCGCCCCGTGCGGGCTCGCTGCCTTCTTCCGCTGACGGGGCGTCCTCGTGGGCGGTCAAGCGCGCCCAGTCCGCGAGGGCGACGTCGGTGGCCAGCCACGGATCCGGCTCCGGATCCGGTGCGGCCTCGTCACCCGACAACGAGGTTGACCAGCCGGCCGCCGCCGGCAACGATCACCCGCCGCGGCGTCTGGCCGGCGAGGGCCGCCTGGACCTTGGGCGCGGCCATGACCAGGAGCTCCAGCTCGGCATCGGAGATGTCCGAGGGGACGACGACCAGGTCGCGGAGCTTGCCGTTGACCTGGACCGGTACCTCCCGGGTGGCCTCCACGACGGCCGTCGCGTCCACCTCCGGCCACGTCTCGCCGTGGATCGACGACCAGGACGTCCCCCTTGCGCGCAGTCGCCGCGACCAGAGCTCCTCGGTGACGTGGGGCGCGGCCGGCGCCAGCATCAGGAGGAGCAGCCGGACGCTCTCCTCCCAGGCCGCCCCTCCCGCGATCTCCGTGCCGCGATAGCGGAAGAGGGCGTTGGTGAGCTCCATCAGCTTGGCTAGCATCGTGTTGAAGTGGAAGCTCTCGTAATCGGCTGTGACGTCGCGCAAGGTTCGATGGGCGGCGCTTCGGAGCGACCCCTCGGCCGCGGCGGCCGTCTCGCCATCGGCCAGGCGGCCGGCTTCCTTGTCCCCTGGATCGGTCCCGTGCGCATCGAGGACCAGCGTCCAGACCCGGTTCAGGAAGCGATGGACGCCGCCGATCCCGTTCGGGCTCCACGGGCCGCCCTGGTCCCACGGGCCCATGAACATCAGGAACAAGCGGATCGTGTCCGCCCCGTAACGGGCGACGAGGTCGTCAGGGTCGACGACATTGCCCCGCGACTTCGACATCCGCGCGCCGTCGAGGCCAATGATCTGGCCCTGGTTGAAGAGCCGCGTGAACGGCTCGTCCTGGTTCACGAGGCCGATGTCGCGCATCATCTTGGTCCACTCGCGGGCGTAGAGCAGGTGCATCACGGCGTGCTCCGAGCCGCCCGTGTACTGGTCGACAGGGGTCCACTGGTCGACGAGCGCCCGCTCGATCGGTGCGCCCGCCTTCTCCGGTGACAGGTAGCGGAACCAGTACCAGGATGAGTCGACGAAGGTGTCGAACGTGTCGGTCTCGCGGCGCGCCGGGTCGCCGCATGTCGGGCACGTCACGTTGACGAAGGCCTCGTCGCGAGCGAGGGGGTTCTCGCCACTGCCCCGGTAGTCGACCGTGTCGGGCAGCCGAACCGGCAGGTCCTCCTCGGGCACGGGTACGATCCCGTCGCGGTCGCAGTAGATGATCGGGATCGGGGCGCCCCAGTAGCGCTGCCGGCTGATCAGCCAGTCGCGCAGCCGGTAGGTGATCGCCGCCCGCCCCTTGCCGACCTTCTCGAGCGCGTCGACGATGGCCTTGCCGCCCTCGGCGGCTGCCAGGCCGGTGTAGGGACCGCTGTCGACAAGCCGCTCGTCGCTCGCATGGGCGATGTACGCGCCATCGAGCGGGCGGTCCTCGTCCCCGGGAGCCGCGACGACACGCCGAACCGGCAGCCCGAACTTTTCCGCGAAGGCGTAGTCGCGCTCGTCATGGGCCGGGACCGCCATGATTGCTCCGGTTCCGTACCCACCGAGGACGTAGTCCGCGACGAAGATCGGGATCCGCTCGCCGTTGACCGGGTTGATCGCGTCGGCACCGAGGGCGACGCCGGTCTTCTCGCGGTCGGTCGACAAGCGGTCGATCTCGGTCCTGTTCGCCGCCTGCGCGACGTAGGCGCTGACCTTCGACGACCGGTCCGGGGCCGTAAGGTCGACGACAAGCGGGTGCTCCGGCGCAAGGACCATGAACGTCGCCCCGAAGAGCGTGTCTGGCCGGGTGGTGAAGACGCGCAGCTCCGCGCCGCCGCCGTGATGGCTCGACGGCGCGGTCTCGAAGACGATCTCGCCGCCCTCGCTCCGGCCGATCCAGTTCGTCTGCTGGGCCTTGATCGGCTCGGGCCACTGGAGGCCGCTGAAGTCGAGGAGCTCGTCGGCATAGTTCGTGACCTTGAGGTACCACTGGGCGAGGTTGCGCTTCTCGACCTTGGCGCCACATCGCCAGCAATGGCGGTCGACGCCTTCGACCTGCTCCCGGGCGAGCGTTCCATCGTTCGGGCACCAGTCGACCGGCGATGTCGCCCGATAGGCCAATCCGGCCTTCAGGAACTGGAGGAAGAACCACTGGTTCCAGCGGTAGTAGTCCGGGTCGGCGCTGACGACCTCCGACTCCCAGTCGAACGTGGCGCCCATCGACCGCAGCTGGCGCCGCATGTTGTCGATGTTGTGCATCGTCCAGTCGCGCGGGTTGATGTTGTTCTTGATCGCCGCGTTCTCGGCCGGCAGCCCGAACGCGTCGAAGCCGATCGGCAGGAAGACGTTCTCGCCGTGCATCCGGTGGAACCGGGCGATGGCGTCGGTCGGGGTGATGATGTACCAGTGCCCGATGTGGATATCGCCCGATGGGTAGGGGTACATGGTCAGCAGGTAGAAGCGCGGCCGCTCCTTGTCGTGGAGGTCGGTCCGGTACAGCCCCAGCTCGGCCCAGCGCTGCTGCCAGCGCGGCTCGATCGAGGCAGGTTCGTACCGCTCGGTTCGGGTTCGCTCGCTTCGGTCGCTGGTCTGGGTCACGATCGCTGCACTCCTGCCGGCCGGGTCGCGGCCGGGGTACGAAAGACCCCTCGCCGCCCGGCGAGGGGTCACAGGATAGCCGTCCCCCTCGGGGTGGACGGCTATCCGAGGTCGAGATCGAGGTCGAACTGCAGGCTCATGGTCCCTGGTGAAGTGGTGGAGGTAAGGGGATTCGAACCCCTGACCTTCTGAATGCCATTCAGACGCTCTTCCAGCTGAGCTATACCCCCACGCCGGAGCCGGGAGTATAGCGTAGGGGCCGATGCCGTTCGATCAACCCCGCCCGACCACCAGCGAGACGAAGACGTCACCCGTGACGGTCGCACCGGCTCGTTCGAGGACGACCGAGAGGCGGACGATGGGGGCTCCCGGCCGGGGGATGAAGGCCGCCTTCCCGGGCACCAGCGAGCCGCCGAGGTCGCAGCCGTCGACGACCTCGAACGAGTCGAGGGAGCCGCCGCCGGCAGGGTCGACCCGTCCGCAAAGGCCGCTCCAGCTCGCGATGGTCCAGTCGCCCGCATCAAGGCGCATCGACGTCCCGAACGGAACCGCCAGGTTCTCGAGGCCGGCGACGTCCTGGACGGTGCTGCAGGCATCGACGATGCCCGTCCCCGCGTGGAAGGCCCAGCTCGCGCCGCAGCCGGCAACGGTCTGGGCTGACGACCCGTCCGGGGCGCGAGCGGTCAGGACCGGAAAGTCGGGTGCTCGGACGATGAGCGACCAGCGCCGGGTGACGCTGAGGTCGGCCGAATAGCCCATCGTGGCCGTGATCTGGAGGAGTCCGGTTGGCAGGCTGAGCAGGCGCCAGCGGTTCTGGGCGAACTGAAACGGGTCGCTCGTTGGGTTGTCCTGCGTATCGATGTCGATGGTCTGACCCGTATCGACGTTCATGGCCCGGATCGCCCAGCTCCGGGCGCAAGCGTCGTGGGCGTCGCGGATCTCGACGAAGCGGCCGGGATCGGCGTTGGCCACGACCGGCGGTCCGGTGCCGGGCGGTATCCCGACGATCGGGCCCTCCTGGGAACCGAGGAGGACGAGATCCGCCGGCGGCGCGCCGGCGGCAACCACCGTGCAGGGCACGGCCGGCGGCGTGGCCGGCGTTGGCAGCGGTCCCTGGCCTTGGCCCGAGACGACCCGAAAGAAGCGCTCGGCGACGTTGGCGTTCTCCTGGCCCGCGACCCCCGTCGAGAAGTGGGCCACGATTCGGACGACCCAGTCGCCCGTCGGGAGCGGGCCGAGGGGCACGATCGAGCGCGGCGGGCTCACGTTGAGGGCATGGAAGGCGATCGGGTAGGGGCCGGTCAGCGTGGGATCGGCCGGCCGGTACTCGGCGATCACGTAGCGGACGCAGGCGTCGAGGTCAGCGGCCAGGAGGATGCCCTCGGAGTTGACGAGCCGGGCCGCGTCATCGAGGCCGGGGATCGGCCACGGCCCGCTGGGCTGCGAGCTGGCAGCGGGGGCGGGGCTGGCCAGGATGCCCGAGATGGACGCCAGGTTGCCCGCGTCCGACGACAGCCGGAGCTCGGGTGGGGAGCCGAGGCGAACGGGCGCGCAGCCGAGGCCGACGTTCTGGGTCGGCGGAACGCGGGTCCCGTCGGCCGTAGCGGCCGGGCCTGGCGTGCTCGTGGTGGTCGCTGCGGCGGCCGCCGATGGAGAGGCCGTGTTCGCGTTCGTCAGGCCGTGCCCGGCCAGGCCGATCCCGGCCCCGAAGACGATCACCGCCACGACGCCGGCGGCGGCGATGCGGAACCGCTCGCGGGAGGTTCGCTGGCGGCCGAGGACCGGCCCGATCGGGGCCTCGACCCCGGGATCCGTCATCGGGCGATCACGTGGGCGTAGAACGGAAGGCTGATGCGGTCACCATTCGCGTTGACTGCCACGACCAGGACCTGGACGATCGTGTCACCCGGCCGCAGCACGAACGCGGCGGGCGAG
Source organism: Chloroflexota bacterium (assembly GCA_041691215.1). Lineage (GTDB taxonomy): Bacteria > Chloroflexota > Limnocylindria > Limnocylindrales > CSP1-4 > UBA5189. The sequence goes on from JBEPVB010000016.1 coordinate 22,938, forward strand.
ACGAGGCCGGTCCAGGTGTCCCTGCCTGCGGCACCGAGCCGGCAGCCGTCGCCGTTTGTGAAGGCCTCCGTGTCGGTCGCCTGCATGGCCCCGCATTCGGCGCTCCAGGCGATCAAGGTCCAATGTGGAATGTCGAGCTCGATCGGCTCCAAGGCCCGCACGTGGAGGGCGGCCGTCGCCGGGCTGTAGCCCGACGCGCCGCAGCCATCGCCGGCCGAATAGCCGTTGGCCAGGTTGAGCTGGAGGCCGCAGCCGGCGGTCGCCTCAAAGCGCGTGCCGTCCTTCGCGATGAGGAAGGCCGGCGGCGTCACGAATGGCCTGACCTTGATCAGCCACGACCGAAAGATCGAGGGTCCGCCGGCAAATCGCAGGTCTGCGCGGAGCTCCTGGTCTGAGACCGAGGTGACCTGAAAGTGGTTCTGGGCGCCGACGGCCAGGTCCTCGGTCGGATTTTCGAAATGCTCCGAGAAGCTGCTCTGACCGCTCGACGGGTCAAGGAGCTCGATATCCCAACTGACCGCGCATTGATTGCCGGTGACCGCGAGCTCCAGAGAGTCGCCCAGGCCGACCACGACGACGGGAGTTGCTGGCGGCGTGAGCGGTGGAATCGGTACGACATCGACCGCTCCGGGCACTGGTCCGTCCAGGCCGCCGAGCGCGACGACCTCGACGGCGGGCTTCGGGCTGCCCGGGGCGCACGCCACACCTGGGGTCACCTGGGGTGCCGGCTGTGTTGGCGCAACCGTCGGCGGGTCGCTGACGATCGGCACGTTGGCGACGATGATTCGAAAGAACGAGAAGGTGACGATCTCGGCCCCGGGCGGCTCGTCGACGGCCTGGAACTGCGCCTCGGCCCGGGCGACCCAATCGCCCGGCGGCAGGGTTGCGACGACCAGGTTATGGACCGGCGGCTCGAAGTCGCCGCCGAACAGTTCGGTCCCCGCGGTCTCGGTAGGCGCGTCCGTCGGGCGGTAGGCGAGGACGAGGCGGCCGAGGCACGCCCCGAGGTTCGAGGCAACCTCGAGGTGGAGCACGGGCTGGGGGATCCTGAGGGCCGTCTCAAGCCGGGGGATCTGCCAGGCCGGTGCTGGCAGCTCGGGGCTGTTCGGGTCGGCCCGGTAGCCGGTAGTGAACGACGCGTAGCGCGCGATCTGCTGCTCGGCGTTCGAGATGAAGAGCGTCGGCAGCCGGGCTACGGTTGCCGCCTGGCAGGGGCCGGGATCCGGATTGAAGGCAAGGTCACCGCCGTCGGTTCCGAGCGGCGAGTTCGACGGCCGGCCCGTTGGATCGCCGCCCTTGGGCAGGCTGCCAAGCGCGATCCCGGCCACGAGGACAACCAGCAGCCCGGCTGCGATCCCGGCCCCGCGCTGGGGGCCCGGACCTCGACGCCCGGAACGACCGGGGCCGAAGACGGCCTCGGCCTCGAAGGTCTCGACCGCCTCGAACACCGGGAGCGGCTCGTCGCGCCGTCCCTTGCCGCCCGTCACCTTCGGATCTCCACGTCCCGACATCATGACCGGGCAGACGTCGGGTCGCCGCCGAACGTTACGGCGTGGCACCATCGCCTCCGATGCCCGCCAGCCCCGACCTCGAATCCCGCCGGGTCTCGTTGCCGGGCGGACCCCTGACGTACGAGCTTCGACGCTCCGCCCGCTCGCGGACGCTGCGGGTCACGATCGATCCCCGGCATGGGGTCGTGGTCGCTGTGCCGCTCGCCAGCCGGCGCGGCTGGGGCCACCCGGAGCCCGACATCGAGCGCTTCCTGGCGGACCGCGAGCCATGGCTCCGCCGGCACCTGGGCCGCCTCGAGCAACAGCGCGACGCGGTGGCGGCTCGGGGCGGGATCACCGACGGCGGGACGTTCCGCTACCTCGGTGAGCTGCACCTGCTCCGGATCCGAACCGCCCCGCCCGGCAGCGGTCGGTCAAGCGTCGCCCGTCACGGGGCGGAGGCCGGTGACGAGCTCCACATCACGCTCGGCGCCGCGGACCGGCGCGACCCGGCGGAAGTCCTCCGGGCCTGGCTCCGTGTGCGCGCCCGGCTCGCCATCGACTCGATGGTCGTCCGCTACGCCCCCGACCTCGGTGTTGCCCCGACGCGGATCTCGATCCGGGACACGCGGTCCCGCTGGGGAAGCGCCTCGCGGAAGGGGACCCTGTCCTTCTCGTGGCGCCTGATCCTCGGCCCGCCCGAGGCCCTCGAGGTCGTGGTCATCCACGAGCTCGCCCATCTCAAGGTCTTCGGCCACGGTCCCAGGTTCTGGGCCCTTGTGGCTGCCCGCCGGCCCGACCACGTGGCCTGGCGACGCTGGCTGCGAACCCACTCCCACGAGCTCCACGCCGCGCTCGGGGCCGCCGACCTCGACGGCTGAGCCTCGCCGCGGCTCGCGGCCGCCGCGGCTGCGTCGTCATCGGATGTTGGTGGGCCGGGGCAGAATCGAACTGCCACAGCCGAAGGCGAGGGTTTTACAGACCCTTGGGCTCACCACCTGCCCAACCGACCCACGCCGATGACGCCGCCTCGATCGGACCGGAAGCCGGCCGCCGCGCGGGGCGCCTATCTTGCCAGACTGGACGCCGGGCTGGCAGGAGCCCCGAAGCCGGGACTCGCCTCGCCGTCCCCTTCGGGACTCAACGCCGGGGTCCGACGACCACCTCGACGTGATCGCCGTCGCGTTCGACTCGGAAGTCCACGCCGGCCGCCGACGCCTGGGCCGCGCCCTCGCCAGCCGCCACGAGCGGCTCGGCCAGGTTCACGAGGCGGACCCGACGCGCCGCGCCCGCGGCCACGAGAACGATCGCGGTCACGATCTCGGTGATGTCGCGCTGGCGCGGCACCTCCTGGGCGGGCGGAAACGGCAGGACGTCAGCCATGCCCTCAATCTCCGCCCCGGCTCCAAGAGGCAGCCGTCCGCCGGCCGCCGGCCGACGCTCAAGGATCGCTCAACGTGCGGGCGTCAGGCGGGGTCGATCTCCTCGTCCGGAACCCGCACGCGGTAGCCGATCCCCGGCTCGGCCGCGATCAGGCCGCCTGCCCGGGCCGCCGGATCGGCCGCGTCCAGCTTCCGTCGCAGCCGGCTCACGTAGACGTGCAGGTAGTGGCCCTGGTCCGAATAGGCGTCGCCCCAGACCGCCCGCAGGAGGCGGCCCTTGGTCAGCACCCGGCCGGGCATCGAGAGGAGCGTCTTGAGCAGCTCGTATTCGCGCGGCGTGAGGGCCACGGGAATGTCCGAGACGGTCACCACCCGGCGCACGACGTCGATGACCACCGGTCCGGCGATCACCCGACCCCCCGGATCGGCGGCGGGTCCGCTGGCCCGTCGCAGGAGCGCCGCGACGCGAGCTCGGAGCTCGTCCAGGCCGAACGGCTTGGTCACGTAGTCGTCCGCGCCGGCCTCCAACGCGACGACCTTCTCGACCTCGTCGACGCGGGCCGAGAGGATGAGGATCGGGGTCGACGCTTCCCGCCGGATGTGCCGGATGATCGTCGAGCCATCGCGATCCGGCAGGCCGAGGTCAAGGAGGACGAGATCCGGACGCTCGGCATCCCAGGCCCGCAGGGCGCTCATCACGTCGCCGGCCTCGGTGACTGCGTAGGCGTGCGCGCCGAGGTTCGCCGCGACCATCCGTCGGGTCGGGGCGTCGTCCTCGACCAGGAGGAGACGCGGGCCCTTCACGCCGCGGCCTCGGCCGGCGGCAGGTCGACCGTCTGGAGGTGGAGCCTGACGGCGAGCCCACCAAGCGCGCTTGGACCCACCTCGACGTCGATGCCCATGGCCGTCGCGAAGCCTCGAACGACGGCGAGCCCGATGCCGGCCCCGGCCCCGCGGTCGGGGCGATCACCCTCGGCCTTGGTGAAGGCGGTGAAGAGACGGGCCAGGCGGGACGCGGGCACGCCCGGACCGCCGTCCTCGACCACCAGGTCGACGCCGCCATCCGCGCGCATCGTGCTCGCCATCCGGCAGGCCGCCGGCGGCGGCGCGTGGCGGGCCACGTTCTCGAGGAGGTTGCCCAGGATCTCGTCGAACAGGAGCCCGTCGACACGGACAGGTGGCAGGCTCTCATCGATGTCGATCTCGATCGGCCGGTGGCCGAGCGACGGGCGAAGGCGCTCGACGGCCGCCTCGACGATCGAGCGCAGGTCGAAGGCCTCGAGGTCGGGCCGCAGGAGGCCGGCCTCGATCCGGCCGAGGTCGAGCAGCCGCCGGACCATCCGATCGAGGCGGGTCACCGCGGCATCGATCTCGGTCGCGGCCCGGACCGTGGCCTCGCGGTCGGCCGGCGCCGAGGGATCCATGAGCCCGCCGGCCGCTGCCCGGATGCCGGCCAGGGGCGTCCGAATGTCGTGCGACACGGAGGTGACGAGGCTCGACTTCAGGGCATCGCTGCGACGGCTGATCTCGGCATCCATCGCGCCCCGCCGAAGCTGCTCCCGATGGAGGGCGATCCCGAGCTGGTCGGCGAGGAGGGCCAGCAGGCGGGTCGGCTCGCGACCCGGCGGCCCGCCCGGGCTGATGGCCCAGAGGGACCCGATGGTCTCGCCCTCGGCCTCGATGCGGATCCGGAGTCGGGTCGCGCCGGCTTCCGGCCGCGGACCGGCCGACGGCGCGTGGGCGCGGATCCAGCGCGCCGGCTCGTCGCCCGGCGCGCGAGCAAGGACGTCCACGATCCCAGAGCCGGGGGTGGGCTGGCCGGCCTGGGTATCCGCGAGGGTTCGCGAGGAGGAGGGCTCGTCGACGGTGACCCAGGCCCTGGTGACCCCGGCGTCCTGGGCGATTCGGGCGAGGCTGTCCGGGATGGCCTGTTCGAGCTCCTCGGTCGCCAGGATGCGGCTGACGGCAAATTGGGCCAGTGATTCGCGGGCCCGGACCTCCGCCAGGTTGGCCCGCTCCAGGCCGATCGCCGAAAGCCGCCCGACGACCACGGCAATGAAGAGGAACAGGACGAGGTCCAGGAGCTCGTTCGGATCGGCGACGGCCAGGCTGAAACGGGGCGTCGTGAACAGGAAGTCGTAGACGAGGAACGACGCCAGCGAAGTGGCCACCCCGGCCCGGCTGCCGAAGCGCGTTGCCATGATCACGACCGGCACGATGTAGATCGGCGCGGCATCCCGAATCTCGAGCGGCCCAGACTCGAGGAGCGCTGCCGCAAGCGTGGCCCCGGCAAGGCCCACGACGGCGGCGCCGAGCGCCAGGATCGAGCGACGCGCGGGAACCCGCGGCAGCGGCTGCATCGCCGCGATGCTAGTACGTTCGGCGCGGCCCTCTGCAGGTCGCCATCGCCGCTACGCTCTGCCGGTGCCCCTGACGCTCGTCAAGCTCCTGCTGACCCCGTTCTTCATCGGTGGCATGAGCCTCGTTGCCCGGCGCTGGGGTCCGGCCGTGGCGGGCTTCCTGGTCGCCCTGCCCCTGACCAGCGGCCCCGTGGTCGTGTTCGTGGCCCTTGAGCACGGCATCCCGTTCGGCCGGGAGGTCGGGCTGGCCGTGCTCAGCGGTGGCTTCGGGCTGTGCGCCTACGCGATCGCCTATGCTCGGGCGGCAGCGGTTGCCGGCCCGTTCGTGAGCAGCACCATCGCCACGGCCGCGTTCGTCATCGCCGGCCTGGTGGTCAACGGCCTCGACCCCACTTCGCTGCCGCTCGTCGTCGTGGGTGTCGGCGCGGCCATGGCCATCGCGATCGTCACGGTTCCCGCTGCGCCGGAGGTCGGCCGCGGCGGGCGCGTCCCGACCTGGGACCTCCCGGCGCGGATCGTGGTGGGCACGACCCTGGTCGTGGGCCTGACCGCCCTCGCGCCCACCCTCGGGGCCCGCCTGAGCGGCCTCGCCGCGACGTACCCGGTCTATGTCACGACCCTGACCGTCTTCGCCCACCGCCAGGCCGGCTCGCGCGCCGCGGTGGCCCTGCTCCGAGGGCTGGTCCTGGGGCTGTACGGTTGGCTGGGCTTCTTCACCGTGATCCTGGTCGCCATGCCCCTGGTCGGGGTCCTGCCGGCAGCGGCCTGCGCGGTCGCAGGAGCGCTTGCCATCCAGGCGGTCTCGCTCCGGCTGCTCGGTGGCTCGATCACGGCCGGGGTCCGGGAGGCGGTCGTCGGCGAGACGGTTCCCTGATACGTCGAGAAGCTCCCTTGAACGAGCTCGGGCATGTCATTGGTCTGAGCGTGCCCTCGACGCGGCGTCGGTTAGCGGCGGCGGACCGACCTTGCGAAGCCGCCGCTGAAGAGCGCGACCAGGGCGAGGCCGAAGATCGCGGCGAGAAGGGGTCCACCCCAACCCGCCGACGAGGGGCTACCCGGTGCGCCCGTATCGGTCGGCGGTGGCGACAGCGTCGTTACCGCGTTGGAGATGGTCGCGGAACAGATGACCAGGGCGCCACCACCGTTCGTCGAGCCGTTGCATTGGTTGATCGTCACTTTGTGGCCGGCCGAGGTCGTGCCTGTCGCGGTACAGGTCAGCTGGACCAGGGTTCCACCGCCAGCCGAGCCGTTGCACTGGGTGATCGTCGCCCCGGAAGTCGTCGCCGGGAATGGGTCGCAGCCGGTCGTGATGCTGCCTGAGCCGACGCACTGATTCACGGTGACCGCTGTCGCCGCCGCGCTCGTGCCGGTGTACTGGTTGGAGACGGTGACGCTGCAGCGCAGGGTTCCGCCGCCGCCATTGGTCGAGTTGTTGCACTGCGTCACGGCCGTGACCGGTCCGGTCAGGTTTTTGGTGGTCGTGGTGCATGCCGCTTCCGGAGCACCTGCCGCGCCGTGGCATTCCCGGACGGTCACGGTCGCCGTCCCGCCGCTGGCCGTGAAGTGGTTCACCACGGTGACTTCGCAGATCAGCCCGAGGCCGGGGGTGTCGTCGACGCCATTGCTGCACGTGGTCGTCGGTGCAATCGTCGCGGCTGCGACGCCGCTCGCGACCGCGAACGAGCCGAAGAGCAGGAACGTACTGGTGAGAAGGATGGAAAGGGTGCGTCGCACGGCAAATCACCTGGAGCGAGAGAGCACAGGTCGTCCAAAGCGAGCTGGCTGCTGTCCGCTTCCGACTCTGGTCAAGGATGAGCGCCCTGTCATGACGCCGCGTCATCGACGAGTGGGTATGGTGGAGACGAGTGGGGTTGGTGGAGATGAGGGGACTCGAACCCCTGAC